>NZ_JBVVAJ010000007.1:0-208585 GCF_055792805.1 Microvirga sp. HS2
GCACGTACCAAGGAGGCGCTCTGGACCACCATCGGAGAACTGCTGGACGCCTTCGAGCCGAATGAGTGCCAGAACTACATCAGGAACTGCGGGTATGAGCCCGTCTAAGTCGAATCTGCTCTAGTCGTCATAACCTGATGCTTGGCACTCGCTCCCGACCAGAGTTGACTCAATGCAACAAAATTGCATAAGCTAGCTTGACTTTCCAAAACGTTTTGGGAATCAATCTTCCATCTACGGAGGGATTGCGCTTTGTCGAACCTGAAGCTTCTCGCGCAATCACTCGGCCTCTCGACCACGACGGTTTCGAGGGCCCTCGACGGCTATTCCGACGTCGCCCTGGCCACCCGCGAACGCGTTCAGGCGGCTGCCCAGGCCATGAATTACCGGCCGAATCCAGCGGCCCGCAGCTTGCGGCGGCGCAAAGCCGAAGCCGTGGCCGTGACCCTGCCCACGGAACCGGGCCGGTTCGGACCTCCGATCTTCCTGAACATGCTGACGGCCTGCGGGCAGCGTCTTGCCGAGGAGGGCTTGGACCTGATGCTGCTGCCGACCGCCGGCCGGGCGGGGGAGATGGACACCTACCGGCGGCTTCTGGACGGCAGGCGCGCCGATGCGGTGATCGTTGTGCGCACAAGGCTCGAGGATGAGCGCGTCGCCTTCCTGAAGGAACGCGGCATCCCTTTCGTGACCCATGGAAGGACCGCCCGGTCGCAGGAGCACGCCTTCATCGACGGCGACGGCGAGGCCGGTTTCAGGGAAGCTGCACGAAAGCTCGCGTCCTTGGGCCATCGGCGCATCGCCCATATCGCTGCGCCGCAGGACCTTACCTTCGCTCACCTCCGCCGCAAGGGCTGGCTCGCGGCGCTCGAAGATATCGGCTCCCCGGAAGCGCTCGAATACACGGCGCAACCGACGGAAGAGGGCGGCTATGAGGCCGCGCAACGGCTGCTCCAGCAGAGCGCGCGTCCCACGGCACTGTTGTGCGCGACCGACAGCATGGCGATCGGCGCCCTCAGCGCGCTCAAGGAGCACGGCTTCACCGCCGGGCGTGATATTTCGGTGATCGGCCACGACAATCTGCCCTCCGCGGCTTTCACCGATCCGCCTCTGTCGAGCATGGAAATCGCCGCTCCCGATGTAGGCCGGCAATTGGCCGAGATCCTGATTGCCCGGCTCGGCGGACGCGACGCCCGCGAATTGCAAACCATTCTGCCGGTTCGGCAGGTTCCGAGGGCCACCCACGGACCGGCGAACTGAGTCTGAGGCCCTCGATCTTCCGGCCCCGGATCGAGCGGCAACAAGAAGGGACCGATGGAGGAAGGAAATGACGCATCCGGTATCGCTTCGCGCCATCGCTGCCGCGGCAGCCCTTTTCGGGGGGCTCTCGGTCGCGCAGGCGCAGGAAACGATCTTTTACTCGACGCAGCTTCGTCCCATCGAGGAAGCGACGAAAGTCCGCGAAGTCTTGCTGAAAGGCATTCCGGGCAAGACCACCTATGTGGTGGACGAGCCGCCCGCGTTTGCTGTCCGCATGAAGGCGGAGACGCAGGCCGGCAAGCGCACGGCGAGCGTCGTCGGCGCGCTGCACGGTGAATTGCAGCCGCACGTTCCGGCCGATCTCCAGCCCGTCGATGACGTCGCCGCGAAGCTGACCGATCGCGGCATTCCGGCGAGCCTGATGGACCTCGGCAAGCTCGGCACAGGCCAGCAGCAATACATCCCGTGGATGCAGGCCACCTACGTGATGGTGGCCAACAAGCAGGCGCTGCAATACCTGCCGCCCGGCGCGGACGTGAACACCCTCACCTATGCGCAGCTTCAGCAATGGGGCAAGAACATCGTCGACAGGACAGGTCAGCGCCGCCTCGGCTTCCCGGCGGGTCCGACGGGGCTCATGCCGCGATTCTTCCAGGGCTATTTCTATCCGTCCTTCACCGGCGGTGTGGTCACGACCTTCAAGTCGCCCGACGCGGAAGCCGGATGGAACGCGCTGAAGGACCTGTGGGCAGTGTCGAATCCCAATTCGACCAACTACAACTTCATGCAGGAGCCGCTGCTCTCCGGCGAGGTGTGGATCGCGTGGGATCACATCGCCCGCGTGAAGGAAGCGCTCACCCTACAGCCCGATCAGTTCATCGCGTTCCCGGCCCCGGCCGGACCGAAGGGACGCGGCTACATGCCGGTGATCGCCGGCCTCGCCATCCCGAAGGATGCGCCGAACCGCGCAGGCGCCGTGGCGGTGATTGAGCACATGACCAAGCCTGAGACGCAGCTGGCCACGGCTGCCGAGGTCGGCTTCTTCCCAGTCGTGAAGGCGGAGCTGCCGGCGGATCTCGCGCCCGGCATCAAGGCGCTCGCCGGCGCGGTGGCCGCGACGCAGAACGCCAAGGATGCGCTCGTGTCGCTCCTGCCCGTGGGCCTCGGCGCCAAGGGTGGCGAGTTCAACAAGGTCTACATGGACAGCTTCCAGCGCATCGTGCTGCGCAACGAGCCGGTCAAGGACGTGCTCGAAGCGCAGGCGAAGGTTCTCGACACGCTCATGAAGGAAACCGGCGCGCCCTGCTGGGCTCCGGACAAGCCGAGCCAGGGCGCCTGCTCGGTCCAATAACCTGATGCTTGAGCCCGGCGAAGACAACGCGCCGGGCTCATCCCCTTGCGAGTGGAGCGGCCTCATGCCTGCGCGCACATCCTGGATTCCCTATGCACTGATCGCGCCATCGGTCGTCTTTCTCGGCGCGTTGTTTCTCGTGCCGCTCGTGCAGACGATCTGGCTGTCCTTTTTCGCAGGCGAAGGCCTGTCGCTCGAAAACTACCAGCGCATGGCCGGCGACCTGAATTTCGCGCTCGCCGTCAAGAACACGTTCCTGCTTACCCTCGTGGTCGTGCCGCTCCAGGTCGTTCTGGCGCTCGGCATGGCCACCATGGTGGCGAAACTCGACAAGGGCCGCGATCTGGTCCTGTGGGTGCTCACCATTCCTCTCGGAATCTCGGATCTCGCAGCCGGTCTCGCCTGGCTCGCCCTGCTCCAGAACACGGGCTACCTGAACTCCGCGCTTTACGCTCTCGGCCTCATCCAGGGGCCGGCCGGATGGCTCTCGCAGGAAACGCCCGTCGCGCTGTTCTTCGGCATCGTGCTCGCGGAACTCTGGCGCGCCACCGCCATCGTGCTGGTGATCCTGATCGCGGGCCTGCAGCTGATCCCGAAGGAATTCGCGGAAGCGGCCGAGATCTTCGGCGCCAAGCCCTGGACGCGCTTCACCAAGATCACCCTGCCGCTTCTGAAGCCCAGCCTGCAATCGGCCCTGATCTTGCGCACGGTTCTCGCTTTCGAGGTCTTCGCCGTCGTCTATGCGCTCGGCGGACGCAACTTCCCCGTCCTCGCCGGCGAGGCTTATGTCTGGCAGAACGACAACCAGAATTACGGCGTCGCCGCCGCCTACGCGGTGCTCATCATGGCGATCTCTCTCGCTGCGACGGCCCTTTACCTGCGCGTGCTGAGAACGCGTCCGGAGCAGCTCCCATGACGACCAGCGCCGCAAAACTCGAACCCGCCTCCGCGAGCCGCGTCATGGCTCTTCCCTCGGCGCGGCGCCTGCTGCTCTGGACAGGTCTTGCGGTGCTGATCGCCTGGGTGCTGGTGCCGATCTATCTCGTGGCGCTCGGCGCCTTCGGCGGCAGGCTCGGCGTGTTCCGCTGGCCGAAATCGATCTGGCCTTCGGACCTGTCCTTCGCGGCCATGAACCAGTTCCTCGCCATCGAGGGCGTGTTCAACGCCCTCGTCAATTCCCTTATCGCCGCCGGGCTGACCGTGGTGTTCTCCATCGCGCTCGGCGCTCCCGCCGGCTATGCGCTGGCGCGCTATACCTTCCGCGGGCAAAATGCCTATCGCCTGCTCGTTCTCCTCACCCGCGCCTTCCCGCTCGCGATCCTGGCGCTGCCGCTCACCGTCTCGTTCATCCGCCTTGGCCTCTACGACACGCCCTTCGGCGTGTCGCTGATCCATACGGTGCTGGCGCTGCCCTTCGCAGCACTCGTGACGCAGAGCCTTTTCATGGGTATCCCGCGCGAATACGAAGAGGCGGCCTGGGTCTTCGGCTGCACGCGCTTCCAGGCCTTCATGAAGGTGGTCCTGCCACTGGCCCTGCCGGGCCTTGCCGCAACCGCGATCTTCGCCTTCGTGATCTCGTGGAACGAGGTGTTCGCCGCCTCGATCCTCACCGTGCGTGAGCGGACGCTCACCGCCTATCTGCTCCGGATTCTGGCCGAGAGCCCTCTTCATTACCGCTTCGCCGGCGGCTTCATTCTCATCATTCCCTCCGTGCTCTTCATCTTTGCCGTGAGACGATACCTCTTCGCGGTGTGGGGCATTGCCAGCAAGTAACGGATCACCTCATGGCTGACATCGTCATCGACCGGGTCGTCAAGGAATTCGGCTCCTTCCGCGCCCTGCAGGAAGTCTCGCTTACCGTCAACGACGGCGAGTTCGTGGCCCTCCTCGGCCCCTCGGGCTGCGGCAAGACCACGCTCTTGCGCATCATTGCCGGCCTCGAGACGCAAACTTCCGGGCGCGTGGTCATTGGTGGGCAGGACGTGAGCGATCTCGCTCCCCGCAAGCGCAGGCTGGCGATGGTGTTCCAGAACTACGCCGTCTTCCCGCACATGACCGTGTTCGAGAACGTCGCCTTCGGCTTGCGCATGCAGAAGGCCTCGCAAGCGGACGTGAAACGCAAGGTCGAGCGCGCAGCGGCCCTGCTCCATATCGAAGCCTATCTCGACCGCTATCCGGCGAAACTCTCGGGCGGTCAGCGTCAGCGCGTGGCGGTAGCCCGCGCGCTGGCTGTCGAGCCCGCCGTGCTGCTCATGGACGAGCCGCTCTCCAATCTCGACGCGCTGCTGCGGCTGGAGATGCGCACGGAACTGAAGGCGGTTCTGCGCGAAGCCGGGACCACGACGATCTATGTGACGCACGACCAGACCGAGGCCATGGGCCTCGCCGACCGCATCGCCGTGATGCATGGCGGCAAGATCGACCAGATCGGCTCGCCGCTCGAAATCTACACCACGCCCGCCACCCGCTTCGTCGGCGGCTTCATCGGCTCGCCACCCATGAACTTCATCAGGGTCCAGAGCAGTCACGGCGCCGCCAGGATCGGGGATGCCACGCTGCCTTGCCCCTCGACGACGCAGAACCTGGAGCTTGGTTTGCGCGGCGAGGATGCGATCCTGAGCCCCGACGGCTCGGGTATCCCCTTCGATGTGCGCGTCGTGGAACCGATGGGATCGTACCTCCTTCTCACAGGCTCCATCGATGGCCAGCTCGCCCGCATCGTCGCGCCGCCGACGGCAAAGGTGAATACCGGCGAGCGTGTAGGTTTGACCGTGGATCCTGCGCGCGTGACATGGATCGACAGCACTACCGGGCGTGCCCTTGCCCGGGCCTGAGTTGCGAATTGAAGGACCTTTGATATGAACATGCCTCCGAAGGAAGAAGCCGCGCGTGCCATTCTCGCCCGCAACGATCGCGGCGGCTACACGGTGCCGACCGCCCGGCTTTATCCGTTCCAGTGGAATTGGGATTCCGCCTTCGTCGCCATGGGCTTTGCGATCTTCGACATAGACCGAGCCTACCGCGAGCTGGAGCGTCTGGTCGAAGGCCAGTGGGATGATGGTATGATCCCGCACATCGTGTTCCACGCGCCGAGCGACACCTATTTTCCCGGCCCGGATGTATGGGGCACGCGCCACCGCATTCCGACTTCCGGCATTACGCAGCCGGCGGTCTTCGGCATGGCCCTGCGAAACGTTCACGAGGCCGCTCTCGCAAGTGGCGCGCCCGGCGCAATGGATCGCACACGAATGCTGTTCCAGGCTGCGTTACGCTCACACCGCTGGTGGCTGAGCGCGCGCGATCCGGAAGGGCTCGGCCTCGTGTCGATCCTTCATCCCTGGGAAAGCGGCAGCGACAACTCGCCGGCTTGGGATGAGGCCCTGGCCCGCGTCCCGACCACCACGACAACTACCATCCGCCGCAAGGACACGGGCCACGTGGACGCCTCCATGCGTCCGCGGGACGAGGACTACCAGCGCTTCATCCATCTCGTCGACATCTATCGGGATTGCGGCTGGGATCCGAAGCGGCAATGGGCGGCCGCTCCCTTCAAGGTGGCCGACGTGCAGATGACCGGAATTCTGGCGCGCGCGACGGCCGATCTCATGCATCTGGCCGGAACCTTCGGGACTGACGAGGAGAAGGCCGAGCTCTCGCGCATGCATGAGACGTTGCTGAATGGCCTCGCCCGCCGCTGGCGTCCAGAGTTCTCGCGCTTCGTCTCTCTCGACCTGATATCGGGGCATGACATCGAGGTGCCAACGCAGGCCGCCTTCATTCCCCTTGTCGCCCTGAAGCTCGACAAGGCTCAGCGTGATGCTGCCACGGCGGAGATTGAGCGTTGGCTCGACGGCATGGTCGTCGGCGTTCCCTCAGCGCCGTCCTTCTCACCGTCCTTCGAACCGAAGCGGTATTGGCGTGGTCCGGTCTGGGCCGTCATCAACTGGCTCATCTCGGACGGCTTACGCCTGAACGGATCCGAGGATCTCGCTCGCCGGATCGAGCAGACCACCATTCGGGCCATCGAGAGCGCCGGCTTCTGTGAGTATTTCGATCCGACGACAGGCGAGGGCCTGGGCGGGGATGCATTCTCCTGGACGGCCGCCGCTTATCTTGTTCTCAGCGGCCGCAGGTAGGTTCACGGAAGACAGGGCATTCACCCTGTTTACCGTGTTCATATGGGCCGTTCTGCGAACTGCGCAGCTCTCTTCTTGCGTGATATCGGATCATGCATGGGGCGTGCGATGGCATGTCGGAGCCTCAAGTTGATGACCATAACGTTTGAGGATGATCCAAGCGGAGCTCTTGCTGATGAAGTGGAGCGCAAGCTCCTCGACGCACTTCGACAGAATGTTCCCCCGAGCGATGGGAAGCCGCTCACGCTGATCGCTCGGGACCTGCAGGGAAGTATGATCGCCGGCCTCATCGGCTCGACATCCTATGGCTGGCTTCTTGTGAAGATGCTCTGGGTCTCCGAGGAACTTCGGGGGCAGGGGTTTGGAGCAAGGTTCATGGCAGAAGCCGAGACCATCGCTCGGTCGCGCGGCTGTCATGGAGCATGGCTCGATACATCCAGCGCAAGAGCCGAGCGGTTCTACATCAAGCTTGGTTACGAGCCCTTTGGAGTTTTGACGAATGGTCCTGCGGAGCAACCCCGAGGACATCGCCGCGCCTTTCTCGCCAAGCGCCTGATCGAGGAACTGTCCGCCATGCCTGGGATCATGTCATAAACAACCTTTGAGTTTTCATTCCGACAACAAGGCGGTTTATCGTGAAAGCAGGTCTGGCCCAGAATGTCTCCTTCTGGCGCGCCTGAGACGTAAGTGTTTGGTCCGCTTCGGCACTCAAGCGCCGACGTCCGTTAAGCGGACGGAACGTGAACGCTTGACCCCAAGGAGACTTGCACTGGTCGGGACCATTTGCCGTGTACGCACGACGCTCTCTTGGACAGCTCGGCGTCAGCGGTTCTCCATGTGCACTTCGGCATCTGCGCCCCTATCAGGGCAGGCAAAGCGACAGCTTGGAATGTTTCGATACTGTCTCACGTCAGACTGTCCCGATGCGGTATTCCGAGTTCGCTGCATTGCAGCTTTATTCGGTTCCTCGGATGGGCTTACCGGAATTGCAGAGCCAAACAGCGCATGAAGGGGTCATCAATCTTTATCCGTTGTGGCTCGTGTCCTGCTCATCAGATCTCATCAAAGCCGCCGCCCGCCGCAGTCATGCCTCCTGAAATGCGCAAGGACTCAATTGCGCCATGCTGCTCGATTGGAGCCACACCGGGTCCGTGGGTCTTGATGCCGCCGATGATCTCGATCTCGCGGGCCGAGCCGCCCGGCTTGATGCTCAGGCCGATCGCGGACAGCGTCACCACCTTCCCCTTGACCAGCGACGGACCAGTCCCGCCAAATGTCTCAATGCCGCGCCGCACGACCAGCCGGCCGATGGGCTGACTGATCTGGATGCCGACCGCTCCGTCTGCATGGGTCGTGATGCGATCGAACTCCGCCAGATCGACCGTGCCGGTATAGACGTTGAACCCGCGCGCACCCTGGCCGAAGGTTTCGATCAGCGCGTTGACTTTCAGTTCATGCACGATCCCGAAATTGACGAAGCCGATGCCGCTCGGACCATAGGAAGTGATCTTCTCCTCAGCGATCCAGCGGTCGACCACGCCCCAATTGTCGAGCGCCATATCGTTGACGCCGTAGGTCACGACCGGGCCGCGGTTGCGAACGACATCGACATGAGCCCCATGAACCGTGAAAACGCCGCCGGTGATCTGGTCAGGCGTCCCGGGGGCAATTCGGCCGTCGCTGTAAACCGCCTCGGTTTCCAGGCGGCGCATGATCAGCCGGCCGCCCTTGTCACCGCCACCGCTCACGAAAATACCGGAGCCCAGAACCGGCGCGCCGCTGCGGCCAGCCGAGAGGCCGACGAGGTCCGCGCTGACGACCACATCGGCCTCCGGCTGCATGTTCCACAGGGTGAAGGCGCCCTGGAGGACATCGACGCCGTAGCCGTGTGGTCGTTCGCTCTCGCCCCGCGCGTCGGCCTTGATGATGTCGAGGCCGTTCACGTCGACATGCCCGCCCCGCACCTTGTCGCGCGCGAGGATCTGAACACGGCCGATGGTGGTGACGGCGCGCAGCTCGATCCGCCCCAGGCTCGGGACAGAGGTGTCGTTGAAGATCGCGCGCCTTTCCGGAGCAACATTGAGACGAATATGGTGAACCCGGTTATCCGAGGAAAGCTGAAGGCCATCGCCGCCATCAGCGAAACTGATGGAAGATTGTTCGTCCGCTCCGTGCAGGGATTGTCCTGGCGAAAGGCTGACGGTTGGCACATTGGCCAACGCGCCGCTGACGACGATGCGCCGGGTGGTTTCGTCCTTGGCTGCGGCCATTAAGGCATCAACTGTTGTGACCGCCTCGTGTGGAGATTCCATGATATAACCTCCGGCGTCGCTTGAGCCGCCCAGCAGGTAGAAGGTACAACTGCTGCACAGTGGGATCGGTTCAAACGCGGAGCCATCGAGCACTCGTCGGCCATGCCCTTTGCTTGGTAGCGGATATTCCACAAAGGGCCATGCGCGAAACCGAACCGAAAGCCAAGAATGTCTCCTTCCGGCACCAGGCAGATCTTAGCCCAGGTTCCGCATTCGCGGCTTGAGCCGACCGTCATCGGCGAGGGCTCAATGGCTCAGGGTGACCCGCTTCGGACCGTCTCGGCACTGATGGTTCCCGTGCGCTCAGGCTCTCCTGCATGATTCCTGTCGAGCTTGGCGGGAGGGTGTGAGAGGATGTGTCCAGGGATGGCCTCTTGTTTTGGTGAGGCCAAGGGCTAGTTCAGGTTTCAAAAGTTGATACCAATCCCGGCTCTCCTGTTCACGGCCTATGAGAACCCGCAAAACCCGCCACGTCCCGCTCACCCCTGAGCTCGAAGCGCGCGTCGACAGCACAATCGCCTCCGGCCGCCGTCGCAGCGCAAGCGAGGCCGTTCGCGCCGCCTTGCGACCGCTCGGCGAGCGGGAGCGGCGGGCGGAGCGCAGGCTGCACCCTGCCCAGGATCCTCCTGATGCACGATAGGCTGCCCAGCGGGGTAGTCCCCGGAGCCCTCGATTTCCTCTCGGGCGGCGGCGAGACGGGCGCCCTCATGCGGGCGCACGACTGGTCGTCCTCGCCGCTCGGCGCGCCGTCGACCTGGCCTCAGTCGCTGCGCTCGGTGGTCGGCCTGCTGCTGGGCTCGAAATTCCCGATGTTCGTGGCCTGGGGACCGGAACTCGGCTTCCTCTACAATGATGCCTATGCCGAGATCCTCGGCGCCAAGCATCCCCAGGCGCTCGGGGCACGCTTCCAGGACATCTGGGCCGAGATCTGGCAGGACATCTCTCCGCTGATCGATACGGCCCTGGCCGGTGAGGCGAGTTATCGGGAGAACCTGCCGCTCGTCATGAACCGCAAGGGCTTCGACGAGCAGACCTGGTTCACCTTCTCGTATTCGCCGGTGCGCGACGAGAGCGGCCGGGTCGCCGGCATGTTCTGCGCCGTCGCCGAGACAACCGATCAGATGCTCGCCGAGCGGCGGCAGGCCTTTCGCATCAAGATCGAGGAGACGCTTCGCGCTCTCACCGATCCCCGCGCCATCATGGCCGCGGCGGTCGAGGCGCTCGGGCGGCACCTGGGCGCCAACCGGGTCGGCTACAGCGAGGTGCAGGAGGACGATGAGACCATCGTCTGCGAGACGTGTTTCGCCGACGGCGTGGAGCCGCTCGTCGGGACCTTTTCGCTTCGCGCATTCGGCGCGGACAGCATTGCACGCCAGCGGAAGGGGCAGGTCGACGTCTGCGACGATCTTCGGGCCGACCTGACGCAGGTTCACGCAACCTGGGCGGCGATCGAGACAAGCGCCTTCGTGTCGGTGCCCTTGGTCCGCAATGGCCGTTTCACGGCATCTCTGTACGTGAACTTCCGGGATCCCCACCGTTGGTCCCCAGAGGAGGTGGCGCTGATCGAGGACATTGCCGAGCGAACCTGGTCCGCCGTCGAACGGGCCCGGGCCGAGGCGGCCCTCGCGGACAGCGAAAAGCGCTTCCGCGCGTTCGTGACGGCCAGCTCCGACGTGGTGTACCGCATGAGCCCCGACTGGACCGAGATGCGCCAGCTCGACGGACGAGGGATCCTCCTGGACGCGGAAGGCCCGAATGAGGCCTGGCTCGGCAGCTATGTTCATCCCGACGACCAGCCGCAGGTCACGGCGGCAATCCAGAAAGCTATCCAGACAGCGAGCATGTTCGAGGTGGAGCTTCGCGTGCGAAGGGCCGACGGGACGTTCGGGTGGATGCACTCTCGTGCGCTTCCGATCCTCCGCCAGGACGGCGAGATCCTCGAATGGTTCGGAGCCGCAAGCGATGTGACGGCCCGCAGGCAGGCCGAAGACGCCATCGAGGAGCTTGCGGCCCAGCTCGCGCAGGAGCGAACCCGCCTCGTCACCCTGATCGAGACCCTCCCGGTGGGCGTGGCTCTCGTCGATCCGCAGGGGACGACGGTGCTGTCGAACCCGGCCTTTCGCCGTTACCGGCCGGACGGCGTCATTCCATCGCAAGTGCCCGATGACCAGGAGCAGTGGATCGCTCATGATGATCAGGGCCGTCAGGTGCCGAAGAGCCATTATCCCAGTGCACGCGCGCTGCAGGGAGAGCTGGTCACCGGCATCGAGTTCCTGCACCGTTTGTCCGATGGCAAGGAGAGCTGGACCCGGGTGAGCGGCATCCCTCTCCGCGATCCCGATGGGCGTATGAGCGGCGCCTTGGCGGTGATCGTGGACATTGACGAGATCAAGCGCAGCGAAGAGCACCAGCGGCTCCTGATCAACGAGCTCAATCATCGCGTGAAGAACACGCTCGCGACGGTGCAGTCCATCGCCGGGCAGACCCTCCGGAATGCGCCCACGATGGAGGAGGCCAAGATGGCGCTGGAGGGGCGCCTCCTGGCGCTCTCCCGCGCCCATGACGTGCTCACCCGGGAAAACTGGGAGGGGGCGGAGTTGCGCGAAATCACAGCTCAGGCGGTTGAGCCTTACAGCAACCGCGGTGAGGATCGCCTGCATCTGAGCGGACCCAGGGTGCGTCTGCCGCCGCGCATGGCGCTGGCGCTGGCCATGGTGCTCCAGGAGCTGGCAACGAATGCGGTGAAATATGGTGCGCTGTCCAATGCGACGGGCGAAATCAGGATCGCTTGGAGAATCGACGGTGGCACACCTGCGCGCCTTCACCTCCATTGGACGGAGAGCGGAGGGCCGCCTGTCCAAGTGCCGACGCGAAGAGGGTTCGGGTCCCGTCTGATCGAGCGCAGCCTCGCGCAGGACCTTGGCGGCAATGTCCAAATCGAGTTCGCCGAGTCCGGCGTCACCTGCATTGTGGACGCTCCCATCGCTTAGGGCATCGGATGTGAAAGTGGAATTCACTTTTCACGTCCGATGCCCTAAGCGACGAGTCAGGGGCGGAGGAAGGCCAGTGGATACCAGGACCAGTTGTCGGGGCTGCCGCTCCGGCGAGCCGTTACCGTTCGCCTTCACCATGGCCTTTCATCCCATCGTTGACCTCCGGAAGAAAGCAATCTGGGGTTACGAGGCGCTCGTGAGGGGGACCGAGGGCCAATCCGCCGGCCACGTCTTGAGCCTCGTGGATGACGCAAACCGCTATAAGTTCGACCAGGCCTGTCGCGTGAAGGCGATCGAGCTGGCCGGTCAGCTCTTCGCGGCCGACGATGAGACACGCCTGTCCATCAACTTCATGCCCAATGCGGTGTACGAGCCGAGCGCCTGTATTCGAGCGACCCTGGAGGCGGCGCAGCGCTGCAACTTCAACCCTTCCCGCATCATGTTCGAGTTCACGGAGAACGAGCGCATCACGGATACGCGGCATGTCGGGCGCATCATCGCGGAATACAAGCGGCTTGGCTTCACGACAGCGATCGACGACTTCGGGGCAGGCTATGCGGGCTTGAATCTTCTGGCGAATTTCCAGCCTGATATCATCAAGGTCGATATGGAGATCATCCGCGGGATTGCGACCTCCCCGGCGCGGCAAAGCATCATAGGGGGCATTCTGGCCATCGCGCAGGAGTTGGGCGTCACGGTGATCGCGGAAGGGATCGAGACAAGGGCCGAGTTGGAGGCGCTGCACGCAGCCGGCATACGGCTGTTTCAAGGCTTTCTGTTCGCCAGACCGGCCGTCGCGGCGCTGCCTGTCGTTTCTGACCTGCCACAGATGATGACGGAATGAGTGTGCGGCAGCGATCGGGGCGAGAACCGGTCCGATCACTGCCGCTTGGTCAGGACATCACGATTTTCCGCCGCTCGCCGCCTCGGACAGCATCCGCAACGCATCGTCGATCGTGAAGGTGTTCGGTTTCTGGACCGGTGGGAATTCCCTGAACGTCTTGGCCCACTCGTCCACGATCATCCACGAAGCGAACAGGATGTAATCGTGCTCGAGGAACCAGTTGTAGTAGGTGTTCGAGGTCTGGTCCGCCCGCTCGTAGGGATCGGTGCGTAGATTGAAGAGCTTCGGCAACCTCAGCCGCGTGAACGGCTCCATCCAGATCTGCATGGTGCCGTGGCAGCGCTGCTCCATGAAAACCGCCTTCCAGTTGTCGAAGCGGACGCCGAGGACGTCGCCGTCGTCGCTGATGTAGACGAAGAACTTGCGAGGGCTCTGGTTCGTTTCACCGGTCAGGAGAGGCAGGAGATTATAGCCGTCGATGTGGTTTCTGTACGTCCTGCCGATGGCCTGATACCCTTTCTTCAGCTTCTCCGTGACATCGGGATCGCCGGCCATGGCCAGGAAGGTCGGCAGCCAGTCGTGGTGCTGGACGATCTCGTTCGAGACCGCGCCGGGCTTGATCCTGCCCGGCCATCGCACCATCAGCGGCACCCTGAACGCGCCCTCCCAATTGGTGTTCTTCTCGCTGCGGAACGGAGTCATCGCCCCGTCGGGCCAGGAATTCATGTGCGGACCGTTGTCGGTCGAGTACATCACGAAGGTATCGTCGGCGATGCCGAGTTCATCGAGCCAATCGAGCATCGCGCCCACGTTCCGGTCATGATCGATCATGGTGTCGTGATAGGGCGATTGCCAGCGTCCGGCCTGGCCGAGGCTTTCCGGCTTCGTGTGGGTGTAGAGATGCATATGCGTGGTGTTGAACCACACGAAGAACGGCGTTCCGGAATCGTGCTGGCGCTTGATGAAGTCTTTCGCGGCGGACACGAACTCGTCGTCGCAGGTTTCCATTCGCTTCTTGGTGAGCGGGCCGGTGTCCTGGATCTTCTGCTTCCCGACGCGGCCCCAGCGCGGCTCTTCGGTGGGGTCGTCCTCCTTCTGCGCCCAGGAATGGATCACTCCGCGCGGCCCCGTCATCTTCCGGAAGTTCGGGAAGTCCTTGTCTGAGGGATAGTCATACCGCTCCGGTTCCTCCTCGGCATTGAGATGATAGAGATTTCCGAAGAACTCGTCGAAACCGTGCACGGTCGGCAGGTGCTCGTTGCGATCGCCCAAATGGTTCTTGCCGAACTGCCCTGTCGCATAGCCCTGGTTCTTGAGCAGCGCGGCAATCGTGACGATCTTGTCGGACATCCCGATCGGCGCGCCCGGAAAGCCGACCTTCGACAAGCCGGTCCGGTAGACGCTCTGTCCGGTGATGAAGGAGGAGCGCCCGGCCGTGCATGATTGCTCGCCGTAGGAGTCGGTGAACATCATGCCCTCCTTCGCGATGCGGTCGATATTGGGCGTTCGGTAACCCATGAGGCCGTGGCTGTAGCAGCTCAAATTCGAGATGCCGATGTCGTCGCCCCAGATGACGAGGATATTGGGCCTGCGCGTGTCCTTCGGTTGCTGTGCCATGGTTGGCTCCTCCTCTCACGGTGTGACGAAACGACGGGCGCTCGATGTGACCCGCGCGGAACTCCCTCAACCGAACGGGCCGACCTGCAGGGTCATGCTCACGATCGCGCTGATCCCGATGAGAAGCAGGATCAAGGCCGTGACGAGCGTGAGCGAGGGCGGGAAGCGGCTCTCGCCATGGATGAGGCCGGCGGCTTTCATGGCCTGGCGTTCCCTGCGCAGTCCCAGCATGAACTGCACATGGTAGATGATGCCGATGACCAGCATCGTGATTCCGAGTCCGACCAGTGCCACGCCGAAGTTGCGCGCCGCGGCGGCGTGCGACACGATCTGCTGCTCCCGGAGCTTCTGGAAGATCTGGTAGATCGTGAAGCCGAAGCTGATCAGCGACAATGAGGTGCGGATCACCGACATCAGGGTGCGGTCGGCGCTCATGCGGGTTCGCTGAAACGACATTCCTGTCCGCCGCGACGACAGCTCAACGGAGATCTCTTCCGGGTTGCGGTCGGGACGGGCGGGAGGCACGGTCATGGCCGAGGCCGCTGATCTTCGGGGTCCAGGGAAGCCACGCGCCTGGACCACCAGCGGGCGAGCCGCGCGGTCGGGCCGCGAAGCAGCAGGTAGGGCAGGACGGCGAGCAGAAGCGCCATCAACACGGCCTCGCCGGGATAGAACGTCTTCAGCACCCGATGCTGATAGAGAGCGTCGATTGCGAGCCCGAGAAGGACAATCCGGGCGGTGGAGATCAGCCCCTCGCGCAGCCGTGCGCCGAATTCCCTTTGATCGTGCAGGGCGGCCCAGAAATAGGGCGAGCGTCCGAGACGAGCATCCTTGATGCCGTCATGGATGGCCGCGGCCGCAGCCATCATGGGCTGAAAGAAAAAGCGGAATGTCATAGGGCCGCCGGCGCGCGCAGCGACGTCCCGCCACAGGCGCTGGTAGACCTCGGTGGAAAACCCGTACCAGATTGCGCCGAGGACGATGAGGACGATCGTCAGCACCACAGCCAAGCGAGCCTGGAGGAGCCCTGTCCTGGACGGGGCCTCGGCCATCAGAGGGGCTCCTTCTCCCTGACGATGCAGCGGAAACCGACATGGCTGGTGGAGGTGTCGACCGGCTCGGGATGGCGCGCGGCGGGGCGATAGCGGCGGCAGTAGCTGGGAGCGCACAGATGCGAGCCGCCCTTGAGCACCTTGCGCGGAATGCGGATCTCCGGCTGGCAGGGATCGTAGCTTGCCTCCTCGCCTCCGCCGCGCGGGTTCACCGGGATGCAGCAGGGCTTTTGCGCATCGACCGTGTGCTTCGGCACGTACCAGTCGGAGGTCCATTCCCAGACATTGCCGATCATGTCGGAGAGCCCGTAGCCGTTGGGCGGATAAATCTTCACCGGCGAGGTGCGCTCGTAGCCGTCGAGCTTCGTGTTCTGGAACGGGAATACGCCCTGCCAGGTGTTGGCCATGTACCGCCCGCCGGGCGTCAGCTCGTCGCCCCAGGCGAATTCTGCTCCGTCGAGCCCGCCGCGGGCGGCGAATTCCCACTCGGCCTCGCTCGGCAGGCTCTTGCCGGCCCACGCCGCATAAGCCTCGGCATCGGCGTAGGCGACATGCACCACCGGGTGATCGTCGAGGCCCTTGAGCGAGGAGCCGGGGCCGTAGGGCCGGCGCCAGTTCGCCCCGAACACGAAGGCCCACCATTGGCTCCAGTCGTTCAGGGACACCGGATGATCCGGCGGGCTGAAGACGAGGGAGCCTGCCTGCAGCATATGCGGCAGCGCGCCGGGATAATCCTTCGGATCGGGCCTCGTCTCGGCCAGTGTGACGTGGCCGGTCGCCTGCACGAAGCGCCGGAACTGCCGGTTCGTGACTGGGGTGGCGTCGATCCAGAAGCCGTCGACGGTGACGCGGTGGACCGGCGCCTCTTCGGGATAATGCTGGTCCGATCCCATCCGGAACGTCCCGCCGGCAATCCACACCATGCCGGGATGCGGCGGGTTCGTCTTCGGCGATGCGGGGGCGGCTCCAGGGTCGATCAGCGCCATGAGGGAACCTCACTGTGCAAGGAATGCGTGGGCTTTGGCAGCGTGCCGCATCGTGACCGAACGGATCAACGACGCAGGATGCCACAGAGGGGTTGAGGGCCGTGCGGCAGCGCCTCCTTCCGCTCAAAGCCTTGCATCCCTTGGGTTCCAGTATGGCCGGATCGCGGGTCTCTGCTTGACCGAACAGGACGCCTGAAGGGCAATTCTGGATATTCGGCAACGAAACGGCCGGGGTAACTCGTCCTGGCGGCTCACGCGGGTTCCGGCAAAGGTGGAGCGAAGGCAGCTCGCGAGCCCCTTCGGGGCGCCATCCTGGTCGGGCCATCATCGACCACGTGGTGACGATGACGACGAAGCTTATCCCGATGCCCCATTGACCACCCTCCACAAGGTGCGAAAATTTTTCTGAAGCGATGAGGCGTCAGCATTCTCCGGGTGCCGTCGATCCGACATCCCTCTCGCCTCTCGTGGTTCCCGACGCTCACGCTGCTGTCGGGGAAGAGGTGCCTCGCCGCTGACCCTCGCCGTCCACGCCGTGCGACCGTCAATGTTTCTGACCGAGTAGGATCGCTATCTCCCCGCCTGAACGAACCCGGGAGGCTGCCGTGCCCAAGAAGTCAGACCTTCTCGCCAGCGTCAGCAGTGTCCCGCACGTGGCGCCCTCGCAGATTGGCGCGGTCCTGCCGCGGCCGGAACAGCCCTTCAGGGGCTTCATCGCCCGTCAGGCGAGCGAGTCCACTCCCGACTTCCCCCAGGCGGTACAGGCGCCGACAGGCGCTCCCAACATTCTGCTCATCCTGACGGACGACGTCGGCTTCGGCGCCGCCAGCCCCTTCGGGGGCCCGGTCCCTACCAAAACCTTCGAGCGCCTGGCGCAATCGGGGCTGCGTTATACCCGCTTTCATACGACGGCCCTGTGCTCGCCCACCCGCGCCGCCCTGCTGTCCGGCCGCAATCATCACTCGGCTTCGACCGGCGTGGTGATGGAACTCGGAACGGGATATCCGGGCTACAACTCGGTGATGTCGAAGAGCGTGGGATCCTTCGCCGAAGTCCTCCGGCAGAACGGCTACAGCACGGCCTGGTACGGCAAGAACCATAACGTGCCGGACTGGCAGACCAGCCAGGCAGGGCCGTATGATCTCTGGCCGACCGGACTCGGCTTCGAATATTTCTACGGCTTCATCTGCGGCGACACCAACCAGTGGGCTCCCGCGCTCGTCGAGAACATCAAGCCCGTTGAGCCGCCGCGGGACGATCCGGACTACCACTTGGACCGGGACCTCGCCGATCACGCGATCGCCCGTATCCGCATGCTACGCGCGGTCGCGCCGCATAAGCCCTGGCTGCAATACTACGCCACCGGCACGTCTCACGCGCCGCACCACGCCCCCAAGGACTGGATCGCCAGGTTCAAGGGCCAGTTCGACCAAGGCTGGGACAAGCTCCGCGAAGAGACCTTCGCCCGCCAGAAGCAGATGGGCATCGTCCCGCAGGATGCGAAACTGACGCCGCGCCACCCGGAGATTCCGGCCTGGGATTCCCTCGATGCCGACCACAAGAAAGTGTTCGCCCGCATGATGGAGGTCTACGCCGCGGCGCTCGCGCATGCCGATCACCATATGGGGCGTGTCATCGACGCTATCGAGGACATGGGTGAGCTGGACAACACGCTGGTGATCTACATCCAGGGCGACAACGGCGCGAGCGGCGAGGGCACCCCTCAGGGCCTGCTCAGCGAGATCGCTCTCCTCAATGGCATCACCGAAGATTTCAACGAGGTCCTGCGGCGCATGGACGAACTCGGCGGGCCCACGACGTTCAACCATTATCCCGTCGGCTGGGCTCACGCGATGGACACGCCCTTCCAATGGACGAAACAGATCGCATCGCATTTCGGAGGCACCCGCAACGGTCTGGTGATCTCGTGGCCCGCGCGCATCAAGGACCGTGGCGGCATTCGCACGCAGTTCCACCACGTCATCGACATTGCCCCGACGATCCTCGAGGCCGTCGGCGTCGAAGCGCCCGCGATCCTGAACGGCGTGCCGCAAAAGCCGATCGAAGGCGTGAGCATGGTGTACTCGTTCGACGATGCGACGGCAGCATCGCCTCGTCGCACGCAGTATTTCGAGATGCTCGGCAACCGCGCCATTTACAATGACGGCTGGATTGCCGCCACGACGCCTGCGGGCGCGCCATGGGTCAGTCTCGGGCGAAAAGCGAACGTTCTCGATTACCGGTGGGAGCTCTACAAGGTCGACGAAGACTTCACGCAAGCCGTGAACGTGGCTGACAGCGAGCCGGAGAAGCTGCGCGAGATGCAGGATCTGTTCTGGGTCGAGGCGGCCAAGTACAACGTGCTTCCGCTCGACAACAGTGCGGGCGAGCGGTTCGATGTGAGCCTCCGCCCCAGTCTGACCCACGGCCGCTCGGTCTTCACCTATTATGCCGGCCAGACGCGCATTCCCGAAGGGGCCGCGCCCGACCTGAAGAACAAGTCGTTCAAGATCGCGGCCGATGTGAACATCCCTGCCGGGGGCGCGGAGGGCGTGATCGCGACGCAGGGCGGCCGCTTCAACGGCTGGGGCCTTTATCTGCTCGGCGGCAAGCCGGTGTTCCACTACAATCTCGGCGGCGTGCAGCGCACCACGATCGCGGCGCCGGATGCGCTGCCGCCCGGCCATCATGTGGTGATGGTGGATTTCCAGTATGACGGCGGCGGCATCGGAAAAGGCGCCCATGTCGTGCTCAGCGTCGATGAGAAAGCGGTTGGAGAAGGCCGCGTGGCGCGCACGATCCCTGTCAGGGTCTCCATCGACGAGACCTTCGACATCGGCGAGGACACCGGAACGTCCGTCTGTGATGACTACGAGGTGCCGTTCCGGTTCACCGGCGATCTGAGGCGCGTCGTGATCGGGCTCGCCGGCACCCAGCTCACCCCCGAGGACGAAGAAGAGATCAGGCGCGCCAAGGCTGCGATCGCCATAGCGACTTGAGGGCCGCGTCCCCAAAGCATTTTCATCAGCGAGCCAGGCCGGAAGGAAGCGCACCATGACCCACGGACCAAACGGCATTCAGCGTTCGATCCTCCCCATTCCCGACCGGACCCAGGTTCGCCTGACGACCTACGACGCGAAGGACCCCAACACGAGGTTCGCGCCGATCGAGCCGTTGCGGCCGCCCAAGGGAGCGCCGAACGTGCTGGTGGTGCTGCTCGACGACGTCGGCTTCGGTGCATCGAGTGCCTTCGGCGGGCCCGTCAACACGCAGACTGCCGAGCGTCTGGCGGCCGGCGGGCTGAAATATACGCGGTTTCACACCACGGCGCTGTGCTCTCCCACTCGCGCCGCCCTCCTGACCGGACGCAATCACCACAGCGTCGGCATGGGCTGCGTCACGGAAGCGGCGACCTCCGCGCCCGGGTACAGCTCGCTGCGGCCCAACACCAAGGCGCCGATCTCCGAGATCCTGAAGCTGAACGGCTACGCGACAGCTCATTTCGGCAAGTGCCACGAGGTGCCGACCTGGCAGACCGGTCCAACCGGACCGTTCGATCAATGGCCCACGGGCGGCGGCGGGTTCGAGTATTTCTACGGGTTCATCGGCGGCGAGTGCAATCAATACGAACCGGAACTCTTTGAAGGAACCACGGCCGTCACGCCGCCGAGAACGGCCGAGGAAGGCTACCACCTGACCGAGGATCTGGCCGACAAGGCCATCAACTGGGTGCGCCAGCTAAAGGCGCTGGCAGGCGCCGACAAGCCCTTCTTCCTCTACTTCGCGCCCGGCGCGACCCATGCGCCCCACCACGTGCCGAAGGAATGGGCGGACAAGTACAAGGGAAAATTCGATCATGGATGGGATCGGCAGCGCGAGCTGACCTTCGCGCGCCAGAAGGAGCTGGGTGTGATCCCTGCGGATTGCGCGCTCACGAAGCGCCACGACGAGATCCCCGCATGGGACGACATGCCCGACGATCTGAAGCCGGTGCTCGCCCGCGAAATGGAAGTCTATGCCGGGTTTCTGGAGCACGCCGATCATCATGTCGGGCGCCTGATCGATGCCCTGGAGGACCTTGGCATCCTCGACGACACGCTGGTCTACTACATCATCGGCGACAACGGCGCGAGCGCCGAAGGCACGCTGCAGGGCACGTTCAACGAGGCGGTGCTGCTCAACGGCGTCACCGGCATCGAGACTCCGGATTTCCTGAAGGCGCATATCGACGAGTTCGGCTCGCCGGCGGCGTACAATCATTATGCGGTCGGTTGGGCGCATGCCATGTGCACCCCGTACCAGTGGACCAAGCAGATCGCCTCGCATTGGGGCGGCACCCGCAACGGCACGCTCGTGCACTGGCCGAACGGCATCAAGGCCAAGGGAGAGCTGCGCCATCAGTTCAGCCACGTGATCGACGTGGCGCCGACGATCCTCGAAGCGGCGGGCCTGCCCGAACCCGAGATGGTGCACGGGATCACCCAGAGTCCCATGGAGGGCGCCTCCATGCTCTACAGCTTCGACGACGCCGACGCGGAGGAACGCCACGACGTGCAGTATTTCGAGATGTTCGGCAACCGCGGCATCTACTACAAGGGCTGGAGCGCGATCACCAAGCACCGGACGCCCTGGGTCGTGACGGCCACCAGCACGATCCCCTTCGATCAGGACGTCTGGGAACTCTACGACGGAACCAAGGACTGGACACAGGCGCACGATCTCGCCCAGCAGATGCCGGAGAAGCTCAAGGAGTTGCACCTGATGTTCGCCATCGAGGCGGTGAAGTACAACGTCTTCCCGCTCGATGACCGGCTCGTGGAGCGCTTCAACCCTGCCGTTGCCGGACGTCCGATTCTCGTGCAGGGACGTTCCCAGATGCTGTTTCCCGGCATGGGCCGGCTCTCGGAGCATGCCGTGTTGCCGATGAAAAACGTGTCCTACTCGATCACGGCGGAGATCACCGTCGCCGATCGTGCCACGGAGGGAATCATCATCGCCCAGGGCGGCCGGTTCGGCGGCTGGAGCCTCTATGCCGAGGGCGGCAAGGCGATTTTCGCTTACAACTATTTCGGCCTGAACCTCTACCGGGTGCAGGCTCAGCAGCCCATTCCGGCGGGAACGCATCAGGTGCGGGCGGAATTCACCTATGACGGCGGCGGTGTCGGCAGGGGCGGCACGCTCACGCTGTACTATGATGGCCAGGAGGTCGGCCGGGACCGCATCCCGCAGACACAGCCGCTGATCTTCTCTGCCGAGGAAAGCACCGACATCGGATACGAAAGCGGATCCCTGGTAGTTCCGGACTACGCGGCGCACAATGGGCACTTCACGGGCACGATCCACTGGGTGCAGCTCGATGTGGGCCAGGACAACTTCAGTCATCTGATCACACCGGAGGACAAGTTGAGGGTGGCGATGGCGCGGCAATAGCAAGCGCGACAGCAACGGGTGCTGCGGGCAGAGATTCAGGGCGAGGACAGGGGGGCCGTCACTCGCGGCGGAAGCGCTTCAACTCGTCGAGGCTCACATACACCTCCTGAAAGAAGCGAAGAAGGGAGAGGCCGACGAAGGCCGTCGCCAGAAGAAACAGCAGGGCCGCGCCATAGATGTGCTGCATCTGCATGAACGCGCCGAGGAATGCCAAGGCCAGGAGCAGCGTGGTGCAGAGCCCCCCGGCCAGGGACAGCCTGATCGCGCTCAGCAGAAGTTGCGCGCGCCTCAGGAGATAGGCGCGATCGTCAGAAGCCTCCGCATCACCCTTCCTCATCCGATCCATCACGTCCGACAGGCGGGTCATGAGGATCGAGATCAAGCCCGCGACCGCTCCCAGGAAGAAAGCCGGTGCGGCTGCCTCGGTGAAAACTTTCGACAGCCTGTCCGCATCGGGAATGAGCTCAACCATCGCAGCCTCCCAATCAGGCGCGATCGCCCGGGCGCCATGCGGCCGGTACCGTCACGCTGATGGCGAGTCGACGAGCAGGCGCCAGCGGACCGCCCATAGGATAGAGGCGCCGTGAACCGCCTGCCCACTCGCCACCCTTGCGTCGTAGCTTAGAGCATCGGCCTCAAAAGTGGACTTGCACTTTGGGGACCCATCCGAAAATCCTGCCGAGGTGTCCGGCCCGATGGGCGAGGCGATCACAGATCGGGACAATGGAGGCGCGCGAGGAATCCAACGGTGCCGAAGCCTCGTGATCGCAGGTGGAGTCTATGCGACTCGCAATGGCGGCAGGCTTCTCGGCCATGAGGGGCCGGCTCCATCCCTACCCGACGAACGGCGACGGCGGACTGAATAGGGCCGGCGTGCCGCCCGTATGGACGACGCATGCTGCCTCGTGGCCGGGAATATCCCCTCGGGCGACGCAGCCGAGCAGCCCCGCGAAGGTTTTCGCCACATAGGTCTGTTCGAGCAAAAGCGCCTCGGTGCGTGCGAAGAGACGCGCTGCCTCGATGGACGCCTCGGTCGGCCGGCCGTACCCCGCACCCAGTTGATCCATGTGAATGCGCACGCGGCTCAGCATGTCGTGCGGGGGCCTGAACTCGGCCAGCCGGCACAGGCCGGCAAGAATGGCCCCGATCCGCGCTTCGAGTTCATCCGCTTCATATTCGACGCTGACGAGATGAAAGGTCCATGGCAGGCTGAGCATGGCCGCGCCCAGGATCATCCCGGCCTCCGTGACGCCCATGGAGCCGGGAAGAACGATGTGGCGCAGGTCGAGGCCCGCTGCGACGGCCTGCTCGTGGAGCTCCTGAGCGGCGCGGACATAGCCGAGCGCGCCGATCACCGGATCTCCCACCAGATAGGGGCGACGCCCGGCGGCGGCGAGTTCCGCGACGGCTTCGCGCGCCAGCCGCCCGCGCTCCGCCTCATCGACCTCGCCGAGGGGGCGGATCTGCGCGCCCATCATGTCCGTCAGCAGGCGGTTGCTGTGCACGGGCGAGGATTCGGGACCTGCATAGAGCACCAGGCATTCCAGGCCGAGCCTGGCGGCGGCGGCGGCCGTCAGCCTGATCTGGTTCGATGCGGACCCGCCTGCGATGACGAGAAGGTCGCTGTTGCGCTCCAGCGCCTCGCCGAGCCAGAATTCGAGATTGCGCACCTTGTTGCCGCCGAAGGCGAGGGGCATGCAATCATCGCGCTTGACCCAGAGCTGCGGATGTCCGGCATGGGCGCCGGCCCGCGCCATGGGCTCCAGGGGCGTCGGCCCCGGGAGCAGCGGCACGCGTGGGAAGGCGTTCAGCATTCGCTCAATCCAGATCGACTGTCCGGGCTGCTCCCACGCGGCGCTCGGCCCAGCGCGCGAACCGCAGGACGGGATAGCAGTACAGGAAGTAGATGAACGCGATGAGCCCGTAGATGAACAGAACGTCGCGGGGGAAGCGCAGGATCGACACCTCGCCCTGGCGGGTCAGCTCCGAGATGCCCACGACCGAGAGGATCGCGGTGCTCTTGATGATCATCACATAGACGCCGCTCATCGGCGGCACGGTCAGCTTCAGCGCCTGCGGGATGACGACGTGCCAGAGGCGCTGAAGGCGGTTCATGCCGAGCGCGGTCGCCGCCTCCGACTGGCCGCGCGGCACGGCCTCGATGGCCCCCTTCACGATCTCGGCCACATAGCTCGATGTGTAGACCGAGAGCGCCACGAAGGCTGCGGTGCGCGAGTCCCAGCTGAGCCAGGAGATCTTGGTGTTCGGCAGCACGAAGTAGAAGACATAGAGCTGAACGAGGAACGGCGTTCCGCGCAGGATATGGATGTAGAGGCCGAAAAGCCCGGTAAGGAGAGGCACGCGCTGGCTGCGCACGAGGCCGATCACAGCCCCGATCAGCGAGCCCGCGACGATGGCCACGAGGGAGACGTAGAGGGTCTCCAGGAATCCCTTCCACAGGAACGGCAGCAGGGACGTGGTGATGGACCAGTAGCGTTCGAGCATCGGATCAGCCTTGCGCGTTCCAGGCGGGACCGGCTAGCCATTGCTTCACACCGCGGGACAGGAGGAGGATCAGGAGATAGATCAGCAGGTAGCCGAGAGCGATGGTGAGGAAGCTCTCGTTGGGCCGCACCCGCTCGCTGTTCAGGAGAATGCCGGCGCTCGTGAACTCGAAGACCGTGATGATGGACAACAGCGACGTGTCCTTGATGAGAACCGCCGTCTGGCCGATCAGCGGCGGAAGCGTGTTGGCGAAGGCCTGCGGAAGGACCACGTAGCGCATGCGCTGGCCGTAATTCATCCCGACCGCCTTGGCGCCCTCGATCTGGCCGCGGGGGACGGATTCGATGCCCGCGCGGATGATCTCGCCCATGTAGGGAGCGCTGTTCAGGGTCAGGGCGGCGATCCCGAAATACATGTCGTTCCAGCTCTTCGCGAAAGGCAGGAGAGCGGGAAGGCCGTAATAGACGAGATAGATCTGGACCAGGAGCGGCGTCGCCCGGATGAAGGCCACGTAGCCTTCGACCGGCTTGCGGAGACCCGTGCGGCTCGAGAGGAGCGAGAGGGCGACGAGCGTGCCGAGCAGGAGCGACAGGACGAGGCTCACCCCGGCAGCCGTCAGCGTGTTGCTCAGCCCTTCTGCGAAGCGGCCGAGATACTGCGCCACGATGCGGTAATTGTAGTAGTCGAGGAGCCAGGTCATCACTGTCCAGAGCTGTTTCCACGCGGGTGGAACCATCTCTCTTCTTTGCGTTGCCGCATCTTTCGGCGAACCGGGTCCACTTCGCCGAAAGATGCTTGGGAGAATTCTCGTGCGGGGAGTGCAGCCGGCCCGGAGGCCGGCTGTCCGGCGATGAGCCGCTTACTTGTGGTCTTTTTCCCAGTCGCTGGAATTCCACCAGTAGTTCACCTGGTTCTCGAGACGGCGGTCGGCCGTGATCAGCTCCACATAATTGTCGAGCCAGAGCTTCAGGTGGAAGGCGTTGGCCTGGGTGGCGAAGGCGAGAGGCTCGCGGGTGATGACGCCTTCGAGGATCTTCAGGTTGCCGAACTCGCGCACGAAGTTGGTGACGTTGCCGAGGTCCGACACCGCGCCGTCGAGACGGCCGCTGGAGAGAGCCTGGGCCACGGCGGCCGTGCCGCCGGCGAATTCCTTGAGGTTCGCCTTGGGCATGAACTTCTTCACGGCGTCGCCGTAGGAGCTGGCCTGGGTGGCGCCGATGTTGAGGCCGTCCTTGTTGATGTCCTGCCAGGTCTTGTACGGCGCGTCCTTGGCGACGACTGCGACGGTTTCCTGATAGAACATCGGGCGCGAGAACAGGAGCTGAGCGGCGCGCTGGGGCGTCGGGGTCATGTCGGCGGCGATCATGTCGACCTTGCCGGACAGGAGCGCCGGGATCAGGCCCTTCCAGTCGTAGTCCTGGAACGTGACCTTCACGCCGAGATCCGCCGCCATCATCTTGGCGAGCTCGACCGCGAGACCGGTGCGCTCGCCGTTCTTGTCGACGAAGCTGACCGGTGCGCCCTGCGTCTGAACGGCGACGCGAAGCTCGCCGCGCTTCAGGATATCGTCCATCTCGTCCGCTTGCGCGGCGCCGGCGAAGCCCAGGCAGGCCGTGACGGCCGCCATGATCAAGGTGCGTAGTTTCATCGTAGGGTCTCCCTCTGTCAGTTGTTCGGCGTGTCCCCCGGAGCCGTCGGCTCAGAGGATCTGATCTAGAAACGCCCGGGTTCTTTCGTGGGACGGCGACGCGAAGAAGGGGCCGGGCTCTCCTTCCTCGACAATCCGTCCCTCGTCCATGAAGACGATGCGATCCGCCACCTCGCGGGCGAAGCCCATCTCGTGGGTCACGACCGCCATCGTCATGCCGTCGTCCGCGAGCTTGCGCATGAGGTCCAGAATGCCGCCGACCATTTCCGGGTCGAGGGCCGAGGTCGCCTCGTCGAACAGCATGATCTTGGGATCCATGGCGAGCGCGCGCGCAATCGCGACGCGCTGCTGCTGACCGCCGGACAACTGGCTCGGATAGTGGTTAGCGCGGTCCGCGATGCCGACCTTCGCCAGCAGGTCGCGGGCGCGCGCGACCGCCTCCTCGCGGGAGCGCTTGCGAACGACAACCTGGGGCAGCACGACGTTGTCGAGCGCCGTCTTGTGCTGGAACAGGTTGAAGTGCTGGAACACCATGCCGATTTCGGCCCGCAGGTGGTTGAGATCGGTCTTCTTGTCGCTCAGCGAGACGCCGTCGATGACGATGCGGCCGCTGTCGAAGCTCTCCAGGGCGTTGAGCGTGCGCAGCAGCGTGCTCTTGCCGGAGCCCGACGGGCCGATGATGACGAGCACCTGTCCCGGATCGATGGACAGGGACACCTTGTCGAGGGCGCGATGCTCGCCGCGCCCGTGAGCCGAGCGGAATGTCTTCGAAACCTGGTCGACGACGACGATGGGGTTGGCGGACATCATGCTACCTTTAGGTCGATCGGAAGCCGGCCGGCGAATGCGACGGCCGCCGGTCCGGTAAGGGTCAGGCTCTCATCGTCATGGACGTCGATGCGCAATCGCCCTCCCGGCATGTCGACGGTGATCCGGTTCTCGCGCGTGAGCCCGCGGCGGCGCGCCGCGAGCACGGCGGCGCAGGCCCCGCTGCCGCAGGCGCGGGTCAGGATGCCCGGACGCTCCCACACCACCAGCCGGATCAGGTCCGGGGCGGCCATTTCCGCGACGCCCACATTGGCTCCCTCCGGGAGCATGGGGTCGTTCTGGATCGCCGGAGCCCAGCGCGGCACGTCGACTTCATCGCGGCTGTCGACGAAGCAGACGACATGCGGGTTGCCGACATTCACCGCCGTGGGATGCGCGAGCGGACCGGAGACGAGATCGAGCGCGAGGGTGTCGGCCACGGACGCGAGAGGGATGCTGCGCCAGTCCCATTTCGGGGCGGCCAGACGGAGGGAGACCTCACGCTCGCCCGCGCGCGCGGCCGCGACGAGGCCTCCCAGGGTTTCCAGGACAAGGGTGTCGCTGCCGCTCTCCTGCAGCAGGAGCCATGCGACGCAGCGCGTCGCGTTCAGGCATGTCTGAGATTCTGCGCCATCGACGTTGTAGATCCGCATGCGCGCATCGGCGCCCGTTGCCGTGGCCGGTTCGATCACCAACAGCTGATCTCCCCCGATCCCGACATGGCGGTCGCAGATCCAGCGGATCTCCTCCGGCAGGGGCCGGAACGGCTCGCTGCGACCATCGACGACGACGAAATCGTTGCCAAGACCGTGCATTTTCAAGAACGGGCGTCCACTGGGGAGGAAAGCGGTCAAGGCAATATACTACATAGCAGGGGAGGCGATAGCCGGCCCGTCTCCGACGGAACGCCGAACACTCGTTTCTGTCCCAGGGCAAGTCAAGCCGAGGCGTTCCGTTGTGGCTTAGACAATAGTTGGCATCGCCCATTTCCTGAACTAAGAACGCGTCCGCGCGAAGACGGAAGGCTCGGATAGGACGCCTGTTCTCTCCGCAGCCTTCGGACAATCACGTGCTTTCATCTGTGTCTCTTTTCAAACGCCTCATTCCCGATCTCACCCATGTCAGCCGCGCCGAGCAGGTCCGGGTCTGCGCCGGCGTCCTCATGGGCATCATCGCCCTCGGCCTCATCGGGCTGGGATCCCACGGCCTGGTGGACGGGCTGCCTCTTCTCACCGCTCCCCTGGGAGCCTCCGCGATCCTCCTGTTCGCGCTGCCGGGGAGCCCGCTGGCGCAGCCCTGGTCGATTCTCGGCGGCAACATGATCTCGGCCGCCATCGGCGTCACCTGCGCCCAATGGGTTCCGCAGGAGTTCCTCGGGGCCGCCATGGCCGGAACCCTGTCGGTGGCGGCGATGTTCGTCCTGCGCTGCCTTCATCCGCCGAGCGGCGCTCTGGCGCTCATGGCCGTTCTCGGCGGCCCGGCGGTCAAGGCGGCGGGGTTCGGCTTCGTGATCTGGCCGGTCGGGGCCGGTTCGCTGATGATGCTCGCGGTCGCGCTCGTCTTCAACAACCTGACCGGCAAACGCTATCCGCATCTCGCCAAGCCCGCTCCGGTGAGCCGGCATCAGACCTCCGATCCCGCGCCCATGGAGCGGGTGGGAGTCAGAACAAGCGACATCGATCGTGTTCTCAACCAGTACGACCAGGTCATCGACATGGATCGCGACAGCCTGGAGGACCTGTTCCGGCAGGTGGAGATGCAGGCCTACAACCGGCGTTTCGAAGGGATGACCTGCGCCGAGATCATGTCGCGGGACGTGGCGGCGGTCACGCCGGAGACGCGCCTGCGCGACGCATGGAAGCTTTTTCAGCAGCACCGCATCAAAGCCCTGCCCGTCGTCTCCGGCACGCGCAAGGTGATCGGGATCGTCACGCAGACGGACCTGATCCGGCACAGCGACTGGGATTCGCGCCCGGGATTGAGAATGAACGTGCCTCAGATCGCCCGGCGGGTCATCCGGCTCGACCGCAAGGTCGGGGAAATCATGACGTCGCCGGTTCAGGCGGCCCGGCAGGACACGGCCCTGGCGGAACTGGTTCCCCGCATGGCTGACGCGGGGCTGCATCAGGTTCCGGTCGTCGACGGGGAGGGCCTGCTGGTCGGCATCGTGACGCAATCCGACCTCGTCGCGGCCCTGTTCCGCGGGCGCGGGACGAGAGAGGCCGAGACCCGGCCGGCGGAGCGGATCCCCTTGTCGGTCGTGCGGTAGAGCCTAGAGCCGTTTCCCCTTGCGTGGAATCAGCTCTCTCCTTTGCCTTGCCGCATTTTTTGACGGCGAACCGGATCCACTTCGCCGAAAAATACTCTCGTCGCGCGGTTCGGCCTGCCCGATGCTCTCGTCCGAAGAGCGGCGCAGCGGGTGGGCCCCGAAAGTGCAGATCCGCTTTCGGGCCCGATGCTTCAGGTCGACGCCTTCTTGACGAACCGGTCATCGAAGGTGGCGGCGAGGTCGACCTTGGCGTCCTTCAGTTCCGGATCGAGGGTTTTGAGCATGTCCATGACGCTCGCCATGCCGTCGGGGGGAACAATGCCGGTCCGGGAATAGCTTTCCAGCGAGCTCTGCACCGCCTTGATGTAGAGCGGCTTGTCGCCGAGGTGATACTCGGGCGGAACCGTGTCGGCGACGTCCTCGGGCTTGGCCGTCTGGAGCCACTTGAGCGACTTCATGAAGGCGTTGACGAGGCGCTGCGTCGTCACCGGATTGGCGTCGATGAAGTCCTTCTTGGTGTAGAGCGTCGCGGCCGGGTTCGAGCCGCCGAACAGCGCCCGCGTGCCCGCCTCGGTCCGGGTGTCGATCAGGATCGCGATATCGCCTTCCGATTCCAGCTTCGAGATCACCGGATCGAGATGCGCGATCACGTCGATCTCGCCCTTCTGCATGGCAGCGACGGCGCTCGCGCCCGAACCGACGCCGATGAGGGCGGCGTCGGTCGGCTTCAGGCCGGCCTTCACCATGGCGTATTGCGTGGTCAGAGCCGTGGAGGAGCCCGGCGCCGTCACGCCGATCTTGAGGCCTTTGAAATCGGCCGCGGACTTGATCTGTCCCGCCTTGTCCTTCTTGACCGCGATCACGATGGCCGGGAAACGGCCGAGCTCGGTGATGGCGCGCACGTCCTGGCCCTTGGCCTGCATGCGGATGGTATGCTCGTAGGCGCCTGTCACCACGTCGACGGAGCCGCCGATGAGCGCCTGGAGCGACTTGGCGCCGCCGCCGAAATCGTTGATCTCGACGTCGAGCCCTTCCTCCTTGAAGAAGCCTCTCCGCTCGGCGATCGTCAGCGGCAGGTAATAGAGCAGGGGCTTGCCGCCCACGCCGAGAGTGACCTTGCTCTTCTCGGGCTTTTCCTGCGCGAAGGCGCTATGGCTGAGCCCTGCGGTCAGAGCGGCCGCGCCCGCTCCGATGAGAAATGTACGGCGTTCCATCCTGATCTCCCTGCTTGGATGCAGATTGTGGCAGCGAAGGATTCCCTATCCCTGCCCGTTTGTCGACGGTGCGGGGCGCCAGACGAGGAGCCGCCGTTCGATCATCGTCACGAAGGCGTCGATGAGGATGACGAAGATCGAAAGGATGACCATGCCGGCAAAGACGCCGGTCACGTCGAAGACGCTTTCCGCCTCGTGGATCTTGTAGCCGAGCCCCGCCGATGAGCCGAGATATTCGCCCACGACCGCGCCCACGAGCGCGAATCCCACCGAAGTGTGCAGGGACGAGAACATCCAGGTCAGGGCCGCCGGCCAATAGACGTGACGCAGGAGCTGGCGCTCGTTCAGGCCGAGCATGCGCGCATTGGCGAGCACCACCGGGCTCACCTCGCGCACGCCCTGGTACACGTTGAAGAACACGATGAAGAACACCAGCGTGAATCCGAGGGCCACCTTGGACCAGATGCCCAACCCGAACCACAGGGCGAAAATGGGCGCGAGCACCACGCGCGGCAGGGCGTTCGCGGCCTTGATGTAGGGATCGAACACGGCGGCCAGCAATTCGCGCCGGGCGAACAGGAAGCCGAACAGAATGCCGCCTCCGGCGCCGAACGCGAAGGCGAGAATCGTTTCGACCAGCGTGATCCAGAGATGCCCCCAGATCTCGGTGGAGGTGAATTCCTTCCAGACGCGCGCCAGCACATCGGCCGGCGTCGAGAAGAAGAACTGCGTCTGCTTCGTCGGCGCGAGAATGGGATAGGCCGTCAGGACGTGCCAGAGCAGCAGAAAGCCCAGACCGACCGCGACCTGGAGCAGGACCAGCTTCATCCGTTTCATGCGGTGGCTCCTTCTCCCTGCGCATAGGCCTTCTGCACCTCGGCGCGAAGGCTCGCCCAGATCTCCTTGTGAATGTGATGGAAAGCGGGTTCGAGCCGGATCTCCGCGATGTCGCGCGGACGCGGCAGCGTGACCGGGAAGTCCCCGATGATGCGGGCCGCCGGGCCCGCCGACATCACCACGACGCGATCGGCAAGCGCGATCGCCTCCTCCAGATCGTGCGTGACGAACAGCACCGCCTTGCGATTGGCCGCCCACAGGTCGAGGAGCAGATTGCCCATGATCTGCCGGGTCTGTGCGTCGAGCGGCCCGAAAGGCTCGTCCATCAGCAGGATCTCGGGATCGCGGATCAGCATCTGCGCCAGGGCGACTCTTTTTCTCTGCCCGCCGGACATCATGTGCGGATAGCGGTCCACGAAGGCCGCCAGGCCGACCCGGCGCAGCCACTCGCGCGCCTTCGCCTCGGCGTCGGCCCGCGATATTCCCTTCGGCTCCAGGGCGATGGCCACGTTCTGAAGCGCCGTCTTCCACGGCATCAGGGCATCCTGCTGGAAGAGGTAGCCTGCGCGGCCGTTCAGTCCCTGCAACGGCGCGCCGAAAATTTCCACGTCCCCGCCCGACGGCTTGAGCAGCCCCGCGGACGCGTTGAGCAGGGTGGACTTGCCGCATCCGGTCGGGCCGACGATCGCGATGAACTCGCCCGGCTGCGCCGCGAGATCGATTCCCTGCACGGCGGTGTAGCCTTCCACCTTCGATCCGAAGGTGATGGCCATGTTGCGGAGTGAGACGGCTGGAGCGATAGATGATGTCGGCATGAGGCTCGGCGTTTCCCGCGCCTGTCGGCGGCGCTTGAGGTCATCCTAGTGGTTTGGACCTCGATGGCAAGGGATGCAGCCCGTGAGACTTTGGTCTGCTCGCCGGGCACGACAGACCTTCGGCGGGGATCATCATCGTCAAAGCCGATCCTGCACCGCGCGAACCGACGATGTCGCGCGGATCATCGACGCAGCGGCTCGACCGACGTGAGAAACCGATGGATCACGTCGATCAGAAGCGTCTCCTGCTCGCGGTGAGGCACGTGTCCGGTCTCCGGAAGGATGTGCGCGGTGCCGCGTCCCGCGGCGATGCGTCGGGGCTGCTCGACGGATCCGTACTCGTCGCGCTCGCCATGAATCGCGAGCACAGGGCAGCGCACAGCCGCCAGGGCCTCGTCCAGGGTCCAGTCCGCGAATTCGGGCGAAAGCCATGTCTCGATCCAGGAATCGAGCGCCCAGCGGGCCTTGTCGCCGTGATACTTCGCGACTCTCGCGAGATTGGCGGGGTCCTGGAAATCGCGTTGCGCGATGCGGATTCCCTCGAGCGTTCTGTCCTCGACGAAGGCCTGCGCCGCAATCGTCACGAGCGCCCGGCAACGGTCCGGGAAGCGGGCGGCCGTCTCGACGGCCATGCCGCCGCCGACGCTGTGGCCGCAGGCGATGAAGTCCTCCACGCCGAGCCGCTCGCACAGGTGCGGAACGATGCGCTGCGCTTCGGTGCGGATGAAATCGGAGCGCAACCGTCCCGGATAGGGATCCGAGCGGCCGAAGCCGAGGCGGTCATAGGCGATGACGCGCCGTCCCGTGGCCTTGGCGAGCGCTTTCGGAAAGCTGCGCCACAGGTCCACGCAGCCCAGCGAATCGTGGAACAGCAGGATCGGCGCGATATCCTCGGCGTCGGGCGTATCGGGAACCCAGGTCTTGGCGAAGAGGCGGCCCTCCTCGGTCGGAATCCGGCATTCTGTCTCTTTGATGGTCACGGGCGGCATGGGGAGCATGGAGATGTTCGGCATGATGTGGTTCGGGAAGGGCTTATCAGCCAATCCCGTTTCGCAGAACCCCCGAGGCGATGGCCGCTTCGCTCATCGCCTCCGAGGGACGGTACAGGATCCGCTCCGAGCTGGTCACGCGTCTCATGTTCGCCGACCTGCTCCCGCCCGCGATCCCGGTGCGGGGCCTCAGACGCAGTTCACCCACAGGACGACCGCTTTCGCGGTGGCGGACGGGTTGCCGAAACGGTGCGGCCTGCGGCTCGCGAAGCGAAAGCTGTCGCCCTTCCGGAGTGACATCGTCGCGGCGTCGACGGTGAGGACCATTTCGCCCTCGAGAACGAGTCCGGCCTCTTCGCCGTCATGGGTGTAAAGCTCGTCGCCGGTGCTGGCGCCCGGCTCCAGGAAGGTCAGGAACAGGTTGAGGCGGCCGTCCGAGCCCGGAGGGCTCAGGAGCTGCTTCGAGACGCCCGACCGCCACAGGTTGAGCTCGGCGCGCTCGTGCTCCCGTCTCACGATCTCGACGGGGCTGCTCTCCTGGGGAGCGGCATCGAACAGGGCTGCGATGCTCACCTCGAACACGTCGGCCAGGGTGGCGAGCACGCGCAGGGACGGGGACGACAATCCGCGTTCGATCTGGCTGATGAAGCCCACCGAAAGGTTCGCGCGCGCTGCGACGGTCTCGAGCGACAGGCCGCGCATGCGGCGCAGGTCGCGAAGGCGGCGCCCGACCGCCTGATCGACGGGGCTCTCGGACGGTGGAGTGCTGGTGCTGTGGCTGCTCACGCGGAAATTGCCTTGATCTCTGCCCTCTTTTTCACCTAAGTGAAAATTGCTTGCATTACCTTACGAAATATGCACTGATTTTTTCACATATGTGAAAATATGTCAAACGCGATCAACATGACGGGGGTAAGGGCCCCCTTCGCGTCGCGACAATTGAGGGAGACCATCATGCTTAAATCCGTCTTGCAAGTGACCTGTCTGTCGCTTGCCTTGGGTGCGGGAGCGCCCGCTCTGGCCCAGCAGGTCGTCAAGGTCGGCTCGACGCCGACAAGCGTTCCTTTCACCTTCCTCGACACCAAGACGAACAGCATTCAGGGCGTGATGGTCGACATCATCACGGAAGTCGGCAAGGACGCCGGCTTCCAGGTTCAGATCGAGCCGATGCAGTTCTCCGCCCTGATCGCCGCCCTGACCTCCAAGAAGATCGACGTGATCTCGGCGGCGATGTTCATCACCCCGGCGCGCAAGGAAGTCATCAGCTTCTCCGAGCCGGTCTACACCTACGGCGAGGGGCTGCTCGTTCCGAAGTCCGACACGAAGGACTATGCCGGCTTTGACGATCTGAAGGGCGAAGCCGTCGGAGCCCAGGTCGGCACCGCCTTCGTCGAGCCGCTGAAGAAAACCGGCCTGTTCTCCGAGGTGAAGATCTACGACACCATCCCCGACATCATGCGGGACGTGAACGCGGGCCGCCTCAAGGCCGGGTTCGCCGATTACCCGGTCGTCGCCTACAGCCTCAAGCAGGGCCAGTTCCCGCAGGCGCGCCTCGTCGAGAGCTACAAGCCCACCATGCTCGGCTCCGTCGGCATCGGCACCCGCAAGGAGGATCAGGAACTCCTCGCGAAGATCAACGCGTCGCTCGCCAAGCTGAAGGCGAACGGCACGATCGACAAGGTCCTCGAAAAGTGGGGCCTCAAGGCTTCCTGATTTCGACAGCCTCCGGCGGCGCTTGATCCGCGCCGCCGCTTCCCACCTTTTCCCGACCCTCCCGGATACCCGCGCTCATGCAAGCCTTTCTGCGCGATGCCACAGAATTCCTCCCCATTCTTTTCGAAGGCGTGAGGCTGACGATTCTCGTCACCATCGGCTCGCTCATCCTCTCCACTCTTCTGGGCCTCGTCTGGGCCGTGATGCGCGTTTCGAGCATCAAGCTCATTTCTCGGATCAGCGCGGGCATCATCAACGTGATCCGCGGCATCCCGATCATCGTCCAGCTGTTCTACATCTACTTCGTGATGCCGGATCTGGGCGTGTCGCTGACCGCCCTGCAGGCCGCGATCATCGGCCTGGGCATCGCCTATTCGGCCTATCAGGCGGAGAACTTCCGCGCCGGCATCGAGGCGATCGACAAGGGACAGATCGAGGCCGCCCAGTCCATCGGCATGGGCTGGTGGATGACCATGCGCCGGGTCGTCCTGCCGCAGGCAGTGCGGCTCGTCCTGCCGCCCTATGGCAACACCATGATCATGATGCTGAAGGATTCGTCCCAGGCGTCCACCATCACGGTCGCCGAGCTCGCGCTGCAGGGCAAGCTGATCGCCTCGTCCACCTTCAAGAACACGAGCGTCTTCACCCTCGTGGCGATCCTTTATCTCGTCATGAGCATTCCGCTCATCCTCTTCGTCCGTCACTTCGAGAAAAAAGCAGGCCGCCCATGATCGAGCTGAAGGACATCCGCAAAAGCTACGGCAGCTTCGAGGTGCTGAAAGGCATTTCGGCCTCCGTCGAGAAAGGCGAGGTCGTCTGCATCATCGGTCCGTCCGGGTCCGGCAAGTCGACGATCCTGCGCTGCATCAACGGGCTCGAGAGCTACAACAGCGGCGAGATCACCATCGAAGGTCAGCGGGTCGATCGCGACGCGCCGTCCATCGTGTCCATCCGGACGCAGGTGTCGATGGTCTTCCAGCGCTTCAATCTCTTTCCTCACCGCACCGTGCTCGAAAACGTCATCGAGGGTCCGGTGTTCGTGAAGAAGGAGCCGCGCAAGGAGGCCATCGAGCGCGCCCGCATGCTGCTCGCCCAGGTCGGGCTGGCGGAAAAGGCCGAGGCCTATCCGCCGCAGCTCTCCGGCGGACAGCAGCAGCGCGTCGCCATCGCCCGGGCGCTCGCCATGCAGCCCAAGGCCATTCTCTTCGACGAGCCGACCTCCGCCCTCGATCCCGAACTGGTCGGCGAGGTTCTCGGCGTCATGCGCAAGCTCGCGGACGACGGCATGACGATGGTGGTCGTCACCCACGAGATGGGCTTCGCGAAGGAGGTCGCCGACCGGGTGCTGTTCATCGACGGCGGCGTCATCGTCGAGCAGGGCCCCGCGAAGGAAGTCCTCAATCATCCTCAGCACGCGCGCACGCAGGATTTCCTGAGACGCGTCCTGCATCCCCTTTAGAGCAGGTTCCACTTCAGTGAAACCGGCCCTTCCGCCGACAATGCTCCAGACCTGCGAGAAGCCTCATGGCCAGCCCCTTCCCCCTTGAGCCCTCCCTTTGGGCGGCGACCGCCGCCGCAACGCCGCCAACCGTACCGTTGGAGACGTCCGTCTCGACCGAGATCGTCGTCATCGGCGGCGGCTATGCGGGCCTGTCGACGGCGCTGCATCTGGCCGAGCGCGGCTTCAAGCCCATCGTGCTCGAAGCCGAGGAGATCGGTTTCGGCGGCTCGGGCCGCAACGGCGGTCAGGTCATCCCGGGCCTGAAATACGACCCCGACGAACTCATCGCCAAGTTCGGCCGCGAGCAGGGCGAGAAGCTGATCGCCTTCGCCGGCGGCACGGCCGATGCGGTTTTCGGCCTGATCGACAAATACGCCATGGATGTGCCGCATGTGCGCAACGGCTGGATCCAGGGTGCGCACACGCCCGAGGGCCTGGAGCAGGTTCGCCGCCGCGCGGAGCAGTGGGGCAGGCGCGGCGCGCCGGTTCGCATTCTCGATCGGTCCGAGGCCGGACGCCTCCTCGGCTCCGAGCGTTATGTGGGCGGCTGGATCGACGGACGGGGCGGCGGGATTCAGCCCCTGAGCTATGCCCGCGGTCTCGCGCGGGCCGCGCAGAAGGCCGGGGCGACCATCCACACGCGCACTCGCGCGACAGGTCTCGCTCAGGAGAAAGGGCGCTGGATTGTCAAGACCGCGTCCGGAGCGACGGTCACCGCGGATCGCGTGGTTCTCTGCACCAATGGATACACCAAGGGGCTCTGGCCGCGGCTGCACGAAACCATCATTCCGGCGAACTCCTTCCAGGTTGCGACCAGGCCGCTGTCGGACAACCTGCGGCGCACGATTCTGCCCGAGGGACATGTCAGCTCCGACACCCGCAAGTTGCTGCTCTACTTCCGGCTCGATCACACGGGGCGCCTACTCATGGGCGGCCGCGGGCCGTTCCGCGAGCCGAAGGGGCCGGAGGATTGGGCGCATCTCGAGCGGATCGTCGGCAAGATGTTCCCGCAGCTCAAGGACGTGCCGATCGAGTATCGCTGGTGCGGCCGCGTGGCGATCACGCGGGATTTCATGCCCCACTTGCACGAACCCGCGCCGGGCCTCCTGATCGACATCGGCTGCCAGGGGCGCGGCGTCGGCATGCAGACCGCGATGGGGCGGGCCATGGCGGAATACATCGCCACCGGCGACGAAGGCGTGCTTCCGGTTCCGCTCACGCCGATCAAGCCCCTGCCGCTCCATGCGCTTCACAAGCTCTACGTCTCGGCGGTCATTGCCTGGTACCGCCTCAACGACGGCGGGCTCTAGAACATCGGACCCGAAAGTGGATTGGCACTTTTGGGGCCCATCCGATGCCCTCTCTCGAAAGGGGCGCATCGTTGGTGCGGGCCGCCGGGTCCGCACGATGCGCTAGGGATCGCAGTCGCGCTTCATTCACAAGATCGCTCAATCGAGGCTCAGCATCGCGATGGAACACGACCTGACACCGTCATGCCTGCATCTGCGCGCCGGTATCCCGGCGGACAGCACGACGTCGCCCCTGCCCATTCCGGCGCTCGCCGGCGACCCGCTCGCCGATGAGCGCAGCTATTACCTGTCGGACGAAACTCTCGGCTACCGCGCAGGCGTCAGCCGGTCGGGCCCGCGCGATGCGGACGTGACGCTCGCGCATACGGAATTCACCGTCGTCACCGATGGGGAAATGTCGCTGCTGCAAAGCGACGGAACGACCGTGACCCTGAAGGCGGGAGACTGCGCGGTCCTTCCCGCGGGACTCTCTGCGCGCTGGACGCAGGCGGGACCCGTCAGCCGCACCTTCATGGTTTTTCCCGGCCTGCGGAACGGATCGTCATCCACGATCGTCAAGATCGACCCGCAATCGGATCTTCAGGCCTCGAAGGGGCCCGCGCGCGATCTTCTTCTCACGAGCCCGCCGCCCGTCGCGCAGAGCCGGGTCTGGTACGAGGACGCGTCGGGCGATCTCCAGATCGGCGTGTGGGAATGCACGCCCTACTCCCGCAAGGCCCTGACGCCCGCCTATTGCGAACTGATGCACATCCTGTCGGGGACCGTCACGTTCACGCAAAGCGCGGGCCGTTCGTGCACGGTCAGCGCGGGCGAGACCGTTATCGTGCCGGCGGGCGCCACGAACGAATGGTCGAGCGACGCGACGATCCGCAAGGTCTTCTGCATCGTCGGCTGACATCCCCCTTGCGGCGGGGTGGCGTTCGGATCTCAATGGAACAGCAATCGAAGACATCGAACCGGGATGATGCCATGATGGGACACAGCCAACCGCTCTGGTGGGAAACCGCGCCGCTCGCCACCGTCGAGCAGCGAGCCGTTGCGCCCGCGAGCGACGTGGTGATCGTCGGCGCCGGCTATACGGGGCTCAGCGCCGCGATCACCCTCGCGCGGGCCGGGCGCTCGGTGCAGGTCTTCGACAAGCTGCGGCCGGGCGAGGGCGCTTCGACGCGCAACGGCGGAATCACGAGCGGGAATCTCCGTCTCGGCCATGCGCAGTTGACCCGGCGCTTCGGCGAGGCGAGGGCCACGGCGATCGAGGCCGAGGCGAAGGTCGCGCGCGAGGATCTCTACCGCTTCATCGCCGAAGAGAACATCGATTGCGATCTGCAACTGGTCGGGCGGTTCACAGGAGCGGCGTCTCCCCGCGACTACGACGGGCTCGCCCGGGGCGCCGAGCACCTTCGGCGCACGCTCGGAATCGACGCCTATGCGGTGCCGAGAAGCGAGCAGCGCACATTCCTCGGCACGGATCTGTATCATGGCGGATATGTCCGGATGGACATGGGCGGCCTGCATCCGGCGAAGCTCCATGCCGGGATGCTGCGGCTCGCCCAGCAGGCGGGCGCCGTGATCCATGGCGAGACGCCCGTTCTCGGCATCGACGCGCAGGGCGACGGCTACGAGGTCGCGACCGCGCGGGGCAAGGTCCGCGCGCGCGACGTGATCACGGGAACGAACGGCTATACGGACGAGTCCGACCGCTGGCTCCGGCGCCGGCTGGTTCCCGTCCGCAGCCGGATCATCGCGACCGCTCCGCTTTCGGCGGACCTGATGGCCGAGCTGATGCCGCGGCGCATGATGTGCAGCGACACGCGCCAGCTCAGCTATTACTACCGTCCGTCGCCCGACGGCCGGCGGATCCTGTTCGGCGGGCGGGACGGCACCATCGCCGGGGAGCCGGACTGGCCGACCGAGGCGCTCCGCCGCACGCTCGTCGACCTGTTCCCCGAACTCGCGGGGACCGAGATCACGCATAGCTGGTACGGCCATGTGGCCATGAATCGCGACATGGTGCCCCGGATCTTCTCCCGGCGCGGCATCCGCTATGCGGCGGGTTATTGCGGCTCTGGCGTCGTGTGGGCGCGATGGGCCGGGCAGAAGGCCGCCATGCAGGTGCTCGGGCTCGACGAGGGCGGCTCCGCGCTCGATTTCAGGCCGCCCGCCGCCGTTCCGTTCTTCAACGGCAAGGCCTGGTTCATGCCCGCCGTCTTCGCATGGCTCACCCTGCAGGATCGACTCGCGGCGCGCACGCGACGCTGAATCTGAGAATGAAAATTCCGCATGGGATTCCTGTCACTGCATGGGTTGACGATTGCGTGACATGTGCGTGGCGCAGCCCTTTCATGAGGCCGCCCGCATTGCAAACGGATCGCGCGCGGCCCATATCAACAGCGGCTGATTTCAACGCGGCGGCGCTTTCTTCTTCCTCCCGGCGTCGCCGTATCGGCCGTTCCCTCTGGAAGGTTTTGACTGAATTGTCGGACCTCAACTTCGCCGGGCCTTTTTGGCCCGGCTTTTTTATGGCCTGATCCCATGCGCGCCGACGCGCTCCGGCATCGCGGCCGCTGCTTCGTCGCGCATTCCGCCAAGAGAGCGGGCGGCGAACGAGGCTGCTCCCGGCATCGATGGTCACGCCGAGCCCGTCCACCTTCCGCCGCCAAACGAGCCCGCCGATCCGACCGATGGCCCCCTTGACACCCCGCATTCTATGATAACTATACGTATAAATAGAACAAATAAGCCAATCCAGAGGTATCCATGTTCAACCGTCGTGATCTGCTGAAACTGTCCTCCGTGGCCGCGGGCTCGCTGCTCCTGCCCGCAGGGCTCCGCCCGGCTTTCGCCGCCGGTGGGGACGTCACCATCGGGGCGCCGCTGCCCATGTCCGGCCCCTTCGCGGCCAACGGCAAGTTCGGCTCCATGGGCACCGCGATGATCGTCGAGGAGGTGGGCAAGGTCCTCGACCGCAAGCTCGGCTATCTCGAGATCGACACGGAAGGAAAGCCCGCGACGGCGGTGCGCAAGGTGCAGGAGGCGATGGAGCGCGGCGTGACGCTGTTCGCCGGCGGCATCCTGTCCTCCGAGGCCCTCGCCATGGGCAAGGAGGTCGAGAAGGGCAAAGGCGTCTTCATCACCACCGCGGGCGCGGACGAGATCACCGGTTCCGAGTGCAACAAGAGCACGTTCCGGTGGAGCGTGCCGACCTTCGGCGCCATCGAGCAGACCGTGCGCCCGCTCATCGAGCAGCTTCCCAATGCGAAGCGCTGGTACACGATCACGCCGCAATACGTCTTCGGCGACGGCCTGCTCAACGCCGCGAAAGCGATCTTCAAGGAGAAGGGGATCGAGCATGTGGGCAACAGCTATCACTCCCTCACCGAGAAGGAGTTCAGCGGCTACCTGACCAACGCCATGGCGGCCAAGCCCGACGCGCTCCTCATCCTCAATTTCGGCTCGCAATCCTCCGACACGCTTCGCCAGGCCGTCAGCTTCGGCATGAAGAAGCGCATGACGATCCTGCTCGCCTGGGCCTCGGGCCTGGAGCAGTTCGAGACCCTCGGGCCCGACCTGATGGAAGGCGTCTATTTCGGGGCGCAGTACTGGCACGGCATCGACTCGCCGTTCAACCGCGAGCTCGTCGCCAAGGTGCAGGCCAAGCACAAGATGAACCCGAACTACGCCTTCGCCAGCGCCTATCTGACGACGAAGATCCTCATCGACGCGGCCGCGAAGGCGGGCAGCACCGAAGGCCCGGCCGTCATCCAGGCCATGGAGGGCATGAAATATGCCGGCCTCACGGGCGACGAGGAGATCCGCGCCGCGGACCATCAGGTGATCAAGAACTATTACCTGCTCAAGGGCAAGGCCAAGAGCGCCATGAAGGACAAGGACGATTACGCCGACATCATCAGCTTCGGCAAGTCGTTCCAGTCTCCCGAGCAGGCTCAGTGCAAGATGGCCTGACCATCGGCGGGGACGGCACGCGGCCGTCCCCTTTCTCTTGCGAATATTGATCGGCTCCAACGTCAGGTGCCCGCGTGATTTATCTGTTTCAGCTGGTGAACGGCATCGGCCTGGGAATGCTCTACTTCCTGCTCGCGGTGGGATTGAGCATCATCTTCGGGCTGCTTCATTTCGTGAATTTCGCCCACGGCGCATTTTATCTTCTGGGCGCCTACCTCGTGTACGACATGACCGAGCGCGGCTTGAATTTCTGGGCGGCGCTTCTCGTGGCGCCGATCATCGTCGGGGGGCTCGCCGCCCTGACGGAGGCGGTCCTTCTGCGGCGCATCTATCATCTGCCGCATACGTTCCACATTCTCGTGACCGTCGGGCTCGCCCTGATGGTGCAGGAACTCGTCATCATCCTGTGGGGCCCTGTGGGCGGCAACGTCCCGACTCCGGACGCGCTCAGCGGCGTGCTCATCCTGGGTGATTTCATCTATCCGCAATACCGCCTCTTCGTCATCGGCCTGACCCTCGTCCTCGCCGTCGGCCTGTGGTGGCTCCTGGAGGGCACGCGGCTCGGCGCGGTGGTGCGCGCGGGCTCGGAATCGACCGACATGGTCTCGCTCCTCGGCATCGACATCCTGCGGGTGAACACCGCCGTCTTCGCCCTCGGCGCGGGCCTCGCGGGCCTCGCCGGAGCGCTCGCGGCGCCGATCCGCGGCGTCGAGCCCTTCATGGGCGTCGAGGCCCTCGGCATCGCCTTCGTTGTCGTCGTCATCGGCGGCATGGGCAGCTACACGGGCGCGCTCATCGCAGGTCTTCTGGTGGGGATCGTGCAGAGCGTCATGACGACGCTCTGGCCCGAGGGCGCCCGCCTGATGATCTATCTCGGCATGGGTCTCGTCATTCTGACGATGCCCCGCGGCCTGCTCGGCCGGGCATGAGAGTCGCCATGATGAACCGCGCCTCTCTGCATTTCGTTCTCGCGGCGCTCGTCGCCATCGCGCTTCCGCTCTTCATGCGCTCCGGCACGCTTGCGTCCGAGGTGCTGATCTTCGCCATGGCGGCGGCGGCCTGCAATCTCCTCCTCGGCTATACGGGCCTTCTGTCCTTCGGCCAGGGAATCTTCTTCGGCCTCGGGAGCTATGCGGCGGGTCTCACCTTGCTGCATACCTCGCTCCCGCTCGGCCTCGCGCTCGTGTTCTCCGCGCTCGCGGGAGCCGTCGTCGCCACGGGAGTGGGCTGGCTCTCGATCCGCCGGCAGGGCGTCTACTTCGTCATGCTGACGCTCGCCTTCTCGCAGTTCTTCTACTTCCTCGCCTACACGTTCAAGGACGTCACGGGCGGCGACAATGGCCTGCTCAACATTCCCCGGCCCGCCATCGGACCGTTCTCCCTGAGCGATTCCTGGTCCTACTACGCCTTCGTCGCCGTGCTCTTCCTCCTCGTCTTCGCGGCCCTGCAGCGGGTGGCGGGATCCACCTTCGGACGCACCCTGCTCGCAGTGCGCGACAACGAGGAACGCGCGCGCGCCATCGGCTTTCCCGTCCGGAATTTCAAGATCACGGCCTTTGCCATTTCCGGCGCGGTGACGGGGCTCGCAGGCGCGCTCCATGCGCTCCTCATCGGCGTCGCGCCGTTGTCGAACATCGAATACCACATGAGCGAGAGCATCCTGATCATGACGATCATCGGCGGCAGCGGAAACCTGTTTGCCTCCGTGCTCGGAGCCGGGTTCTACGTGATCGTGTCGGACCTGCTCTCGTCGATCTGGCCGCGCTGGCTTCTCCTGCTCGGCGGGCTTCTCATCGTGGTGGCGCTCTTCATGCAGAAGGGCCTGTGGGGGCTCATCGAACGGCTCGTCGAGGCCCTGCGCACGGGCCGCAAGTCTTCCATGCCGGAAACGACGATCCAGCCGGAATCCGAGGGGAGGGGCATATGAGCACCCAGGCTCCGATTCTCGCGGCCGAGAAGCTCGGCGTCCGCTACGGCAGCTTCGTCGCGCTCTCGGACGTCACGCTGACCATCCGGCCCAACACGATCCATTCCGTCATCGGCCCGAACGGCGCCGGAAAAACCACCCTGTTCCACGCCCTCACCGGCCGCGTGCGGGCATCGAGCGGGCGGATCTCCCTCGACGGGCGGGACATCACGCATGTCTCCGACGACAAAAGGGTGCCGCTCGGCATCGCGCGCTCCTTCCAGGTGACGAGCCTCTTCCAGAACCTGAGCGTGCGCGAGAATCTGCGCCTCGCGGCGCAGGGGCGCACGCCGCTGCAGGCGCTCGCGCCGTGGCGCGGAGTCGATCCGCGCGGCCAGGCGCTCGCCATCGCCGACGAAGTCATGGAGCGCATGGAACTCACCCATGTGTCGGACAGGGCGGCGGGCGAACTCTCGCACGGGCAGCAGCGGCGGCTCGAAGTCGGCATGGCGGTCGCCGCGAAGCCGCGGCTGATCCTGCTCGACGAGCCGACATCGGGAATGGGAATCGACGACGTCGAGGCGATGAAGGCCCTGATCCGCGATCTCGGCCGCGACCACACGGTGCTCTTCATCGAGCACAACATGGGCATCGTCATGAACATCAGCGACACCGTGACGGTCATGCGCGCGGGCCGCGTGCTGGTGGAGGGGCCGCCGGTCCTGGTGCGCGACGATCCGGAAGTGCGGCGCGCCTATCTCGGCAACATGATCACGGGTGATCTCGCATGACCTCGGCATTGCTCGAAATCGAAAACGTGCACGGCTATTACGGCAAGAGCCATATCCTGCAGGGCGTCACGCTCGAAGTGCGGGCGGGCGAAGTCGTGACGCTGCTCGGCCGGAACGGCGCCGGAAAAACCTCGACCCTCAAGAGCATCAGCGGCCTGCTGTCGCCGAGCGCCGGGCGCGTGCGCTTCGCGGGAACGGACGTCACGGGATGGCGTCCTCACAGGGTCGCCCAGCGCGGCCTCGCCCTCGTGCCCGAAAACCGCGGCATCTTCGGCTTGCTCAGCGTCGAGGAGAATCTGCGCATCGCGGAGCGCAAGGGTTCGCCCTGGTCGCTGAAGGACGTCTACAGGATCTTTCCGCGCCTCGAAGAGCGCCGCCGCAACGGCGGCGGCCAGCTCTCGGGCGGCGAGCAGCAGATGCTCGCCATCGCCCGCGCGCTTCTCAACGCGCCGAAGCTCCTGATGCTGGACGAGCCGGTCGAAGGCCTGGCTCCCGTGATCGTCGACGAGATCGTCGAGCAGATCAAGAAGATCCGCGCGACGGGAGTGCCGATCCTGCTCGTCGAGCAGAACCTCGCCGTCTGCACCGAACTCGCCGACCGCCACTACATCCTGGAGCTCGGCCGCGTCGTCTATCACGGCACGCATGACGAGTTCGCCGCCGACGAGGCGACGAAGGACCGCTATCTGGGCGTGAAGGCCCATTGACCCCGCGTTTTGGTAAACCGAATGATTCCCAATCTTCAGATCGACGCCCAGCGCCTCTGGGACAGCTTGATGGACACCGCCAGGATCGGCGGAACGCCGAAGGGCGGCGTGTCGCGCCTGACACTGACGGAGACCGACCGGCAGGTGCGCGACTGGCTGAAGGATGAATGCGAAAGGCTCGGCTGCACCGTGATGGTGGACGAGGTCGGCAACATGTTCGCCATTCGCCCCGGACGGCGCAACGATCTGCCTCCCATCGCCATCGGCAGCCATCTCGACACGCAGCCCACGGGCGGAAAGTTCGACGGGATCCTCGGGGTGCTCGGCGGCCTGGAGGTTCTCAAAACCTTGCAGGATTCCGGCTACGAGACGAACGCGCCTCTGATGCTGGTGAACTGGACCAACGAGGAGGGTTCGCGCTTCGCGCCCGCGATGCTCGGATCCGGCGTCTATGCGGGCGTCTTCGACCGGGCCTATGCGGACAGCCGGGAGGATCGCCAGGGCGTCACCTTCGGCGACGCCATCGAGGCGATCGGCTATCGGGGCGAAGCCAAGGCCGGATCGATCCCGTTCGGCGCGATGTTCGAGCTGCATATCGAGCAGGGGCCCATCCTCGAACAGGAGGAGAAGGTCATCGGAATCGTCGAAGGCGTGCAGGGCATGCGCTGGTACGAGATCACCGTCACCGGCCGGGAGGCGCATACGGGCTCGACTCCGATGCCCATGCGGCGCGACGCCCTCGTGGGCGCGGCGCGGCTCATCGACCGGATCGAGGGCATCGCGCTGGAGCATGCGCCGTCCGCCGTGGGCTCCGTCGGATTGATCGAGGTGCAGCCCAATTCGCGCAACGTCGTTCCGGGCCAGGTGTTCTTCACGGTGGATTTCCGTCATCCCGAGGACGGCGTCCTCGACGTGATGGAGCAGAAGCTCCAGGCCGCCATCGACGAGATGACCGGCAAAGGACATCTCGCCGTGGAGTCGAAAAAAGTCTGGGAATCGCCCGCCGTGAAATTCGATGCCGGCTGCCTGGCTTCCGTGAGGAAGAGCGCCGAGGCGGCGGGATATCCGGCGCGCGGCATGATTTCGGGCGCGGGCCACGATGCGGCCTACATCGCCCGCGTCGCGCCGACCGCCATGATCTTCGTGCCCTGCGCGGGCGGGCTGAGCCACAACGAGGAAGAGAGCACGTCCTTCGCGGAATGCGCCGCGGGGGCGCAGGTGCTCCTCGGCGCCGTGCTCGATTACGACGGGCGCGGGACGGAACGCCTGAGCTGACAGGCGTCAGTAAGAATCCGGATGCACACAACCCATCGGCGCTGGGCAGCGCCTTTACAAGGATAAACCGGCATGCGCTTCGTCGTCGCCCGCATGAATCACGAAACCAACACGTTCTCGCCGGTGCCGACGCCGCTCGCGTCGTTCAGCCCGCGCTGGGCGCAAGATGCGCTGGAGGCCGGCAACGGCTCCCGCACGGCCATGGGCGCGTTCCTGGCCTTCGCGGAAGCGCGCGGCGCGGAGGTGGTGACGCCGGTCTTCGCCACCGCCAACCCGAGCGGCCCCGTGGCCGACGAGGCTTTCGAAGCCATGGCGGCCGCCATCGTCGAGGCGGTCCGGAACGGATGCGACGCCGTTCTCCTCGATCTCCATGGAGCGATGGTGACGGAGAGTTTCGACGACGGCGAGGGCGAGCTTCTCGCGCGGGTCCGCGCCGTCGCGCCGGATGTGCCGCTCGGCGTCGCCCTCGACCTGCACGGCAACATCACCGAGCGCATGGTCGCGAATGCCGACGTGCTGGTCGGGTTCAAGACCTATCCCCATGTGGACATGCATGAGACCGGCGCCCATGTGGCCCGGCTCATCGGGCGCATGCTCGACGAGGGGCTCGCGCCGAAGCGGGCGTGGTGCCATCCGCCGCAATTGGCCCATACCCTGAAGATGAACACCGGAATTCCCGGCGCCATGCAGGACGCGATCGCGGCCGCGCGACGGGCGGAGGAGCGGCCCGGCGTGCTCGCGGTCAGCGTCTTCGGCGGCTTTCCCATCGCGGATATTCCGGAAGCCGGCGTCTCGGTGATCACGGTCGCGGAAACGTCTGATCTCGCGGCGGAGGTCGCGCGCGAGATGGGCAGGCTTCTGTGGGAGCGCCGCGCCGAGTTCGTCTATCACGAGGAGCCGCTTCGGCAATCGGTCGCCGCGGCGCGCGCCGCGGGCGAGGGCGCGGGGCAGGGGCCCGTGCTTCTGCTCGATCACGGCGACAACTGCATGTCCGGCGGCACCTGCGACACCATGGACGTGCTCGGCGAGGCGCTGGCGCAGGGGCTCGAGGACATCATCGCCGGTCCGATCTGCGATCCGGAAGCTGTCGCGGCGATGATCGCGGCGGGCGTCGGCGCACGGATCGAGATCGGAATCGGCAACCGCGTGGCCATGCCGCGCATCGGCGTCTCCAAGGAACCGCTGCGGCTCGAAGGCGTGGTGCGCGTTCTGGGCGACGGGGAATACACGATCAGCGGGCCGACCTATACGGGCATGCGCTGCTTGATGGGGCGGGCCGCCGTGCTGGATACCGGCCGCGCGCGGGTGCTCGTCACGGAGCTGCCCCACGAGCCGTGGGACCTCGCCGTGTTCACGAGCGTCGGTCTCGATCCCCATGCGTGCCGCACCCTGATCCTGAAATCGCGCATGTATTGCCGCCCCGTTTTCGAGCCCATCGCGAGAGCCGTCATCGAATGCGCGAGCCGCGGGGTGACGAGCTCGGATTATAAGTTATTCCGTTTCGAAAAGCTCGCCCGTCCGGTATACCCTCTCCGGGAAGACATCCCGTGGAGACCTGAGGCGGCTCGACTATGACACACGACAGGGAAAGCGTCCCGGCCCCCGGGCGCGGACGGATGCAGCGCACCAAGCTCTCGGACCAGATAGCCGAGGACCTGAGGCGCTGGATCGCGCGCGAGGGCCTGAAGCCGGGCGACCGGCTGCCCAACGAGAAGACGCTGATGCAGCATTACAGCTGCGCGAAGGGCACGCTCCGCGAGGCGCTCAAGGCCCTGGAGGTGCAGGGCCTCGTGAAGATGCAGACCGGCCCGAACGGCGGCGCGGAGATCCAGCCCGTGTCCATCGACGCGGCGATGCAGCAACTGCGCAGCTATCTCCATTTCCAGGTTCTCGATTTCGAGCAGATCTACGTGCTCCGGCGCAGCCTCGAAGTGTCACTCGCGGAAAGCGTCGTCGGCCGCCTGACGGAGGATCAGCTCAAGCGGCTGGAGGCCAATATCGAGCAATGCGTCGAAGCCCGCGACAGCGGCGACCGGGTCGCGGGCCGCCGGCTCGAGATCGAGTTCCACGACATCCTCTGCGAGAGCTGCGACAATCCCCTGCTCGCCTTCATCTGCCGCTTCTTGAACGGTCTCCTGCGCGACCTCGTCGAATTCCGCAGCGACCGCTACGACGAGCACGAGGCCTTCGGCCAGCACAACGTGACGAGCCACCGCGATCTCGTGGCGGCCTTCCGCGCCAAGGACCGCCGCGCCGTCAGCCGGATCATGCGCGAGCACATGTGCTGCGCGGAAAGTTTCATGCAGCGCCTCGACGCGTCCTTCCGCTCCGATCTGCTGAGCACGACGTGAGATCGCTCGCTTTGCGCCGGCGATGGCGCTATGCGATGACGCCTCTGTGTCGAAGCCGTTCGACGTTACCGATCCTTGAGCCGCCATGGACGCGATAGACCAGCGCATCATCAGCATTCTCCGGGCCGACGGGCGCATCACGAATGCCGACCTCGCCGAGAAGGTCGGGCTGTCTCCCTCGGCGTGCCTGCGCCGGGTGCGGCTTCTCGAGGAAAGCGGGACGATCCGCGGATATTCCGCCCTCATCAACGACAGGACCGCCGCGCCCGAGACCGTCGTCATCGTGCAGATCACCCTGGAGCGCCAGACGGACGAGTATCTCAGGCGCTTCGAGAAGGCCGCCTGCCAATGTCCCGACATCCGGGAGTGCTATCTCATGACCGGGACGTCGGACTACCTTCTGCGCGTGACCGTCCCCGATGCGGCGAGCTACGAGCGCATTCACACCGACGTTCTGTCCTGCCTGCCCGGCGTCGCCCGCATCCAATCGAGCTTCGCGATCCGGGCCGTGATCAAGCCGCCGGACCTTTAGCTTTCAGCCGAAGACACGAGCGGCCGTCCCATGTCCTGCTCGATCTTCCCTTGCGGAAGTTTGCGGGCGCGGCCAACGGCGGAAGAAAGTTCGATTCAATCGAATTTTATGACGGCGAAGCCATGCAAATACGCGAAGTCTGCGACGCTTCGGCAGGATCTTCGCGACGATTTACGTCACCTTAGGTCATCCTTTGAGGTGCCCCCCGTGCCGCTTCTCCGTTCGACGCTTCCTGCCGTGACCCGTTCAGTCCCGCCGTCGACAGCTGCCGGCCGCTCCCACCGTCATTCCATTCCTTCGTGAGGTTCAGGAACCATGCGCGTTCTCGTTCTCGGCAGCGGCGTCGTCGGCGTCACGTCCGCCTATTATCTCGCCAGGCAGGGCCATGAGGTGACGGTGGTGGATCGCCAGCCCGCCGCCGGCATGGAGACGAGCTTTGCCAATGCGGGACAGGTCTCGCCCGGCTATTCCGCGCCCTGGGCCGCTCCGGGCATCCCGGTCAAGGCCATGAAATGGCTCTTGATGAAGCACCGTCCGCTGGTGCTCTGGCCCCGCACCGAGCTGCGCCTCTGGGGCTGGCTCGCCCATATGCTGGCCAATTGCACCGAGGAGGCCTACCGGCGCAACAAGAGCCGGATGGTCAGCTTGGCGGAGTACAGCCGGGATTGCCTGCGCGAGCTGCGGCAGGAGACCGGCATCACCTACGATCATCGGGAGAAGGGGCTGCTCCAGCTCTTCCGCACTCAGAAGCAGCTCGACGGAATCGGCGAGGACACGGCCGTTCTGGACGCCTATGGCGTTCCCTACGAAATCCTGGATCCCACCGGATGCGTCGCTGTCGAACCGGCCCTGGGCCTCGTCAAAGGCAAGGTGGCCGGGGGCTTGCGCCTCCTCGGCGACGAGACCGGTGATGCCCACTTGTTCACGCAGCGTCTCGCCGCGATCGCCGAGGGGCTGGGCGTCAGGTTCCGGTATGGCACGTCCATTCAGAGGCTGCTCACCGAAGGCGACCGGATCTCCGGCGTTCAGGTGAATGGCGGCGAGGTGCTCACCGCCGATACTTATGTGGCGGCCATGGGCAGCTACACGCCCCAGCTGGTGAAGCCCCTGGGGATCCACCTGCCGGTCTACCCGGTGAAGGGCTATTCCCTGACCATGCCCGTCACGAATCCGGACGCGGCGCCCGTCTCCACCGTGATGGACGAGACCTACAAGGTCGGGATCACTCGCCTGGGCGACAGGATCCGGGTCGGCGGCACGGCGGAGCTGGCCGGCTTCAGCCAGCGCCTGCGGGCGCCCCGGCGGGCGACCCTGGAGCATTCGGTCACCGACCTGTTCCCGCAGGGCGGCGACGTCAGGCAGGCGATCTTCTGGACGGGCCTGAGGCCGATGACGCCGGACGGCACCCCCGTGGTGGGCCCCACCCGGTACGGGAACCTTTACACGAACACTGGACACGGCACGCTGGGATGGACCATGGCCTGCGGCTCCGGCCGCGTGCTTGCCGACCTCATCTCCCGCCGGGCGCCGGAGGTGTCCCATACGGACCTCGCGGTCGATCGCTACAGGGACGAGTGGCGGTTCCAGGCCGCCTGAACAGGGCCCTGCCTCTTCAAACCCATCGATCTGACCAAGATGGTCAGAACGTCGGCGGCGTGCAGGCGCTGACGACCTCGCAGGGCACCGGGCCGACACATCGAAAGCGGTGCGGCCTCCAGCTCTCGAAGTAGTAGGCGTCGCCCGGCCCAAGGATCCGCCGCTCGTCGTCGACGGTGACTTCCAGGCGTCCGCTCAGGATGATGCCGCCCTCTTCGCCTTGATGCGTCAGGGGAACCTTGCCGGTATCGGCGCCGGGCTCGTAGCGCTCCTTGAGGATCTGGAGCGCCCGGCCGAACAGGTTGTTGCCGACTTGGCGGAACGAGATCTTGCCCTTCCCGATCTCGACCAGTTCGTCGGAGCGGTAAAAGGCCTGCTTCGGCTTCTCGGGCTCCAGAGCGAAGAATTCCGCCAGCCCGATCGGGATGCCGTCCAGGATACGCTTGAGCGCGCCGACGGAGGGGTTGCTCTGGTTGGACTCGATCAACGAGATCGTCGAATTGGTGATGCCTGCGCGCCTGGCGAGCTCGCGCTGGGACAGGTTATGCAGCCCCCGGACATAGCGCAGCCGACCGCCCAGATCGAATTCCATCTCATCCCCATAAGCCGTGTGTTTCGGTTGTTCGGAATAACACAAACACGCAGATTCCAGGTTAGCAATATCAAGGCATTAGCAGAACAAAGAAAAGGACTTGTTGGGGTCTCCCGCTCATGGCCATGATCCGCCATCGAAAGGATCTCGGACATGTACGCTCCACAGAGACACAACAGCTTCCGGCTCGACAGCTACTGGATGCCCTTCACGGCAAATCGTCAGTTCAAAGCCTCGCCCCGCCTGCTCGCAGGAGCGGAAGGGATGTACTACACGAGCGATGACAACCGTCAGATCCTCGATGGCACGGCGGGCTTGTGGTGCGTGAACGCCGGTCACGGCCGCCGCGAGATCGCCGACGCGGTGGGGCGGCAGCTTTCCACGCTGGATTTTGCCCCCTCGTTCCAGATGGGGCATCCGATTGCCTTCGAGTTCGCCGAGCGTCTTGCCGAGATCGCGCCGGGCGGGCCGAGTGCCGGTCTCGACCGGGTGTTCTTTACCGGGTCCGGCTCGGAATCTGTCGATACGGCTCTGAAGATCGCCATCGCCTATCAGCGCGCCATCGGCCAGGGCACGAGAACGCGCCTGATCGGGCGCGAGCGCGGCTACCACGGCGTCGGCTTCGGTGGCATTTCCGTCGGCGGCATCGTCAACAACCGCCGCGTGTTCCCGCAGCTGCCCGGCGCGGATCACCTGCGGCACACCCATGATCCGGCTCGCAATGCCTTCGTGAAAGGGCAGCCCGAGCACGGCGCCGAACTCGCCGACGATCTCGAGCGCCTCGTCGCCCTCCATGGGGCCGAGACGATCGCTGCCGTCATCGTTGAGCCGGTGGCAGGCTCGACCGGCGTTCTCATTCCGCCGAAGGGCTATCTCGAGCGCCTGAGGGCGATCTGCGACCGCCACGGCATCCTGCTGATCTTCGACGAGGTCATCACGGGCTTCGGGCGTCTCGGCGCACCGTTCGCCGTCGATTACTTCGGCGTCATTCCGGATCTCGTGACCACGGCCAAGGGCCTGACCAACGGCGCCATTCCCATGGGAGCCGTATTCGCCAGCCGGAAGGTTCACGATGCGCTGATGCACGGACCCGAAAGCCAGATCGAGCTGTTCCACGGCTATACGTATTCGGGCCATCCGGCCGCCTGCGCCGCGGGCCTGGCGACGCTCTCCATCTATCGCGAGGAAGACTTGCTCACCCGGGCATCCGAGATCGAGAGCTACTGGCACGATGCGATCCATAGCCTGAAGGGACTGCCGCATGTCGCCGACATCCGGACCATCGGTCTCATCGCGGGGATCGAGCTGGAAAGCCGCGCGGGCGCTCCGGGAGGCCGAGCGTACGATGCCTTCGTCGACTGCTTCGAGAAAGGCCTGTTGATCCGCGTCACCGGCGACATCATTGCTCTGTCGCCTCCGCTGATCATCGAGACCTCTCAGGTCGATGCCCTCATCGAGACGTTGTCTGGAGCCTTGAAGCGGGTCGCCTGATTCCGCCAGCGGCGATCAGGAACAAGATCGCCGGCAACAAAGCGCTGCCGTCCCCGGTTCGCGGGGCGGCGGCCATCGGATAGAGAGATCGGGCAAGATTCATATCCAAAGGGCGTGCCCCCGTCGCGCTCACCGCGGAATCGCTTGGCCCGCCTTCCTGCCGGAGCTCATGGTCAGCGCGAGACCGCCCAGGACCAGGATGACGCCGACAATAAAGAGAGGCCCCATCCTGTCGCCGAACATCGCAGATGAAGCGGCGACGCCGATGACCGGCTGAAGGTACTGAACGCTCGCCGCGATCCGGGCCGGGACGACGCGCAGGATTTTCAGCCACAGGAACAGGCCTGCAACCGTCACTGCAAGACCGAGATAGGCTGCGACCGCCAGGGCCTGGCCTGTGATCTGGATCGGAACGAGCCACATTTCCCAGCCCGCCCAGGGCAGCAATGCGATGAAGCCGAACAAAGTGCTCCAGGCCGCCACGGCGACGGCGCCGTATTGCTCGGTGAGTTCGACGCTCCAGACGTAATAGAACGCGATCGTCAGTGCGGACAGCAGCACCCAGGCTGCGCCGCTCACACTGGAATCGAACAGGCCCGTCGCTCCCTCCCCATGCCCCAGCGCAACCAGCGCAATGCCGCCGAAGGCCGCCAGCAACCCCAATTTCTGCCGGCCCGATACGGCTTGCTTGAGGCGAAACGCGGCGAAAACCACGATGAAGACCGGAATGGTGGCCGAGATGATGGTGCCGACCGAGGCCGAGGTACCGGCCACACCGAAGGTCTGGGCGACCTGGCCCACGCCGATGCCCAATACCCCGAGTGCGGCAAGGCGGGACAGAGCCTGCCGCGGCAGTCGCTGCCTGCCGAGGACAAGGAGCATCAACAGGGGCACGGCGACGGCGAAGCGCAGCGCGGTCAGCGTCAATGGCGGCAGCGTCAGCAGGCCGAGCTTCGTGACGGGGATGGACAGTCCCCACATCACGGCGAGCAGCAGCATGGCGGCAAAGCTGCGCACGGAGGGCGCCACGTTATGGTGCGCGATGGGCGAAATAGAGGGATTCGGAGGGGTGCCCGCTGCGCTGTGGCTCGACATGGAACAGGCCTGCGTGAAAAGAGGCGCCGCTATTGCGGCTTTCCCAAGTGCTAGGCCTGCCGGTGCCGGCTGACAAACCATTTGTTCTCACGTAACATGTGAGCCAAACTCACACGTAAGGCGCTATGTTCGATCGGCTTCCCCCTCTGCAGACCCTGCGCGCTTTCGAGGCGACCGGACGCCTCTTGAGCATGACTCTGGCCGCCCAGGAACTGCACGTGACCCACGGCGCGGTGAGCCGGCACATCAAGTCCCTCGAAGATTATCTTGGCGTTGCCTTGTTTCGGCGCATGACCCGGAGGATCGTCCTGACCGACGAGGGGGCCGAATTCCTTTTTGTCGTGACCCGCCTGCTGGGAGAACTGACGCGGGAGGCCGAGCGTCTCCGTGGACCGAAAAGCGCAGAGCGATTGATCATCAGCACGGGGATCTCATTCGCGAGCAAGTGGCTGGGACCACGCCTGCATCGCCTGATAGCCCGCAACCCCGAACTCGATGTTCATCTCGACATCACCGATACGGACGTTGATCTGAACAATGGCCAGGTCGATGCGGCGGTGCGCTACGGCAGTGGACGCTATCCGCACGTCGTCGCGGAGCGGATTCTGGAAGAAACCCTCACGCCGGTGTGCAGCCCGGCCTATCGGACGGACATGGGTGGCTTGCCGTCGGTCGAGAGCCTTGCCTCGTGCAGGCTGCTGCACGAAGACCGTCTGCTCTACGAAGACCGCTGGCTGGCCAATTGGGAGCGATGGTTTGCCATGGCCGGGGTCGATGACGTCTCCAGCGGTCGAGGCCCGATCTACAGTCACGGCAGCATGGTCATCGAGGCAGCCATTCGCGGGGAGGGCGTGGCGCTCGGGCGCAGCGCATTGGTGGCGGAGGACATCGCCGCAGGACGTTTGATAGCACTTTTCCCGCAGCTTCGACTCAAGTCCGAACGCGGCTACGACCTTGTCTATCGTCCGGACAATCGGGAGCACCCCAAGGTCTGTGCCGTGCGCGACTGGCTGGCCGACGAAATTCGGCAGTTTCTCGCAAACGCCGGATAGACGAGGATGGCCCTCCGTGGTGACGGGACGACCGCGAAGAGCGGCGTCTGACCTTCTTCCCCAACGGCATGTTCAACCGAAACGGATCGTCGACGGCCATTCGAAGGGCCGCATCGAGATCATTCACATGATGCGGCTTCACCCTTCCAGGAGCCGCTTTTCCAGCATGCAGTGCACACCTTTGTGCTGGTTGACCATCTGTGTCACGCGCAGATCGGCTGCGATACTGCACAGAGCATAGGCGTCCTCGCGAGAGAGGCCGCGGCGCTCCACGATCAGCGCGATCATGTTTCGCAGCGCCCGCTCGACGCATCTGTCGAGATCCGGGTCCATCCCGAACGTCAGGACGTGGGTGGGCGTTTCGGCGCATGGATAGGTATAGGGTAGGTCCTTGCGGACCAGGAGCTCGAAAGTGCCGGACAGGGCGGTCTCGATCGCCGTGTCGTTCACCTCACCGTCCCCTTGCGCGGCATGGCCGTCGCCACAGGAGAACAGGGCACCGGGAACGAAGACAGGAAGAAACAACGACGCCCCGGGTGTGAGTTCCTTGTTGTCCAGATTGCCGCCGAACGCGCGCGGGACGACCGACGTGCAGCGATTCCACTCCGGTGGCGGCGCGACGCCCATCACGCCGAAGAATGGGCGTAGCGGAAGCTCTAGGCCCCAGGGAAGACGCCCGACGAGGCGATCCTGGTCAAGGGGGATGTGCATGAGGTGATGGGCTGCGAAATCGTCCGGTAGAGTGCCCGCGAGGGGGCTGCTGAAGTTATAGCCCCAATCCTGGCGGAGCTTGATGTCCAGGATGCGAATTTCCAGCACATCGCCCGGTTCCGCGCCCTCGATGGCGACAGGGCCGGTCAGAATATGGGGGCCGAACGGCAATCCCGGTTCGGCCGCATGGATGGCAAGAAGCTCAGGAGGCACATGAAAGCCTTGCGGCGGCAGGACATTCGGGCCTCCGCTCACCGTATCGATCGTGACCCGATCGCCACTGCGGATGGTCAGGGCAGCCGGCTGTCGGGCATCGAAGTAGCCCCAGTGGCAAGTCTCGGGGGAGGCGATAAGGTGATGCTGGGCCATTCGGATTTCTCAACAGCGCATTGATGGCTGCTTCTGGAGGAGAGAAACGATGTTGTCGAGTTCCGTCCTGCTGCAAGGCAGGCTGAAGGATTGGAACGGCAATCACGATCCAGTCTCGGAGCGGGATGCTCCTGCTGTTCAGACCGTGCTCCCGGGCTCATCCTGCTCCTGCACGTTGAGGGGGTGAAGATCCCGGACCATCTGATTGAGGCGGGACGTATCGAGATGGGTATAGATCTGGGTCGTCTCGATGACAGCGTGGCCCAGAAGCTCCTGCAACACCCTCAGATCGACGCCGCCAGCGTGCATGTGGGTGGCAAAGGCATGGCGCAGGACATGAGGGGACACGCGGTCCGGGCTGGCGAGCCCTGCCGCCGCTGCGGCGGCCTTGATTTCGAGGAGGGCGGCCTGGCGCGTCAGGGCCTTGGCGCCGTTCCTGACCGAGTGGAACAGCCAGGGGGATGGCTCCCCTCCCGAATAGGCCGCAGACAGCTTCCGCCAGTGGGCGATGGCTTCCACGGCGCGGGGATGAAGGGGGACGAGGCGCTGCTTGTCGCCCTTACCGCGGACCATCAGCATCCGGGTGCCGGGACGAGCCGCGTCGGAGGGCAGGGACAGCGCCTCGCTGATGCGCATGCCGGAGGCGTAGAGCGTCTCGAACAGGGCGGCGCGGCGCGCATATCCGGCCTGGCGGTAAAGACCGACCGACGGGTCGGCGGCGAGCGCGTGGGCCGTTTCCAGCAGAGCCTCGGTCTCGCCGATTGAGAGAACGAAGGGCAGCTTCCGCGACCGCTTCATGGCCGAGAGGGTGGCGGTCGGATCGCGGGAGCCAAGCTCCTCGGCCATCAGGAAACGGTGAAGTCCCCGGACCACCGTGATGCGACGGGCGATGGTCGATCCGGCGTACCCGCGCTGATCGAGAGCGGCGATGTAGGTGCGAACCTGTTCCGGGCCGACATCGACGAGCACGAGCTTGTGCTCGTCGAGCCACGCCAGATAGCAGTTGAGATCGTCGGTGTAGGTCTCAATCGTGCCCATCGATGCGCCGATCTCGGTCGCAAGCGCATCCAGCCACAATTGGGCGAGCCGTTGATTGGGATGCATGGGATCCTCCTCGTCGAGAGGATCTTTGCGCAGCACCGGTTAAAGGCTTCTTGTCAAAATCTTTGCTGAGAGCCGATATAAAGGTCAGGTGAATTGGGTGCCGAAGTGTGAAATCCTTTATACGCAAAGGGTTTGCTCTCGCAGGCTGAATGATCCTGCCCGCAGTTACCCGAGCCCGGCAGACCCGTGCGAGATCAAATGAAGCTGGGTTCACGATGAGGCGCAGGGGAAGATTTGCGAGCAGCATAATGGGATGCTTAAGGGCCTGAGCTACAGGACACTGCGTGAGGTCCAAATGCGTTCGCTGAGTTCGAAACTGCCCGACTTGCACACGCTGACCGGTTCCGAGCCTTTCCATCACCTCAGGGAACCGTGTACTCCCTCGGAGTACCCACACAGAGATGTGCCAACTACCCCGCAAGCCCGCGGTACACTGATTGCCGCCTGAACGATCGAATCGGTATCCTGCCTGTCAGAATCAGAATATCGGCAGGGTTATCATGTCGACCAAACGCTCTCCCTTGGCGCAAAATCACTTCAAGAAATCATCTTCAGAGAGGATGATCACTGAACGCGATCTAAAAATACTTTGGATATCACGCACATTAACAAACATGGATTACCAGTGCAGTGAGGAGATCCTGAACCTTGATTGCTGCGATCTCGAGATCGAGCAGAAGAGTTTTATCAAGGCTCAGTTGCTCCGGAAGTATCGGGAACGGCGCGCTCCCTATCAGAAACTCCTAGAGAGCCTCTAAAGCGTCGGATGCTGAGTCAAACTCGGCCGCGCCGTTTGTTTTGTGGTTTTGCCATCATCTGCCGCATTGCTTCTTCGGCTTGCGCTCTGGCTTCATCATCATGACTGAGGTTGCGCACCTCAGACGGTTCCTCTTCCTGATGCAAACCATTCTTGCGCGCCCTCCACTGCTTCGCCTGAGCAGCATTGGCCGCCGCACTGGCCAGCCTCTCCAGCCGATCCAGTTGTGGCGTGCTGGGCTTCCCGTTGGTTTCTGCGTTTTCGTCCTCGTGTTCTGGACGTTTGGTCATGTGCTCACTTCCTCAAAATGAATGGCGCAGGTTGCGCGAGATCCTTCCCTGCTGTCATTGCAGGAGATATCGGTTAACTTCGCCTTAACCATGAAGGTCCGAGGTATGCCGATGGGAAAAATCCTTCATGGCCTCATAGCCGCCGCCATCCTCGGAGGTCCAGCCTCGATCATCCTTGCGCATCAGAGGCTTACGCAGACATCACCGGAAATCTCCACTCCTGTGGATGTCACAACGTTTGTCCAACAGGCCGCTTCCCGGTGCTCGGAATCGTCGCAACCTGGGAGGCCATCCCAATGCAGTGACGACATCCGGACCTTTGAGCCGTGTGCAACCCGCAAGAGCGATTGTGATTCTCGCTCAGTCCATCAGGCCTTTCCTAAGCAGAATGCCTCTCCTGCCTTAGGGGAAAACCTGCAGACAATAAGGCTACGTTGACGCCCCGCAGTCCCGCGATGATCAGATCGGCTTAGCTTATCTCGCGTTCGCTTGGACCGATTAAGGCAAGAGCGCAAACGAAAAATTATAGCCTGGTTTGAATGCATGCCAATTTTCTAGGCATGGTTGGTGGAAAAAAATCAGACCAACTCGACCTGTTTGGCGGCAGAAAATACGGCGAGGCAAAGAGAACAGCTGATTCTACGCTCGTGGAAACGGCTCCAGCATCGGCCATGAGATCGGATCCATATCCAAGGCCTCAGGCTTTTGATTTTGAGTATCTTTTCACGCGACGCAGATGCCCAGTCTTGTGTCCGCTGCATTAGCGAACGAGGTGGCGGTAGATCGCCGGCAGCGCCGAGGGCAGTTTCGCCACTTGGCCGATGATGGCGTAGCCGCCCCGGCCGAAGAGGGTAGGAAAATACGATTGCGCCTGCTGGTCGACCGTCACCCCAAAGACGGTCACGCCCGCTCTCCGGGCCTCGATGACCGCCCGGCGGGTGTCCTCGATGCCGAAGCGGCCCTCGTAATAGTCGACGTCGTTCGGCTTGCCGTCGGTCAGCACCAGCAGCAGCTTCTGCCGGTTCGGGCGATCGGACAGTTTGGCCGTGGCATGGCGGATGCCGGTGCCGATGCGGGTGTAGTAGCCGGGCTTCAGCGCCGAGATGCGCCGCACTACCGTCTGGCTCAGGGGTTCGTCGAAGTCCTTCACGGTCTCGACCCTCACCCAGGAGCGGCGGCGGGAGGTGAAGGTCAGGATGGAGTGGGTGTCACCGCAGGCCGCCATGCCGTGCGCCAGCACCATCAGCGCCTCCTTCTCCACATCGAGCACGCGCCTGTTGTCGACCCAGGCATCGGTCGACAACGAGACGTCCACCAGCAGCGTCACGGCCAAGTCATGGGCCTGCCGCTTGCTGGCGAGGTGAACGCGCTCCGAGCCACAGCCGCCGGACAGCAGGTCGCTGCGGGCGCGCACGAGAGCATCGATGTCGAGTTCCTCGCCATCCGGCTGCGCCCGCAGGATCTCGTGCTTCGGCCGCAGCGCCTCGAACTGCCGGCGCACGCGCCGGATCATCCGGTGGGCCTCGTCGTCCGCCTCCCAGGCTTCGCCCTGTTCCGAGGCAGGGGCAGCGAGCACCCGGCAGTGGTTCGGCAGGTAGGCCTTGCGGGTATAGTCCCACTCCGGATAGGTCAGCTCGGCGGTGAGGGCGGTGGTGTCGACCGCCTCGGGCGGGAGGTCGAGGTCGAACTTGAGCCGGGTCGCCGGCTTTCCCTTGTGCTGGGAGAGCGGGATCTCCTCCATTTCATCCAGCGCCTTTTCGGCGTTCTCGTCTTCGTCATCGTTGGAAGGACGGTTGACATTGACCATCTCGGCCATCGCCAGGATCTTCTCGAACCTGTTCAGGATGAACGGGTCGCTGCGCCGGGTCTGGTCCGCCTCGCGCCGTGCGGCGAAGCGCTTGCGGGTGTCAGACGCGGCAAGATTGCCCGGAGCCGCCGGATCATCGCTGTTGCGGTTCGGCGCGCCGATCTCACGAACCCAGGTGTCGCCCCAGAGAGGGACGGGGAGAAAGGGCTGATAGCCCGCAGGGGCCTGACGCGGCAGGGCTGCGTCACCGGCTTCCATATCCCAAAGCGCAGGCGGCGCGACCTTCGTGTCTCCTAGGAGCGAGAGCACGATCTGCTCAATTCGACTCTCCATGGCGGGAAGGGGGCGGATCGGACGCGCATCGCGCATCGCGGCGCAAAGCCGCTCGTAGACGGTCTCGAGGCCAGGACACTCCGCCAGAATGGCGCGGGTCGTCTCCTGCACCCGCCTCAGGATCAGGACATCGCGGCGCAGAAGATCGGCTTCGATGATCGGGTCCGTAGGGACATAAGCGAAATAGGCTGCAAGCCAGAGATAGAGCGACCGATTCAATGCACGCGAAGGGAAGATCTCGATCTTCGGCGGCAGGAACAGGGTGGCCGTGTCGCGCCCCGGCTGCTCCAGCCTCTCTTCCGCGATCCCGATGCGTTGACGGAAGTTCAGCCGATGGGACGACGCACGGGATGCCATTCCCGCCAACTGCACCCCGGCTTCGCCCCCGAGGCCGCGAAAGACGACGGCGAGATATCCGCGGACCTCGTCAAGAGAGACACCATGCTCGGGATGACGCGGATAGGTGACGGCACGTCCGACAAGCCGGTGCCAGAGCTGGCCGACGGTCTCTTCGAGTTCAAGAAAGTCGAGCATGGCGGTTCTCTGGATCAGGCAAGCGTGGCGCAGGCCACTTCGACGAGAGCCTTCTTGACGTCGGCGTCATCGGTCAGCGGCTCGATCATGGAAGCCGTCACGGCTTCTTCCGGCGAGACGCCGGCGGCGATCAGCGAGGCGCCGTAGACGAGGAGGCGCGTCGAGACGCCTTCCTCCAGGTCTTGTCCCTTGAGCGCTCGCAGGCGGCGGGCCAGGACCAGGAGCGGACGCACACGCTCTGCCGACAGGCCGCTCTCGGCCGCAACGACGGCAATCTCGTGGTCCATGGGGAGAAAGTCGAACTCGATGGCGACGAAGCGCTGGCGCGTGGACGGCTTCAGGGACTTGAGCAGGGTCTGGTAGCCGGGATTGTACGACACGACCAGCATGAAGGAATCCGGCGCCTGAAGTTCTTCGCCGGTCCGATCGAGCGGCAGAATGCGCCGGTCGTCGGTGAGCGGATGGAGCACGACGGTCACGTCCTTGCGCGCTTCCACGATCTCGTCGAGATAGCAGATGCCGCCTTCCCGCACGGCGCGAGTGAGAGGGCCGTCGGCCCAAACCGTGTCGCCGCCCTTGAGAAGATAGCGACCGGTGAGATCGGCGGCCGTGAGATCGTCATGGCAGGAGACGGTATGGAGCGGAAGACCGAGTTTCGTCGCCATATGCGCCACAAATCGGGTTTTGCCGCAGCCCGTCGGACCTTTCAGAAGCAGCGGCAGGCGCTTGCGCCATGCGAGTTCGAAAAGAGCGCACTCATTTCCGGCGGGCACGTAATAGGGCAGTTCGACGGCAGGCTCGGGAATTGCTTGCAGAAGAGGCTTCATCGGTCAAATCCTCATGAAAGGGAAGTCGGGGCGGTCTTCAGACAGCCGCCCCGATCAGGCTCACTCGGCAGGCTGCAGGTTCTGGGCCAGGCGCGACGGCGTCTCGCGCCCAGGAACCAGCACGGCGTAGAAGAACATCAGCGCCGAGATCAGGACGAAGACGCCCGAGCCGAGGCGGATCCAGTAGAACAGTGCCAGCTGATCCTGGACTTCCATGTACGATTGGCCGAGCACGCGCTGCAGGTGGACCTGGATGACGCCTGCGAAGGTGAGCGCAAAGGTCATCACCGACATCGCCGTGCACATGATCCAGAAGCTCACGATGCTCAGCATCTGGTTGTAGGGATTGCGTCCGAGAATCTGCGGCATCGCATAGGCCATGACGGCGAGGTTGAGCATCACGTAGGCGCCGAAGAAGGCGAGGTGGCCGTGCGCGGCGGTGACCTGCGTGCCGTGGGTGTAGTAGTTCACCGACGACAGAGTGTGCAGGAAGCCCCAGACGCCGGCGCCGAAGAACGCCATGACCGAGCAGCCGATGGACCACAGGAGCGCCGCGCGGTTCGGGTGACGGCGGCCCGCCTTCCAGGTCATCTGCACGGTGAAGACGACCATGGTGAAGAACGGAGCAACCTCGAGCGTCGAGAAGAGCGAGCCGATCCACTGCCAGTAGCCGGGAGCGCCGATCCAGTAGAAGTGGTGGCCCGTGCCGAGAATGCCGGAGAACAACGCCATGCCGACGATGACATAGAGCCACTTCTCCACCACCTCGCGGTCGATCCCGTTGAGCTTGATCATCAGGAAGGCGAGGACGGACGCCATGATCAGCTCCCACACGCCTTCGACCCAGAGGTGCACGATGTACCACCAATACATCTTGTCCACGGCGAGATTCGACGGATTATAGAAGGAGAACAGGAAGAAGATCGCAACGCCCCACAACCCGAACAGCAGGATGTTGGTGACGACCGTCTTGCGCCCTTTCAGCACAGTCATGGTGATGTTGAACAGGAACATCAGGCAGACGACGACAATGCCGACCTTGATGATGAAGGGCTGCTCGAGAAACTCGCGGCCCTCATGGATCTTGAACATGTAGCCGACGACTGCGATGCCCGCGGCGATGAAGAACATCCAGAACTGGACCTTCGCGAGAAGCGGACTGAAGAGTTCGGTCTCGGTCTCCTCCGGGATCAGGTAGTAGGTTGCGCCCATGAACCCGATCAGAAGCCACACGATCAGAGCGTTGGTGTGGATCATTCGCACGATGTTGAAGGGCAGTAGTTCCGAGAGCGTGTTGGGCAGAACATAGATCGTACCGGCGAGGACACCGAACAGAACCTGCGCCAGGAACAGGGCCAGCGCTCCATAGAAATAGAGCAGGGCCACCTTTTGGGTTTGGTACTTCATGATTTAAGGCTCCTGGTCTCAGCCGGCTTTGTTGGGCGGCCAGTTCTGGGTCTTGATGCGGCTGGTCCATTCGAGGAAATCGGCGAGATCGTCGAGTTCCTGGTCGGTCAGGTTGAACTGCGGCATCTGCCGCCGCCCTTCGATGCCGGTCGGCTGCGCCGCCATCCAGGCCTTGAGTGTCTCGCGGGCTCCGGCCGGATCTTCCTTGCCGCCCCAGCGGTCCCAGATATTGCCGAGTTCCGGCGCGAAATAGGCTCCTTCGCCCAGGATCGAATGGCAATTGATGCAGGAATTCTTCTCCCACACGTGCTTGCCGCGCGCGACGGAATTGGACAAGGTTGAGACATCGGTCGACGTCGTGTTCATGTAGTAGTGACTGTGGGCGGTCAGGCCCACGAAAATGGCGAAGAAGAAGAACGAGCCCCCGTAGAACACGTTTCTCGCCGCGGATTTGGTGAGGACTTCGGCCATCACGCGATCCTTTCTGTTGAGGCGGTAGGTGACAGGCGCGGCTCACGCCGCGGGCGCGTGGGTGTCATGGCGGACTTCGCGAATGGAGGGCTGAGTGATCGGAGCTGGACATGGAAACGGGCCCTGGGTTCGTGTCAGGCACCGGATGGTGCGGTCCCATTTCTGATGACAGGAGCGTCTCGATCCCTCTTTGCTCTAGAGCAAGCCCGGCAGAGAATGGCCGCTTCAGCCCCATAGCAACGGAAGAGCGGCGGTCGCCCAGGGAACGACGGTGACCAGCGCCAACCAGCAGAGAAACAGACCCCTCCATCCTCGTGGAACGCTGCGGAGTTTGAGGAAATCCAGCAGCATCCATCGTCCCTTGGCAAAGGCGGCGGCGAGGATCAGTCCATTGACGATCGATCCGGAAAGACCTGAATGGCTCGCGGCGAGACTGAAGAACGTGAATAGGACAAGAACGCTCCAGGCCCGGGTGACGCGACGCGCGGCGGTCTGTGCCATGACTTTATCCAATCAGATAGACGAGCGGGTACATCACGACCCAGACGAGATCGACCATGTGCCAGAAGGCCGTACCGGTCTTCAAGTTCTCGGGGCTATCCGAGAATGCGACGGCGGCAAGGATGACAATCCCCAGCACCACGTGAAGGAGGTGGAATCCGGTCAGAAGGAAATAGAGCGTGAAGAACGTGTCGGTCTCCAGGCCGATGCCGGCTTGGGCCTTCGCGATGTACTCGGCGAGCTTGATGGCGATGAACACGAACCCCAGCGCCATGGCTCCTCCAAGCTGCAGCCGCGCAGTTCTGCGCCGCCCCACAGTCCGAGCCTCGACCGCCAGGGCGGCGAGCCAGCCGCTGGTGATCAGCACGAGAGTGTTGACGCCGCCGAGAACGGGATTGAGCTGCGCTCGGCCAGCAGCGAAGATGTCGGCATGAACCGCCTGCGTCACAGCGAAGGTCACGAACAGGAGCCCGAAGGTTACGACCTCGGTCAGGATGAGCACCCACATCATCGGGTGTCCGGGTAGATCCGAGAGGGCCCCCCAGGGGCGGTCTTCTGACGCAGCGTTCATCTCACTTCCGGCTCGGCGGATCTGTCGATAGCGCCTCGTACCGCCGGAGGTCGTGGTTTTCGTTGCTCTGGCACAAACAGGTTCCGTGCATTCTCAGGCATAGAGATTGCGCACCGATGCGATCACAGGAGAGCCTTTCGATGAGCGACGCCCAAGTTGGTTTGGTGATGGCGACACCTCTCATTATCATCTTTGCAATCATGCTCTATCGGATGGGTGTATTGCGCCCGACCGGCACCATAGCGGCCGTGACATTGTCGATCGTGATCGCACTCGGCCTGTTCCTCACCCAGTGAAAGTCGAACCGCGAGGAGCCGCCGATAGTGTCGTGAGAGATGCGTCGGATGTCGGCGGATAGAGGAAGGTGTGGAGCGGTGATCGACTCCACCCTTGGCCTGCTGCCGGACTTCCTCAGGCGGCGCGACTGATGCGAACCCGCCAGAGGTCTGGTCCCTCTTCCTGATAGTCCCACCCGAACTCGCCCGGCCTCTGGACATTGAACTGGTAGAACAGCGGCCGGGGGTCGTGATCGTTGACGAGCACGAAGGCCTCGCCCGGGACGAGCTGGTCAAAGGTATTGAAGATCAACGGATGGCGCATCCGTGGCATGATCTGACGGACATCGATGACAGTTTCGGTGACATTGCAACTGCACATTGGACATCATTCCTCAGTAAGGGGCTGCGAATTCTTCGCTGCGGTCGAGATAACGGCCGGGCTCCTGACAGGCGTCTGGCCAGTTGAGCATCGAGGCGGAACAGGTCCTCAAAGCGGATGCGCAAGGCATCCCAGCGGTCCTCATTCTCCGCCTCGATACCGGGACCTTGACCGGACGAGGCGCGGTCTTCTTTGCCCTGCCTCAAACAAACGCGAAGTTCGGGCAGACCTCACTCAGTTTCTTGTCGCTGCGCAAAGAGCATCGGCCATCAGCCTGATAGTTTGGGGCAACGCACGACCCGAGCCATCAATGCCAGCTTGGAGGCGATCATGCCTGTTCAACCTACCCAGCTCGTCGATGACGTCATGCGGCAATGGCCTTCGACGATCCGTGTCTTTCTGAACCACAACATGCGATGTGTTGGCTGCCCGATCGGCTGCTTTCATACGGTGAACGACGCTTGCCGCGAGCACAGTATGGATAGCACGATATTCCTGGCCGATCTGGAGGCCGCCATCGCGTGGGGATCGGCCTCTGCGGCCGAGCCGGAGCAAGAGGCCACTGCTGCCGTTCGGCGCGCGGACCCGTGAGGGTCGAAGCACCTCACCTCATCAGCCCCGGCACCCTCTGGCCGCTTGCGCCAGAGGGTGCCGTTTGCGCCAGATCAAAGCGGGCGACCTGTAAACCTGCGCATTCTTCAGGGCAGCAGGGAGGATCTCATGTGCCTTGAGCTATGGGATACGGGTGGGCGACCGTCCAGCGGACTGGCCGACAATCCATCAGCGAGCATCGGTCAGTGGGAGGACGCTGCAAAGGATGCGGCTAATGAGCCGATACGAGGCGTGGTCCTCGGATGCTCCGGATGTGCCGAGGTCGGCTATTGCCGCCGTGGGCTGGATGAGACGGCGGCTCCTAGACCGCCGGAGACATGAGCCGCCCGCCTGAAACGTAGCCTGCCCATTGATCCGAGTCTGCCTCATGGCTCAGGGCCGCAATCTTCGAGGCGATCATATTCAATTTGCTCTGGAGCAAAGTCACAGAGAGAACCTGTGTCACTATTGTCTAGCAGCATGGAGATTGCCATGGACTTCATGACTCTATTCACACGATGGCGGTCCCACCGACAGGCGAGACAGGAATTGAGTTTCCTGGAACCGAATGAAGTTGGGGTGCTTGCCCGGGACGCTGGGCTTTCGACGGAACAACTCGCCCGCCTCGCGGCGCGCGGCATCAACGGCAGTGAGGAGCTGCCGCAGCTCTTGCATGCTGCTGGTCTCGAGCCCGAGCGAATGAGGCGCACGCGGCCGGACGTCGTGCGCGACATGGTGATCGTCTGCTCCGGTTGCGAGGTCGCTCGGCGCTGCCGGCACGATCTCGCGCGTGGACGGGCGACCGCGGTGCGGCGGTACTGTCCCAATGACGAAACCATCAAAGCTCTGCAGGCGGAGAAGTGCCGCGCTGTCTCCTGATCCGGCCGCTTCTGATCCCATGCCTCGCTGCGAAATGCTGACACAGGAACCGGCTAACATCGGGCGACGCGACTGTATGGCTTCCGCCGGAATGCCCATCGGTTTGCTTGCAGGACTTGACCCCATCGTTGCAGCAGAGCTGCTGAAACAGGCTCGGCGGCGAATCGTGCGCGCCGACGAGGTGCTTTTCACCGCAGGGCATTCAGCCTGCTCAGTGCATGTGCTCGCCTTGGGCGCGGCGAAATTGGTGCAGACCACATCCAGCGGAGCACGGGTAATCGTCAAATACGTCAGATCCGGCGAGATCTTCGGCAGCCCGGCTCTGCTGGACAAGTTTTATCCAGTCACGGCCGTTGCCGTCTCGGACGGCGTTGAGCTTCAATGGCCCTCGGAGCTTGTCAGGACATTCATTGCCCAGCATCCGCATATGGGACTCAATGTCATTGGGGACCTGGAAGCGCGCCTGCGTGAAATGGAAGGTAGGCTACGAGACCTCTCGAACGAGCCGGTCGAGCACCGCCTGGCGCGTGCGATCCTCAAGCTCGTCGAGACTTTCGGGCAGCACACCGGAGAGGGCATCGAAATTCCATTCCCGGTGAGCCGCCAGGATTTGGCCGATTTGATCGGCAGCACTCTGCCCACGGTCAGCAGAACGCTTCGCGCCTGGGAGACGCAGCGCCAGATCAGGCGCTACCGCCGCCGGCTGGTGATCGCCGACATAGAGGCTGTCGCTCGAATCCTATACCAGGAAGTCGCGTCGGATCCGAAACCGCGGCGGAGCCACCGCCGGGTCATGCGTCGGTAATCCGCATTTCGGAGCGCAGAAGGATCGCTGCCGGCTCTCTTATCTGGAAAACGATGTGCTCCTTGCTCCACAACAAACAGCCCATGTCTGCAAGCGCGTATGACCTTTCCCCGAGAGCCGCTCGTGAGGCTCGTCAGATTCGCATCTAAGGAGAAAGACCATGCGAAAGGTTATCGTACTCGGCGCTCTCATGGCGGCTATCGGAGTAGCAGGCGCAGCTGGCGCAGCCGAGGTCGAGGTGAAGATGCTCAACAAGGGCACCGAGGGTGTGATGGTGTTCGAGCCGGCGCTCGTGAGAGTCAATCCCGGCGACACCGTGAAGTTCGTGCCCGCGGACAAGGGCCACAACGTCGAGAGCGTTGGGACCATGCTCCCCGATGGTGCGAAGCCCTTCGTCGGCGCGATGAACGAGGAAGTCACCGTGACGTTCGATAAGCCCGGCGTCTATGGCTACAAGTGCAAGCCGCACTATGGCATGGGCATGGTCGGCATGGTGGTGGTCGGAGAACCGACAAATGCGGATCAGGCCAAAGCCGTGGTGCATCCTGGCAAGGCGAAGCAGGTCTTCGGCGCCCTGTTTGACAAGCTCGCCACCCAGACGGCCGCGAAGTAACGGCTTCTGGCGCACTCGCCCGCGGTTTTCCAGTCTGCCGCCGCGCCTTTCCTGTCGCGGCGGCGTCATTGTTTCGGGGCATTCGATGGCCACTCTTGACATCAGCTTTAAACCCGAGCGCGCTCATCTGCGCAAGCCGAGACGGGGCGTCATCGCCGAGCGTGTCGTTCCGCAGGCGGTTTCGGGGCGGTATCGCCGCTTGAAATGGATCGCGCTCATCGTCTGCCTGTCCGTCTACTACGTGCTGCCGTTCGTCCGCTGGGCACGCGGACCCGGACAGCCGGACCAGGCCGTGCTCTTCGATGTCGAGCGTGGACGCCTGTACTTTTTCTTTATCGAGATCTGGCCGCAGGAGGTCTATTATCTCACGGGGCTCCTGCTCCTGGCGACGCTCATCCTCATCTGGATCAACGCCGTCGCCGGGCGGGTCTGGTGCGGATACTTCTGTCCGCAGACTGTATGGACCGATCTTTTCCTTCTCGTTGAGCGCTGGATCGAGGGGGATCGCCGCGAGCGCCTGAAGAAGCGTGGCGCTGGCCTTTCGCCGAAGCGCGTTCTCGAGATCGGGGCGAAGCATGCGATCTGGATCCTCATCGCCATGGCGATGGGCGGTGCATTCGTGCTGTATTTCGCCGATGCGCCGACATTGCTGGGCGAACTCGTGACCGGACAGGCCTCTACGATCGCCTACACCTGGGTCGGCATTCTCACAGGAACCACTTACGCGTTGGCTGGCCTCGCCCGCGAGCAGGTCTGCACCTGGATGTGCCCCTGGCCGCGCCTGCAAGGCGCGATCTGGGATCCGGAGGCGCTCACGGTCAATTACCGCGACTATCGAGGAGAGCCACGCGGATCCGTCAAGAAGGCTGCTGAGCGCAAGGCCATGGGCGAACCTGCCGGGGACTGTGTCGATTGCCTGCAATGCGTAAATGTCTGTCCAATAGGCATCGATATCCGTCAGGGACCGAACTTCGCCTGCATCAACTGTGGTCTGTGTGTCGATGCCTGTGACAGCGTCATGGTTAAGCTCGACCGCGCCCGCGGCCTCATCGACTACGAAGCCTGGACCAACATTGAGCGTGGCCGTCGGAACGAGCCGCCGCGCCGCCGCGTCGTCCGGGCCAAGACTGTCGCCCTCGGCTTTTCCATTATTGCCCTCCTCACGCTGATGGGAGTGAGCCTCTCGATGCGCGGCGACGCCAAGATTACAGTGCTTCATGACCGCAACCCCATCGCGGTGCGGCTATCCGATGGCCGGATCAGAAACGGCTACACGGTGCGCCTCTATAACAAGGCCGATGTGGAGCGGATATTCTGGCTCGAGGTAATCGGATTGCCGGAGGCCTCCGTCGAGGTCATTGGCGAGGACGCAACAGTGGCCGTTGCCCCCGACACCACGCGCGAGCTGCGCGTGCTCGTCTCAGCTGCTGCGGCTGACCGTCAAGCCATTGTATTCGTCGCGACCGACATCGTCTCGCAAGGGGCCGTGACGGTCCAGGATAGTTTCACTCCCATGGAAGGAGGCCGTTGATGGCTCCGATCCCTCGTTTGCGCGACTATACGGGACCTGCGCTCCTGTCATACGGATTCCGTCCATTTTTCCTGTTCGGCTCACTCTATGCCGGTCTCGCGATCCTCGCATGGCTGCCGATGTTCTACGAAGAACTGGAGCTGTCCACGTCGTTCGCGCCACGTGACTGGCACATCCACGAGATGCTCTACGGTTATCTCCCGGCGGTGATCACCGGCTTTCTCCTGACGGCAGTGCCGAATTGGACGGGACGTATGCCGCTGCAAGGCCGACCGCTGCTCGTTCTCGTGCTGGCCTGGATCGCAGGACGCCTAGCCGTTACCTTCTCGGCCTGGATCGGCTGGAGAACCGCCACTGTCGTCGATTGCGCGTTTCTGTTGCTTGTCGCGGCTGCCATGGGTCGGGAAATCATCAAGGGGAGGAACTGGCGCAACCTCAAGGTTCTCGTTGCGCTTGGGGTTCTCGCCGCCGGCAATGGGGCGTTTCATGTCGAGGCGCATGTTCTGGGGAGTGCGGAGTACGGAATGCGCCTCGGAATTGCCGCCGTCATGATACTGATCATGCTGATCGGTGGCCGCATCATCCCGAGCTTCACACGCAATTGGCTTGTGCGGGAAAATCCCGGCCGCCTGCCCGCAGCGGTCGGGCGCTTTGACACGGTCTCGACGATTGCTGCCGGCGTGGCGCTCCTGGCCTGGATTGCTGCGCCCGCGTGGCACCTCACCGGAGCGGCGCTCATCGCCGCCGGCATCCTTCAGGCGGTGCGGATGGCTCGCTGGGCGGGCGAGCGCACTTGGCGCGACCGCCTTGTTCTGATCCTGCATGTTGCCTATGCCTTCGTGCCACTCGGCTTCGTGCTGACGGGGCTGGCCGCGCTGGACGTTCTGCCCAGGGCAGCCGGCATTCATGCCTGGACCGGGGGCGCGATGGGCCTCATGACCCTGGCGGTGATGTCGCGGGCGAGCCTCGGGCATACGGGCAGGCCGCTGGTCGCATCGGCGACCATGCAAGGCCTCTATATCCTGCTCACCGCCGGAGCGCTCGCGCGGGTGTGCGCAGCGGTTCATCCGGCCTGGAGCGATGTGTTCCTCCATGTCGCCGGCCTGTCCTGGGCCGCGGCATTCGTCGGCTTTGGGTTGACCTATTGGAACGTCTTCACCCGTCCGCGTGTGACCTCCTCCTGAGGCCTTACGATGCCAGGACTGTTGTATTCGCCCTCGGCCTCGGGGTCGTCCGGTGCGACTAGCCGATCAGGGTGACAGAGCGTCGGCGACGATCTGTTCCGTCGATGTGAGCGTCTTGGTCAGAATCTCACCGAGCTGCTCGACCCCGGCTGAAAGTGGGGATCCGATCCCCTTGATGAGCAACGTCCGGACTGGCAGTGATCGCTCGAACCGCCGTAGGGACACGCCGTGACCGATGAAGTCATACGCCGCGATGGGATGGACAAAGCCGATTCCGGCTCCTTCACGGACGAGAGCGCAAATGTTCACCGAGTAAGGTGTTTCCACCGAAGCCCGCGAATAGCTGACCCCCACCTGCTCCAGCACGTTCGTCAACCCCCACCGGATCATGTCTTCGCGGGGATAGGCGATGATGGTCTGATCCCGCAGCATAGCGGCGGTAACAGTTCGGGTGCTAGCAAGCGCGCTGTCACTCGGGACTGCACAAATCAGGTCCATCGAGGCGAATACCGAACTGGAGACCGATGAGACATCGGCATTGTCAGTGACGAGACCCAGGTCACAGGTTCTCATGGTGACCTGATCTGCGATGAGAGCCGATGATCCCGTCGTGTGCGAGATCGGGATCTGCGGATGTTCCGTCTTGAAGGCGGCAATGGCCCGAGCTGCGAACCCGATTCCGAAGGACATGACGGTTCCGAACCGGACGGGGGACGACGCACTGCCCTTCAGACCGTGCGCGAACTCACGGATCGCCTGCAACCCTGCGTAGCGCCGCTCGACCTCTTCCAGCAAAGCATAGGCTTCGGGTGTGGGGCTAAGCCTTCCGCGGCTTCGATCAAAGAGCTTCAGGCCGCTAAGTCTCTCGAGCTCGGCGACGAGCCTGCTGATGCCGGGTTGGGATACGCCGGTCAATTTGGCAGCCTGAACCATGGTCTCAGACTTCATCACCGCTCGGAATGCGTCGATATGGCGGAAATCGATCATGGTAACAGTCGCTCTTGAGATTCACCGATGGAGTTGCGCCTCTATGGCAGCCCTGGCCGGCGCCGTGCAAGGCGATGCTTTTCAGGCCCATGCAAGCTATATTCAAATTTGAATATAGCTTGCGATATGAATTCCTATTTGCATAATAGCGACGTGACGAGAGACATTCATGATCATTGTTACAAATAACGAAGGGCGATCGGGAATTCCGACGACGGCGAGGCTTCTCGCGCAAGGCATCGCTAGCCTCGACGCGATCGAGGCCGGTGTCCGCCTGGTCGAGGCCGATGAGACTGTTCGAACCGTTGGTCGTGGCGGCTGGCCCAACCTTCTCGGCGAGGTCGAGCTCGATGCCTCTTTGATGGATGGCACAACCCTCCGAACGGGCGCTGTCGGCGCTCTCAAAGGCTTCCTGCACCCGGTGAGCGTGGCTCGTCAGGTTCTTGAGAAGCTCCCACATGAGTTCCTGGTCGGAGACGGCGCAAGACGCTTCGCGACGGAAATCGGAGCTGAAGCCGGGGATCTTCTCATGCCACATGCCCGGAGCGCTTGGCAGCGCTGGTTCAATGATGAGGTCGACGCAAGTGAGCGCGAGCATTGGCCGAACGTGCCGATGGTCGACCTGTGCCGACACGCCATCGATCCCGAGATCGGTCGCGACACTACGGTCTTCATCGGTCAGGACAGACACGGCGATATCGCCGCCGGAACAAGCACGTCGGGGTGGGGCTGGAAGTATCCTGGGCGTCTCGGCGACAGTCCTGTCATTGGGGCGGGTTCATATGCGGATACGCGATACGGCGCATGCGCCTGTACGGGCGTCGGCGAGATGAGCATACGCGCTGGAACGGCGCGGGCCGTCGTCCTTTACATGAAAATCGGCATGAGCGTCGAAGAGGCAGTTTACGAAGCCGTGAGCGACATGCGTGCTCTCAAGGGCGGCTTGATCGGGCGCGTGACCATTCACGCGATCGATGCGGCGGGAGGGCACAAGGTTGTTGCCGTGAACGGCCTGCCGGAGAACCACTATTGGATCTGGCATGAAGGATTGGACGAGCCGGTCAGTCGCCCGGCTGAAATCATCGCAATCAGTGAGGATCCGACACCCAAGCCCACGGCCCACCGGCGCTACGAACAGATGGATCTTTAGCGCATCGTGCGGCCTTTCGAGGGCGCTCAAATGATGCACCCTTTCAAAGGAGGGTCTTCGGATGGATCCAAAGAGTGCAATTCCACTTTCGATCCGATGCTTCGGAAGCCGCTTCCAGGCACCATGAATGCGCCGCACCAGAGGGAGCCTGGCGGACGACAACCGCAACAATTCTTGCAGGAGGAAACGACATGCCGCTGACCGTGAAAACCGCCTTGTTCGCACTGGCGGGATCAATCCTATTGAGCTCCGCCGCGCTGGCGCAGGGCACGCTTCAGAAGGTCAAGGAGCGCGATCACCTCATATGTGGCACAAGCACGGGCATTGCGGGTTTCAGTTTGGCGGACAGCCAAGGCAATTGGGCGGGGTTGGACGTCGATATATGCCGTGCACTGGCGGCGGCGATCTTTAACGATCCGGCGAAGGTCAGATTCATTCCCTTGGCGAGCAAGGATCGCCTGACAGCGCTTCAGAGCGGTGAGATTGACGTGCTCCCGCGCACGACCACATGGACGCTAAGCCGGGATGCTGGCCAAGGCCTGAACTTCACGGCGGTGAACTACTACGACGGACAAGGCTTTCAGATCCGCGAAAGCGCCAATATCAAGTCGGTCAAAGAGCTTGACGGAGCGACCATCTGCACTGTTCAGGGAACGACGAACGAACTCAATCTTGCGGATTACTTCCGCACGAACAGGATGAAATACGATGTCGTCACCTTCCAGGGAATTGACGACACCGTAAAGGCCTATGAGAGCGGGCGTTGCGATTCGCTTTCCACCGATATGTCTCAGCTCGTCTCATATCGCCTGAAGATGGCCGATCCGGAGGAGCATATGCTCCTCCCAGAGGTGATTTCGAAAGAACCGATTGGCCCCTATGTGCGTCAGGGTGACGATCAGTGGTTCGACATCGTGCGCTGGACGGTTTTCGCATTGATTAATGCGGAGGAGCTCGGCGTTACACAGGACAACGTCGATCAAATGCTGAAAACGGAGAACCCCGAAATCCGCCGCCTTCTGGGAACCGAGGGCAAATTCGGCGAGAATTTGGGTCTGACGACGGATTGGGTGTCGAGGATCGTGCGCCACGTCGGAAACTACGGTGAGTCGTTTGAGCGCAATCTCGGCTCAAAGAGCAAGATCGGTCTTCCCAGAGGGGTGAATAACCTCTGGACGAAGGGCGGTATTCAATTTGCTCCTCCGATCCGGTGACGATCGGCCTGAAAGGGTCAGCGGCGCAATATTCGTGATGCGCCACACAAAGGAGGCAGATGATCTGCCTCCTTCTTTATGGGGATCCAATGTCCCTTGAATTGTGCGAAGCCTCCGATGGTTGACCGGCTCCAAAACATTAAGGCCGACCGCTGCACTCCTCGTTTCGACCGCGCGCGATCCTGGTTCAAACCGGTGGCAGCGTCGCCTTTGCGCCAGTGAAGGGCAGGAAGGATCTGTCGTTCGTCGTCAATACAAACTGAGACCCGTTCCTGATCGATGGGGCAGCACTCTATCCCTGCGCGACGACACCCACAGACTGACGGCGACCGCAATCAGCGGCCTGCCGTAGCGACGGGTGAGGCATAGGCTCCGCCCAACGAGACCCAAGTCGATCCTGTGCTGCCTTCACGCTGCAGGTAGGTGTAGCCGGTCTCCCGCCATGGCAGGACCGCGTTGCGCTTGTTGTCGAGAATGAAGTCACCATGGTCGGTTCGTACCATCATGACCGCATGTGGTGCGCCGTCCTCATCGATCACCGCCGTCATGCGCAACGCCCGCTGGGGAAAGCCGGCCGCAACGAGGCGCTTGCGCTTGACGAGTTGGTAGTCCTCGCAATCGCCGTAACCATCCTCGGCTAAGTCCCAGCGATCCTCAACCCCCCAATGCTCCAAGTCGGTCATGGGTTTGATCGTGGCGTTCACTTGGCGGTTGACCCGGAGGAGTGTCTCCCAAGCTTCAGGCGTCAGCGTGATCGTCGCCAATTCGGAGGAGTTCACCGCACATTCCTTGGGCCTTTGCCGACAGAAGCGGGCCCAGGCCGGCACTGGAGCAGCGGCATAGCGCTTAATGGCGAGTGGATCGGATCGGGATGGGAGGGAAGAGAGAACTTGGGCTTCGGATCCGCCGCCGATCAAGATCAGCGCTATCGGACAAAGTGCTTTTATGAGAAGCGCACGAACTTCCAGAATCCCGCAGAGTGGCTGCCACATTGCCCCCGGCCCTTGTGTCGTTAAGGTATTGTTGCTTGAACCTGACAGACCAAGTCTGGCAATCTCAAGGCAAAGGACTAATTATTGACGCCCAACTTGGTACAGATGGCATCCGGTTTTGCGGTGGTCGTGAGACTCGATGTCTTATGCGATCCAGGATCAGGCGGGATAACTCGTCGTTTGCGACAGTGAATCGAGACGCCCTTGGCTAAGGCTGTTTTCCTTTGTGTGGAATTCAATCTTCTCATTACCTTGCTATCTGCTTTGAAGGCGTCCCGAACCACTCGACCGGGGAAGATTGTAGTCAACAACGACGATTATAAGCTGATGGAGCGTCCAGGCATCGTGTCGGCTCAGCGTATTGTGCTGCCGCCTTTCATGGGAAACCGCTGCGAAAGCCCTCTACCGCAATGTATAGAGGTAAGCTGTGATGTCGCGGGCATCGTGATCGGTCACGCCTAGTTTCGGCATGGCGGTAAGCGGTTTGACCTTCTGCGGATCGCGCAGCCATTCGATCATATGAGCGGGCGTATTCAACAGAACACCGGCAAGGTAGATTTGCTCCGCGATGCCTTTAAGCGGGGGGCCAGCCTGCACATCGGGGCCCCAAACTCCAGGGATAACGTGACAGGTCTGACACGCGTATTGCTGGATTGCAACGCGGCCCCGCTCCACCGCGCCTTCCGCTTTCCAGAGGGTTTCCGATTCGTGAGACGTCTGTCGTCCCTCGTCCGCCGACATCAGTCTGTCACGTCGTGCTTGGTATTCGTCGGGCGTCAGTGCTGGAGAGCTTTTCAGGAATGCGACGATCGCCCAGCGTTCACGCTCACTCAGGCGGAACTCCCACGCGGGCATCCCTGTAAGCTTTATGCCCTTTGAAACGGCCCAGTAGATCTCTGATGCCGGCAGTTCCTGACCCATTTGGGCGAAGTTCGGCGGGGAGGGCATCATCCCGAGACCGATCGCATCCGGCGCGATCCCTGGTGCGCCATGACATTGTAAACAGTGCTGATCGAACAGGACGAGCCCTTCGGCGACAAGATCTGCGTTGGTCAGGTCGAGCGGTGACGATACTTTGGCGGCATGTGCGTGGATCGACTGGCGCCGTGCTGTGCTCAAGGCCCAGTAGGTTAGTGGTGTGTGCTGCCTGGTAGCGGAGACATCGTACAGGCCGGAATAGATGAAGGCTAATGAGCCACCAATCCCGGATGCCACGACGATAAAAGCCCAGAACAAGAGTGACGATGGAGAGCGCGACATCGAGACTGGCATCTAAGAGGTGTGGTCCGCATTGACTAAGCGGGATCCAATAGCGTGTACAACCGGAGCGGATACCATTCGTGTGACGAAAGTTGTGAGAACATTATCCCGCTTCGTCGTGTATTGAAGGCTGTCGTCTCCCATTGACATACCCTTGGCAAAAGCACAGGCAGAGACAGCATAGCAACACCTGCTGCCTACATTAAGGCAGATGCGTCACTTTTGAGCTTGGCCAACCGGTCCGTGTCTCTGGTTCAAGCCGTTCCGAGTTGCTCGCGCGTCGGCATGCCGGCCTGAGCGCCATCGGCAAGGCAGGCAAGCGAGGCCCCGCGGCACGCCCGCTCGAGAGCCGCCGTGAAGGACAGCGCCTCATCCAAGCCGTTGGCCAGGATACCAACGAAGGTGTCGCCAGCCCCAGTGGTATCGACAGGCCGGATCGGCTTTGCTGCAGCCCTCTCGCTGTGCCCGTCGGGATGATACGCAAAGGCGCCGCGCGCGCCTGCCGTGACGACGCACGTGCAGCCGCGTGTCGAGAGATAGGCTCCAGCTTCCTCGAAATCTCTGGCTGTCCTGCCGAGGAGCCCGGCTGCCGTAATGGCTTCATGCTCATTGACCACGAAGATGTCGGTCTCGTCGAGCAGATCGGATAGGTCACTCGCCGGAAATGCTGGCGGAGCGGGTGCGAAGTTCCAGATGACGCGGCCTCCCGCCTGTCGTACCCGCCGGGCGACATCGAGGGATGCCCCGAAGGGGACTTCCATCTGAAGGACTGCAACCGTCGAAGCGTCCGGTTGAAAACCGCGAATTTGGGCCTCGGTCAGAAAGGCGTTCGCGCCGCTTGCAACGGTGATCGCATTCTCGCCTCGCTCATCCACGGTGATGAAAGCACATCCGGTTGGTTGGGGGCCGCTGGCGACAAGATCAGCCGCGACGCCGTTGCGAGCAAGATTGTCGCGGGCAGATCGGCCGAAGCCGTCATCGCCGACGCAGGCTGCCATTGCCACACGATGCGGCAAGGATGCGCGTGCTGCCGCAATTGCCTGGTTCGCACCCTTCCCGCCGAACAGGGTCTTATAGCTCGGGGAGAGAACGGTTTCTCCCGGACGTGGAATTGAGGCAACGCGGGCAACAAGATCGATGTTGATTGAACCAAAAACAAGGATCATGTCACACGCGCTCCCTCGAAACTTAGAAATTGGTCGTTTTCACCCTTCGGCATCCATCGCGTGGAGCTTCTCCACCCGGCGGCGGCAATCCTCATCAGTCGAGAATGTCGCCGAAAGGTAGGACGCGACAAGGTCCTCTGCGAGCCAGGATCCCACGATCTTGGCGCCGATGCACATGACATTGACGTCGTCATGCTCAACGGATTGATGCGCCGAGTGGATATCGTGGCAAACGGCCGCGCGAATTCCTTTGACTTTGTTGGCGGCAATCGACGCACCGACGCCGGTCCCGCAGACCATGATGCCGCGATCGGCTTCGCCAGACTTCACCTTCTGAGTCAGTGCGCGGGCAATGTCCGGAAAGTCGACAGGCTTATCATCGAAAGATCCGACATCGATGACCTCATGTCCGAGCGAGCGGACATGTTCGACCACCGAGTTCTTGAGGGGCCATCCGGCATGATCCGACCCGATTACGACGCGCATTGAAGAGCCTTTCCTTGATCCTTGAAGGGTGAGTGGTGCCGGAGCACCACTCGAATTCTTAGGGCTTAGCCCCGCATTTCCGGCGGAAGTTCGCTGCCATGGAACTTTTTGTATATCTCGTTGAGTTTGCCATTCTTCAAGTTGGTCGAGATCCATTCGTTGAGCTTCTCGACCAGACGAGGCTCACCTTTGCGAACGCCGATGGCAAGATCGAAGGTACGGATGAGAACCTTTGGCTCGAAGACGCGGGCCGGATTTTTGACGCCGATCTGATTCGCAATTGTCGCCGAAGTTGCAACGCAGTCCGCCTGACCAGAGACGGCGGCCGTCACCATCGTGGCATCGTCGTCAAAGCGGGCAAGGGTGAGGTTCCGATCTTTCATGTTCGAAAGTTCGGTATCCTGGGTCGTTCCGCGGGAGACCGCGATGGTCTTGCCTTTCAAGTCTTCCCAGGACTTTGCTTCGACACTTTTCAGGCAGGCGGCGACGGATTGCAGCGCTGCATAGGCTTTGGTGAAGTCGATCACCTTGGCGCGATCCGGAGTGACGGAAAGGGTCGAGATGATGATATCCGCCTTGTTTGTCTGGATATTCGGAATACGGGTCGCACCGGTGGTCTGAACGAATTCGAGTTCGAGCCCCAGATCCTTCGCAAGGAGCTGAGCCGTCTCCACATCCGATCCCGTCGGCTTGAGATTGGCATCCATCATGCCGGACGGCGGGATCGCCATGTCGGTTGCGATCCTGATCTTCTTCGCGTTCATGATGTCATCGAGAAGGTCGGCCTGTGCGGCTGTGGTACCGAGCGCCACCATGCACGTCATAGCCAATACAGCAGCAGAAACTGGGCGTTTCATCATCTTCATTATCTCCCTCGATCTTGGTTTTCGTTTAGAGCCCTGTGCCAACGAACTGGGCAAGTTCCGGTGTTGCGGGTGAGATCAGGATCCCGGCAGGTCCAGTCTCGTGGACCTTTCCGCGGTGCATGAAGACGACCCGATTGGCGATACCTCTGGCAAATCCCATCTCGTGCGTAACCATCACCATGGTCATGCCATTTGCAGCGAGTGCCTCAATGACTTTGAGAACCTCGCCGGTTAGTTCCGGGTCGAGGGCAGAAGTCACTTCGTCGAACAGCATCACCTTGGGCTGCATGGCGAGCGAACGGGCAATCGCTGCACGCTGCTGCTGGCCGCCGGAAAGCTGCTCGGGATACTGGTGAAGCTTGTCCTCCAGGCCGACCTGGGAAAGGACCCACCGCGCTTGCTCCTTCGCTTGGGCCTTCGAGATACCCTTCACGGAACAGGGGGCTAGCGTAATATTCTCCTCGATCGTGAGGTGAGGGAACAGGTTGTAACTCTGAAAGACGATGCCAACATCCTGACGCAGAGCCCTCAGATCGAGCTTCGGGTCGCTGACGCGATGATCGCACACGGTGATCTCGCCGCTGTCGATCGTTTCGAAACGGTCAATGCACCGGAGGGCGGTGCTTTTGCCGGAGCCGCTACGCCCGATCAGGACGAGGACTTCCCCGCGCTTCACCTCGAAACTGACACCATCGAGCACCTTGAGCGTGCCGAAACTTTTGTGCACGTTCTTGAGGGAAACGACCGGAGCTTGCGCCGCTGCGTTCAAAGTCGTGTGCATGTCAGGCGGTCCCGAGTGAGAGGCGGCCAGGGCCGCTGCGCATTTCCAGGCGACGGCTGATGCGCGAGATCGGATAGCAAAGAGCGAAATAGATCACGGCGATGATCGTGTAGATCAGGAACGGCTCGAACAGTGAGTTATTGATGATCTGACCGGATCGCGCGAGTTCCACGAAGCCCACGACCGAGGCCAGCGAGGTGTTCTTGATAATCTGCACCATGAAGCCTACGGTTGGAGGTGTCGCGATCCGGATGGCTTGCGGCAGGATGACTTTCATCATCCGCTGAGAGCGGCTGAGGGCGAGCCCTTCCGCAGCCTCCCATTGTGGCCGTGGCACGGATTGGATGCTGCCACGCCAGATCTCGCCAAGATATGCGCCGACATAGATGGTGAGCGACGCGCCGGCGGCCGTCAGCGGCGAGACCGTTACGCCCAGTGTCGGCAGCCCGAAGTAGGTCAGGAACATGATGACGAGAAGAGGCGTGCCCTGGATAAGCTGGACATAGCCTGCGCTGAGAAGCCGTATGACCCTGTTCGGCGAGATGCGGCAGAGGGCGATGACGAACCCGGCGATGCCACCGCCGACCAAGCCAATGAGGGACAGGCCGATCGTCCATAATGCCCCGTGGCCCAGGAACATGAGGTGATTGGCATTCAGGGAACCGCCCATCGACCCCTCCTCACAAAAGCGTGCCAAGGCGTCGGCGGCGCGGGAAGATGACAAGTCCGAGCAGCCAGAAACCAGCGCGCATGATCAGCGATAGAACGATGTAAACGAGCGCGACGAGAATGTAGGTCTCGAAAGCACGATAGGTGTCGGACTGCACGTAGTTCGCGACCGCTGTTAGCTCCTCCGCCGAAATCTGGGAGGTCACGGAAGAGGCCAGCATCAGCAGAACGAACTGGCTTGTTAGGGACGGATAGACCTTTTCGATCGCCGGCCACATGATCACGTGCCAGTAGATCTGCCCGCGGGACAGGGCGAGGCCTTCAGCGGCCTCAATCTGTCCACGAGGGATGGCGTCGAAGCCCGCGCGGATGATCTCAGTCGTGTACGCACCGACATTGATCGTGAGAGCGGCTGCCGCGACTGCGAACGCGGAGAACTTCAGCCCCAGGCTTGCCAAGCCGAAATAGACGAGGAAAATCTGAACCAGAAGCGGCGTGTTACGGATTGTCTCGACATAGATACCGCAGATCCTTGAAGCGACGGGATTCCGGCTGCGCCTGCCAATGGCGCCGAGAACTCCGATCGCCGTGCCCAGAACGGTCGCGATCAAGGCGAGCTGAAGAGTGAGCAGCGCCCCGTCGAGGAAGGTGGGCCATCGCTCGATGATGGCGCCGAAGTCCAGATTGAGGTTCATCCTTGTCGGTCCCTCATCAGGCTGGCGTTCGGCTGGTCATCCGATCGTAGACCCGGAAAAGAGCCTGATTGCCGTTCGTGCCCTCGCCGTGGGCGCGTGCCTCGACATACTGGGTGGTCACGAGCGCCGTCCCCGGCAGCGGAACTGAAAGCGAGAGGGCCTGTTCCTGCACGAGGCGCAGATCCTTGATCATCAGGTCGATCCGAAAGCCAGCAGATACATCGCCGGCGATCATAGTCGGACCCAGCTTATCGAGCATCCAGGATGCGGCCGAACCGCCGAGAAGCACTTCCCGGAGCTGGTCGAGATCAACGCCGGAGGCGCGACCGAGCGCGAGCGCTTCGCAGATCGCTTGGAGATTGATGGCGCATACGAGCTGGTTGCAAAGCTTGACGGTCTGTCCGGCTCCGATCTCGCCCACATGGGTGATCGTCGTGCCCAGGGCCCGGAAATATGGCTCGGCGCGCAGGAAGGCGTCCTTGTCGCCGCCGACCATGATCGAAAGGGAAGCATTCCTCGCGCCGACCGGACCGCCGGAGACGGGTGCGTCGAGGAACGCTACACCCGCGGTCCTGAGATCGGCATGCATGCGCCGGACCGCGCCAGGCGCGATCGTGCTCATGTCGACGAAGAGCCGCCCCTGCGGAGGTGCGTGCAGAAGGCCGCCTTCGCCATAGACGATTCCTTCGACCTGCGGAGTATCGGGGAGCATGGAAATGACGATATCCGCATCCCTCGCTGCGTCCGCCACGCTTTCCGCAGCCGTCGCGCCATGGGAGCGGAGCTCGTTCACGGCATCTTTGCGGATGTCGTAAGCGCACACGGCATAGCCCGCTTTGAGCAGGTTGAGCGCCATTTCACGCCCCATCGTCCCCAGTCCGACGAACCCGACTGATTTTTTAGCATCTTTCTGCATCAGCGCGTCTCGCTTGTATCGTGTTGTCCCGGGGCGTTCCGGGTTCCGGGTGCGCCGATTGCTGCGCGACGGCGGAAATCGTCGCCGATCGCGAAATGCTCCCGCATGATCTTCTCCGCATGTTCGGGGTCGCGCCCTACGATCGCATCGAAGATGCGGCGATGGTCCTCGATCAGGTAGGTTTTCATCGTGTCGAAAACCTGGAGGAGTTCTCGGCGCCCCTGGTGAGATCGCATCAGGATCCCGGACATGGAATCATGCAGGACGAGGAGGGTTTCGGATTTTCCCGCCATCACGACGGTGCGATGAAATTCGAAGTCGGCGACGCCGCCGGCTTCGGCGTCATCAATGGTCTCGATGATGCGGGCGAGCGCCTGCTGAAGCTTCTCGAAATCCGTGACAGTGGCCCGCTCGGCTGCAAGCCGGACCGCCTGACATTCGATTGCGATACGCGCCTGCATCACGTCGTCGATGACTTCAGATTGCTGCGCGAAAGCGAACGTAAAGAAGTCATTGAGAACGCTGAGATCGGGGCGCCGAACGATCGTGCCAACGCGGTCACGGATCTCCACGACCCCGAGGACAGTCAAGGCACGCAAAGCCTCTCGCAAGATCGGCCGGCTCACGCCGAGCTGCGCAGCTAGATCGCGTTCAGGGATGAGCCGGTCACCCGGCCGCAAAGAGCCCGCGAGCAAGCGCTCGCGCAAGAAGGCGAAGACCTTCTCGAACCCTTTGCCGCCACTCTCCCTAAGCCGCGTGATCTCAAGATCAGCGGACATTTCTTTCTTACCGTGGTAAGACCAGAATACATACCAAGGTCATCCAGTCAAGCGAGGTAGCTTAGTCAACGCGTAGTAGTCGTGAGGGCCCTTTCGGGGCACTACGAGCGGACTGCAACGTTGCGGTCATAGCGACCCTGAAGGGGAGACGATGGCATTCATTGACGGCATTGGAATGAGCGTCCTACGAGACATACCTGCCCATCGCCGTGGCTTTGAGCCGCGGGAGCATCGCCGCAGTATATGCATGGCCGAGAGACGCCTCCGCGTCTGGCATATGTGTGGTCAGTGCACCGAAAGACGGAAAGCTACTGGTAATTGTACTCGGTACACGCTCAATCTCAGTTATAGCTTCGTGCCGGTGAGTTGCTGATGGACGCTCGCTAAACGGACCCACGCCTAAGCGATCGATCGCGGCTGATGAGGTTTCGGTTCTGGCCACACGTGCTCGGGCTTCGTGCAGGAGCGCATTGAACATGATCGTCACAAAACCAAGGTTCTGACCTGTCCACGCGCGGTCTTCGCCGGATCGCTGCGGTCCGAGATGCCCTAATCTTGATCCTTACGATGTGAAAGGAGCATGCTCGTTGTGGAGCGTGCTTATCCCCTCGACGGCCTTGCGTGCCCGATTCCAACTTCGGAGCGCATCTTTTCCGCCGCATGAGCTTTGAAGTCGAGACCCGCCTCCAGTTGATATGCAATATCAAGGAGGTAGCTTTCCTCGAACCAGCGGCCAACGAGCTGCAGGCCAATCGGAAGGCCAGCATTGGAAAAGCCGCAGGGCAAGGAAATCGCCGGATGTCCAGTCAGATTGAATGGGAATGTATAGGGGTACCAGGCTCCCCGGACCGTGCCCGCATCGCGCCCTGCGATCTCGATTCGCCCGAGTGGGTCGAGATCAACCGGAAGCGGCGGGGCTGAGAGCGTCGGCGAGGCTATCAGATCAAAACGAGACAGGATATCCTGGATCTGAAGGAAACACTTCGTTCTCGCAAACTGAGCGTCATGCAGATCCACGGCGCTATAGCCGCGCCCAGCCTCGATCGTCGCCCGCAGGGTCGGATCGAGCTTTTCCGGCGAGTGCTCGACATGCGAACCTAGCCGCGCCAACAGGAGGGATCGTAAAATCACCAGAAAATGCGACTCGAGCGAGACAAGGTCGAGTTCGATCGGTTCGACGATCATACCTAAGGATTCGGCCTGCTTCATCGCGGCGACGACGGATGTCTCAACCTCCGGATCGAGGATGTTGCCGCATCGGAGCAAGAAGCCGATGCGCGGACGATCGCCGTCCGCACGCACACGCTCCGGTACGGCGCTAATCTGTCCATACGGGTCTCGCCGATCAGGCCCTTTCAGGACGTCGAACATCAGTCGTGTGTCAGAGACATCGCGTGCCATCGGACCGACGAAAGAGTTCGCCCCAAACAGATCAGGGGCCTGAAGGTTCGGGATCAGACCGAGCGTCGCCTTCAGCCCCACTACGCCGCAGCAGGCAGCGGGAATACGGATGGAACCGCCTCCATCGGTGCCTAGTGCAAGCGGCCCCATACCGGCTGCGACTGCGACTGCGGCGCCCCCGGACGAGCCTCCACAGGTATAGTTCGAGTTCCATGGGTTGAGCGTCCGTCCGAAAAAGGGGCCCTCGGTGAACGGCTTGTGACCGAACTCTGGCGTTGTCGTCTTGCCGATCAGAATAGCGCCGGCATTTCGTGCGCGAGCGACGGCGACGGCATCGGTTGCGGGTACCGAGTTCGCGAACAGCGCGCAGCCTTGTGTCGTTGCAACGCCCTCAGTATTCGTCAGGTCTTTGACCGAGAACGGTACGCCATGAAGAGGGCCGAGTGAGGTGCCGCTCATCATGGCGGCCTCCGCCGTTCGCGCTTCTTCCCGGGCACGATCGGCACAGATCGCCATGAAGGCATTGAGTTCACGGCGCTCCTCGATCCGGTCGAGCGCTGCCTCGACTGCTTCGACCGGAGAAATCGTCCTCGTCTGAATCGCGGTCGCGAGATCCTTTGCGGAGAGATCGGCAATGGCAGTCATCGGGCCCTCTTGTCAGATCATCCACCGGCCGCCATCGATCAGCAGGGTCTGACCGGTGACATACCGAGCCTCTTCACTCGCCAGGAACGCGACGCAGCCAGCTACGTCTGCCGGCTCTGCGATGTATCCGGCGGGGGTCGAGGCCTTGATCTTCTCGATAACAGTGGGTGTGAGCCGGTCGTGAGCACGGGTACGAATAGCGCCAGGAGCGACTGCGTTGACCGTGACGCCGAAGGGCGCGAGTTCGCGGGCGAGCGAGCGGGTAAAGCCGATAATTCCCATCTTGGCCGCGGCATAATCGGCGAGGCCCGCATCACCTACAAGAGCCGCGTCGCTGGACATGTTGATGATGCGTCCGCCCCGCTCGCGCATGGACGGCACGACGAGTCGCGATAGGCGCATAGTTGTCAGCAGTGAGACCTCGAGAACGAAGCGCCATACGTCTTCCTCGGATTCATGAAAAAGCGCTGCCCGCTCACGTCCACTCTGGCCGACGTTATTGAACAGGATATCGACAGGGCCGAAGGCTGCGACGGTGCGGGTGTGGAACTCGGCGAGAACGGAGGTCTCGGTACAATCGCCAACCATGACCATCAATCGATCCGACGGAAAGCCACCACGGTAATCCTCGAACCCATCCTCCTCGCGGTCGATGGCGGCGACGCGCCCGCCCTCGCTCAGAAAGCGCCGGGCCGTTTCAGCACCGATCCCATGCGCGGCACCGGTGATGGCGATCGTCTTTCCCGAGAAGCGGCCGTGGTTCTCGCTCATTGCAGTCTCCTCAATGGAAGGTTCGCCCGCCGTCGACTGCAATCACCGTCCCTGTGACATAGGACGATTCCGCGCTTGTCAGCCATAGGATCGCGGCGGCGATTTCGTCGGGTGAGGCGATGCGCTGCAGAGCATAGCGGGCGCGGACGGCCTCGTAAGCAGCTTGAGGATCAGGTTCATGGTCGACGCTCGACCGGAACAACTCCGTCTCGACCGCGCCGGGGCAGATCGTGTTGACGCGAATGCCGAATGTCGCCGCCTCCATGGCTACGACTTTCGACGCCATTTGCAATCCGGCCTTGGACGCGCAATAGGCCGTACGGTGCTTCAGCGGCGACAATCCCGCTCCAGAGGACACATTGACGATGGTGCCGCCCCCCGCAGCACGCAGATATGGAAGAGCAGCCTGCATCACGCTCACTGGTCCAGTCAGGTTGACTGCGAGAACGCGGTCCCAGTCCGCCAGCGTCATTGCCTCAAGATCTGCGACGAGGTCGATTCCGGCCGCATTGACGACACCGTCGATGCCCCCGAGCACGTCTGCGGCGAAGGTGACGGCAGTGGCCACGGAGGCGCTGTCAGTAACATCAGCCGTTGCGACATGGATGGAGTGATTCGCTGGTGATTGTGCCAGCAACGCCAGTGCAGACACGTCCCGGTCGAGCGCAACAACCTTCGCTCCTTCGTCCACGAAGCGCTGGACGGTAGCGAGCCCTATTCCTTTTGCGCCTCCCGTGACCAGGATGCGCCGCCGGGTCAGAAGACCGCTCACCGCCGTGCCTCCGCTCTCGCCTTCACCAGGCTGGGACGCATGTCGTCGACAATCTCGTCGCAGCGGCCGATCCAGACATTCGGGTGCTTCACGGCGTGCTCAATCAATCCCTCAAGGACCTTGATACGAGAAGGCTGACCAATGATCTGCGGATGCATGCCGACCATCATCATGCGGTCTTCAGCATAGAGCACGTCGAACTCGCTCCGCCATGCCTCTAGTAGGGCTGATGGCGCCTGCATCGTGCGGCCGGGCAGTACGATGGAGTATTGAAAGAAGGGGGCATCATCGAGGACCCAGCGGAAGGGCAACTCGACGATATTTGTCTCCTTGCCCGCGACCGTATGAAGGTACGGCGAGTCGTCGTCGAAGAAGTTGGATGAGTAGTCGAAGCCGTACTCGACAAGCATCGGCATGGTGGCGGAGCTGATTTCGGCCGCTGGTGATCGCCAGCCACGTGGGTTCTTGCCGCTGACCCGCTTGATAGACTGAATTCCCTTCTCCATCTCCTCGCGCTCTTGCTCCGGCGTAAGTGACAGGATCCACGCGTGAGAATAGCTGTGATGCGCCAGCTCGTGACCGCGCTTCAAGATTTCCTCGATCAGTCCCTCGCGCTGATCAATGATAAGACCGGGAACGAAGAAGGTGGCTTTGATGCCGTAACGATCGAGAAGGTCAAGAATGCGTCCGGTTCCAACCTTCCAGCCATAGGCTCCCTGCGACATCAGGATCGGCCGGTTGGCATAGGAGGGGTCCCGCGCGGTCCACATGGTCTCAGCGTCGAGATCGAATGTGAGGAAGAGCGGGAAGCCTTTGCTGGTCAACGGCATAATATGAACTCTTTTCAGACGAAGCGATGGAAGCCGGCGCGACGTTCCGCGAGCAGGAGGATGATTCCTGTTGCGACGATGAGCAGTGTCGAGATGGCAGCGACGCTCGGATCGACGCCCATTTCGACGGATGAGAAAATTAGAACCGGCAAGGTCGTTTGGTTGGCGCCGATCAGGAAAATGGTCACGGGAACATTATCGAGCGAGGTGATGAAGGCGAAGAGAGCGCCTGCCACGAGACCGGGCTGAATGAGCGGCAGGGTAACGAGGCGGAAAGCCTCGAAGCCGCTGGCTCCGAGCACGCGTGCGGCCTCCTCGACTGCAAGGTCGAGCCCGCTTAGGCTCGCGAGTGCCGAGCGCACGATATATGGAACCGTGATGACAACATGCGCGAGAAGGAGGCCGACCAAGCTGCCGCGCAATCCTGTCAGACTGTAGAATTGGAGGAGCGCGACACCGATCACGACCGCTGGCAGAACCAGCGGTGCCATGAGAAAGGCGATGATCGCCTCCGACCCAGGGATCGACTTGCGGAACAAGGCATAGGCTGATGCCACCCCGAGTGCCAGCGAGATCGCGGTTGAGCCACAGGCCAGGATCAGACTCATCCGGATGGCTGAGAGATAGGCCGGATCGCTCAGCACCTTGCCGAACCAGGCAAACGTCAGACCTTGTGGCGGAATTGTGAGGTAGGACGTGGTGGAGAACGCCGCGAGGACCACGACGATCACCGGGATCTGCAGAAAAAGAACCACGGCAAAGGCCGCAATCGTCACGCCAAGGCCTGGACGAGTTTCGCCATCTGCCTTCATGCCATGCCCGCCCATCGTTTGGTCAACCGGCTCGACAGCCAGATGATTCCGATAGCCATGGCCGTTAACGCGAATGACAGTGCCGATCCGCTCGGCCAATCGAGAAGCTGCATATACTCATCATAGATCAGCGTCGCCATGACCTTGTAGGTCGGCCCGCCCAACATGCGTGGTGTCACAAGAGCACTGATGGTCAGAACGAATACGAGGATCGAGCCGGCGAGAATGCCTGGGGCAGACAGTGGCAGCGTCACCGAGGTGAAGACGTGAAGCCGGTTCGATCCCAACGTCGCGGCCGCTGCTTCGACATCACGTGGCACATTCCGGATTGCAGCGACCAGCATCAGGACCATGAAGGGGAGATAGATATGCGTCATTCCGATCATCAGCCCGGTCAGGTTGAACATCAGCTTGATCGGGGCCGAGATCATTCCCATCTGAATCAAGAGATTGTTGATGAGGCCGCGATTGGCCAGAAGGGCAATCCAGCCGAAAGACCTAACCACTAGGTTCAGCATCATCGGGAAAATCACGAGAAGGATCAGCGGCAAGCGCCAGCGTTCCGGGCCTCGTGCAATGAGGAACGCCAGCGGGTATCCCAACATGAGGCAGACAAGGGTCACGGATAGGCCGAGTCCGAGTGTCCGCCAGACTACTTCGCGGTAATACTCGTCAGTGACGATCCGGGTGTAGTTTTCCAGGGTCCAGACGCCCTTGGCCAGACCTGAACCCGGCATATACTCGCCGAAGCTCGTGGGCAGCAGCATCAGTACAGGAATCAGGAAGAAGCCTGCGAGCACCAGCGCCAGGGGCGCGATCAGGAGCAGGCCTTGCCGGACGGACATCATGCGCCGGCTCCCTCCGTTCGCATGGCAAAGACCAAATCGGCGTTGATCGCCAGCACCACCGGCGTATCCGGCGAGAGCGCAGCATGCGGCCCATGCGATGGTGTTTCGGCGATTAGTTCCACACCTCCTGGCAGGCGCACGACATACTGAACCCGCGCGCCGCTGAAGGAGCGAAGCGCGACAGTGCCTTGAAGGCCACCGGGCTCGCTTCCGTCGCTCAGGAGCCGGATGGCTTCCTGGCGGATGATGACGTCGACCTTCGTGCCCGCCGGCTGATCCAGGGATGCCGCAGGCAATTCAATGGCGTTGCCCAGTCGCACGACACCGCCTTTCCCGGTACGAGAGGCGACCGTGCCGGGAATTCGGTTCGGTTTTCCGATAAAGCTCGCGACGAAGCCGGTCGCAGGTCGACGGTAGATATCCTCAGGTGTTGCGAATTGCTGCATAACACCTCGGGCCATCACCCCGACGCGATCAGACATCGAGAGAGCCTCGCTCTGATCATGGGTTACGAAGAGCGTTGTGATGCCGAGTGCGCGCTGCAGACGCTTGAGCTCGATCTGCATCTCGTCCCGAAGCTGCGCATCGAGGTTGGAAAGGGGCTCGTCAAACAGCAGAACGCGAGGTTGCGGTGCGATGGCTCGGGCGATCGCAACACGCTGTTGCTGGCCGCCTGAAAGTTGACGCGGATAGCGCTCGCCGTAATCTGCGAGCCGAACCATCGCGAGAGCATCCTTCACACGTTTGTCGAGTTCCGCGCCTGCAACTTTGCGACGACGCAGACCGAATGCAACGTTCTCGTATACTGTCAGATGTGGGAACAGCGCGTAGGACTGGAAGACAAGACCCAGTCCACGTTTGTTCGGTGGCAATGCGGTGATATCGTCGCTGCCGATCAGAATACGCCCGCGGCTCGGTTGGACGAGACCAGCGACCATTCTCAGGATCGTCGTCTTGCCGCAGCCGGACGGCCCGAGCAGGGAGACGAACTCGCCCTCGTGAATCGTGAGGGAGATGTCGCTAACGATTGCGACATCTCCGTACGATTTACCCAGCCGCTCGAAGGATAGCGCGCTCATAGAAGCTCCTGCCAGTCAGACTGTTGGCTCAGCGTGCCACCTCACGCTGCCAGCGACGCGTCCAAGTGGGCGAGTTCTTGGCAATGATTTCGGGGTCAATGAACCAAGCCTTCTCGAGCGTTTCTCCGTAAGGAACGATCTTCTTGAGCTTGTCGGAGAGCTGAACCTTGGTGTTGACTGACCCGATATAGGCACGCTCGGAGAAGCAGGCTTGTCCCTCGGCCGAAAGGACTTGATCAAGGAATTTGTGCGCCAGTTCCGACTTCGTGGTGCCCTTAGGGATGATCACGGACGGCAGGATGCCCACGGCGCCTTCCTTGGGATAGGCGACAGCGAGCGAAAGTCCCTTGTCCATGGCGACGCCGGCACGATCCGGGTACCAGGGGGCGATTGCGATCTCCTCCCGCTCGAAGAGCGAGATCAACTGGTCCGCCTGGGTGTAGAGAACTGCAGCGCCTTTTGCGATCGGCCTAATCGCCTCGATGCCTGGATCGACATTTTCCAGCGTGCCGCCTTTGAGTTTGTTCAAGGCCAGGAAATAATGCAGGCCTGCGGTGCCGCTGATATCGCCGATGGCATATTTGCCGGCATAGGCCGGGTCGGCGAGATCGAGCCAGGAGGTCGGCGGCGTCTTGACCAGCTTGGGGTTGTACACGAGTGCGGTCGCGCTCACCATGGCGACAACGTAGCTGTCGTCCTTGCCCCAGGCCGTCGAAATGATGTCGCCGGCGTTCTTCAGCTTGGTCCGATCGATCCGCTCGTTGAGATTTTCGCCGTGGGTCTGAGCCGCCAGCGAGTTGTCGATATAGACCACGTCCATGTCCGATTTGCCGCCCGTCGCACGGAGCGCGGCCGCGAATTGCGAGGAATTGCCGAGCTTTAGGGATACGGTTGCGCCCGTGGCCTTCTCGAAGGCCGCGACATGGCACGCCTTGACGTTATCGGCAAACGAACCTCCGAACGCTCCCACCACCAACTCCTCGGCGCGGGCAATGACGGACAGGCCGGCCGTGAGTAAAGCGGCCGTCGTGTAGCGAAGACAATGGCTCATGGTTCCTGCTCCCATCTGGTTGCGGAGCAGGTGCCAGTGTTCTCCTGGCCTTGCGCCGCGAAGGCAGAGCTTCTGCCTTCCCTCTTGCAGCGAGCATGGCATGTGTCGATTTATCTTTCAAGAAAGATAATCGAAAGTTATATTGCATGGTCTCGGCCTCTGATAGCTTGCGGCGCAGCGCGCGTATCGGCTGGAAAGGCCTGATCGGGAGGACGACTATGCGCAATGGTGCGCTACGACATGCTAAGGCCGAAGAGGCAACTGCGTTTGTGGAGACGGATCGCATCGGCGCCGGCATGCAGCGATGGCATCGGGAATTTCCAGACGTGGACTGCTCCGGCAAAGCCGTTGTTGGCCGCCTGTTGCATCTGCACGAGATCTTTCTGACAGCGATCAATCGAACGCTCGCGAAGCATAGACTAAAGTATCCTGCATTCGCTGTTCTGGCGACGCTTCGGGTCGAAGGCGCGCCGTACCAGATGTCGCCGAAACAGTTGCTCGATTCGCTGATCCTGACCTCGGGTGGGTTGTCGAACCTGCTGCGCAGGCTGGAGAAGGCTGGCTATATTCGCCGGAAGGCGGATGACATGGACGGCCGAGGCGTCATCGTCGAATTGACCGAGCAAGGACGACGCTTGGTGGAGCCGGCGATGAGGGACCATGCGGAAACCGAGCGACGGCTTGTGGCGGCACTCTCAAAGGAGGAGCAGCGCACCGTTGCCTCAGCGCTGGGGCGAATGATGCTGAAGTAGGTGCCGCTTATATTCTTTCCTTATTGAATACAGACTGGGTTGGCGGCTGTGGTCACGAGAACCTACTTTCCCACGACACGGCCATATCAAGATCGCTTGGCGATTGTCATGTGATAACATGCTGATTTACGGTGCTGATGGCTGTGAGTGCTAACTAGCCCTAGCTTGCCTCTTGCCGTTCACCTCCCAACTGGAGCTCGATTTCGAGAGTGCTTCGCTCTCGCCCCATCATTTCCTCGGCCCGAGAAGCCATCGAGACTCTTGTTCTGGTCTGTTGCCGCTGATGGTAAAGGCACTGACAGGTTCAAGTCACAGGAGCGCGTCGAGCGTGCAAGACTACATACGAAAGATCCTGGCGGCTCGGGTTTATGATGTGGCGATCGAAAGTCCACTCGATCCCATGCGGCGCCTGTCGCAGCGGCTCGGTAGCCCGGTTTTCCTCAAGCGCGAGGATCTCCAGCCGGTATTCTCGTTCAAACTGCGCGGTGCTTACAACAAGATGGTGGGCCTGCCGCGGGAAATTCTTGAGCGAGGGGTGATTTGTGCCTCAGCCGGCAATCACGCCCAAGGGGTTGCGCTTGCGGCTCAGAAGCTGGGAGCCAAGGCGACTATCGTCATGCCGCGCACCACACCGGCTATCAAGGTCCAGGCGGTGAAGGGGCAGGGTGGTCGCGCAGTACTCCATGGCGAGAGTTTCGATGAGGCCTATACCCATGCCCGCCAGCTCGAGGCCGAAAAGGGTCTTACCTTCATTCATCCCTACGACGACCCGGACGTGATCGCCGGCCAGGGCACGGTCGGGATGGAGATCTTGCGCCAGCATCCCGATCCGCTCGAGGCTGTGTTCGTGCCGATCGGCGGAGGGGGGCTTGCCGCAGGTATTGCCGTCTATACCAAGTTCCTGCGTCCCACGGTGAAGGTAATCGGGGTTGAGCCGGAAGACGCGGGCAGTATGGCCGCCGCCCTTGCCGCTGGCGAAAGGGTCATCCTGAACCAAGTCGGCCTTTTTGCCGATGGGGTCGCCGTGCGACAGGTCGGCGAGGAGACCTTCCGGCTCTGTCGCGAGTTGCTGGACGAGGTCATCACCGTCAGCACGGACGAGATTTGCGCGGCCGTGAAGGACATCTTCGAGGACACGCGGGCGATCGCCGAACCTTCCGGTGCCGTCAGCCTTGCGGGGCTGAAGAAATATGTGGAGCGCGAGGGCGCGGAGCCCAACGGACTGGTCGCTATCAATAGCGGCGCCAACATGAACTTCGACCGGCTCCGCCATATTGCGGAGCGAGCCGAGATCGGCGAGCATCGGGAAGCCTTGTTGGCGGTGGCCATTCCTGAGCAGCCCGGCAGTTACCGCCGTTTCATCCAGCTTCTGGGCAGGCGCTCGATCACCGAGTTCAACTATCGTTATGCTGACCCTCACGCGGCGCGGATCTTCGTGGGCGTACAACTTTCTGAGGGAGATCTGGAGAAGCAGCAGATCGTCGAGATCCTGCGAGAGCAGGGCTATCCCGTGCTCGACATGAGCGATAACGAGATGGCCAAACTGCACGTACGCTACATGGTTGGCGGGCGTGCGCCTGGCCTGGAAGACGAATTGATCTTCCGGTTCCAATTCCCCGAGCGGCCCGGCGCCCTGCTCAAATTTCTCAACGGACTCTCCGGCACTTGGAATATCTCGCTGTTTCACTATCGCAATCACGGCGCCGATTACGGACGGGTTTTGGCTGGGGTTCAGGTTCCGCCTGCCGAACGGCCATTGTTGAAGCGCAGCCTGGATCTTCTCGGCTATCCCTACTGGGACGAGACCGACAATCCAGCCTATCGCGGCTTCCTGAGCAGTGGCGGGCTGTAGAGCTGGCCTCCATCCGTGACGAGCTCTTCGTGACGGAGGTCGTGTATCGTTCTCGTCAGATCGGCTTTGGAGTAAGGGCGCTTCTCGATCCATGCAGATTGCTGCGGAGCCGGGTTTCGGACCTTTCCATGGCCGTCGGGGCGGCTGGGATGAGGCGTGTCGGGGGATGAAGACGGGTCGCCATTTCCCCGCTGCCACCCTACGAGCATGCTGACATAGTCAGCGTCCAGGCTCAGAGCCTTGGCGAGGGGCAAATGGCCTTGGCAGGGCTCTCCCGGTCGCCCGCAAGGCATGCTCCCGGTCCGCAATCGGCCACCGTCGGGACTTCCGACCTCCGGGAATAGGCTGGTTCGGCGGGGCGGCAGCCTTTTTCGGCTGGTGGTAACTATGATGAGCGCTCCGTATGTTCCATTGGAGGTTATCGTCTTCTTGCGTTGTAAGGACAGGAGCGGTACGTCTGTGTTCCGCACGTTAATGTGTTCCGTATTCAAAGACAGAGGATGCTCCTGATGGGCCGGGGCAATGAACACCGTGATCGTCGACGTCAGTTCGGCGCTCGATCCACAGACTCCTGGGGCGATGAAGCTCCTTCCCCATTGTATGCGCGACCGGCGCGTCAGGAGGGGGGAGCCGTCGGCTACGGCAGCGAAGCCGAAGCCCGGGTCAAATGGTTCAATTCGGAAAAGGGATTTGGGTTCGTCGAGCTCACGGATGGCTCCGGTGAGGCCTTTCTGCACATCAGGCAGGTCGAGGCAGCCGGCCATTCGTCTCTGGAGCCCGGAACGACCCTGCGGGTGACGGTCGGCACAGGTCAAAAAGGCCCGCAGGTGACGGATGTCCTCAGTGTCGATGCCAGCACGGCCGCGCCCGAACCGCCTCGGCGTGGGTTTTCGAGCAGGGTAGGGCACTCGGGTGGCAACGCACGGCATGGGGCCATTCGTCAGGAGCCGGCCTCACCGACGATCCCGGGCGTGGTCAAGTGGTTCGACCGGGCGAAAGGTTACGGCTTTGTCACCGTCGAAGGTGAAAGCAAGGATCTCTTCCTGCATATCTCTGTCGTCGAGCGAGCCGGACTTGGCGAGCTGGCGCAGGGGCAAGCGGTCCGGGTCGCGGTCGTGGAGGGCCGCAAGGGGCGTGAGGTCGGAGCAATCGAGGTTGCTTAACGGGCCCATCCTGCCGACACAGGCATGAACCTCTTACGGAGGTTGAGCGGGATGGTGCATGTCCATGCCGATCCCGCTCAACCGACACGATACCTGCGCCGCTTTGAGTATTCCTTAGATCACGAGGGACGTCGGGCGGTTCTGCTGACTGAGGCTCTGGGCCGGCGCGGCCTCAGCGGGAAGACCGGGCCAGGCTCTGACCGACAGGCACGACTTCTGCGCTACCTCATCAGGCAGTTTATACAGAATAACAGTTCTTAAGAGAGGGGCTCCGCGGACTCGTACGAAACTTAATAACAATACCTTTGCTTGGTTTCAAGGAAGGTGCCTCTGCATGGCCCGTCCTAGCGATCCATTCGACCGAGGCTATTGCGCTCTGTTCAGGGGTGCGCATCGCACCCGAAAGTGCGTTCCACTTTTATATCCAATGCTCTAGTGTCCTGGTTCATATCGAACGATGGGCGACGCGATAGCCCCGTCCATAGAGATCCATAATCTGGACAGCCTTTGCGCTAAGATCAGCCTCCGATCCGGGAAATCCTCCATGAAATTCGTGAAGTTCCTCAGCATTGCTCTTCTCTCCGGACCGCTCGCCATCGGCTCCGCAACAGCTCAGGATCGAACGGTGAAGATCGCCGTTGAAGGCGCCTACGCACCATGGAATTTCACCGGAGCGGGCGGCAAGCTCGAAGGTTTCGAGATCGATCTTGCCAATGATCTCTGCGCTCGCATGAAAATGAAATGCGAGATCGTTGCTCAGGATTGGGATGGCATGATTCCGGCTCTGAATGCGAAAAAGTTCGACGCCATCATGGATGCCATGACCATCACTGACGAGCGCCGAAAAACCATCGACTTCAGCGACCGTTACGCCGATTCGCCGAACGGTTTCCTTGTGGCCAGCGACTCGCCGCTCGCCAAAATGCCGGGCACGGGGCAGGCCTACAATCTCTCCAGCCAACCCGCCGAGGCTGAAAAGGCTATCGAGGCCATAAAGCCATTGCTGAAAGGCAAGACCGTCGGTGTGCAGGTCTCGACGATTCAGTCCGCCTTCGCTGACAAGTACCTGAAGGACAGCGTGGACATCCGCGAGTACAAGACCGTTGAGCAGCACGATCTCGACCTTGCGGCCGGACGTCTTGATGCTGTCTTTGCGGGTGCGACGCAGATCATGGGCACGCTGGAGAAGCCCGACTTCAAGACCGGGTATGCGCTTGTCGGTCCCTCCCTCACGGGTGGGGTGCTGGGAGGCGGCATCGGGATCGGCTTGCGAAAGGACGACGCCGAGTTGAAGGCGAAATTCAACGAGGCCATCCAGGCGGCCATCAAGGACGGCACTGCCAAGAACCTGTCGATGAAGTGGTTCAAGGTCGATGTGACGCCGCAGGGCTAGAGCACTTTTCGGCGAAGTGGATCTGATCCGCCTTCAAAAATGTGCATCAAGGCAATGAAGAGGGCTGTTTCCACAATTTGAAACAGCCCTAGAGGATCGGCCCTTTTGCTCCGGTGGTGCATCGCGCGGAAGCTGAAGCTTTCTTTCCACATCGCGGGCTCACTGCCTAAGTGCAGTTCCAGCTCCAAATGTCACATCTCGCTAAAGTGCCGGAGCATGCGCGCAGCGTCCGGTTCCTGACCTGTAAAGAGCCGGAACGCACCAACAGCCTGGAAGACGGCCATGCCACCGCCGGACATGGTGCGGCATCCCCGGTCCCGAGCATGTCGCAACAAGGCAGTCTCCAGCGGGAAGTAGACGATATCGGCGACCCAGAGGTCGGGGACAAGCAGGTCGGCCGGAACGGGCATGCCGGGGTATTTTGCCATCCCGACAGGCGTCGTATTGACGATGCCATCGGCCCCGGCCACGGCATCCGCTACGGCGGTACCGGTCGAGGCGCGGTGCTCTCCGAACCGTTCGCACAGAGCAGCCGCTAACGTCAGAGCACGGGCTTCGTCTGTGTCGATGATCGTGATCTCACCCGCTCCCAGGGTTAGCAGTGCATGTGCCACTGCGGCGCCCGCGCCGCCTGCGCCGAACTGGACGATGCGGTCGATGCGAGCGCCGGTGAGTTCGCGCCGGAAACTTTCGGCAAATCCCCACCAGTCCGTGTTGTGCCCGATGCGTCGGCCGCCTCTCAACACGACGGTGTTGACGGCTCCGAGCGCGGCAGCATCGGGCGACAACTCGTCGAGGAGGGGAATGACGGCCTGCTTGCAGGGATGGGTGATGTTGAGCCCTGAGAAACCCAAGCGCTGCGCGGCCGTGAGGATCTCAGGAAGGGCACCTGCATCGAGGCCGAGCGTCTCCAGATCGATCAGCTTGTAGATGTAGCGAAGCCCCTGCTCGGCTCCCTCCTGCTCGTGGAGTGCGGGCGTTCGGGACGCTTGGATCCCGGTCCCCACTAGGCCTATGAGAACGGAGGTAGGGGCTCGTGAATTCGAGGTTTCACCATCCCGAGATGGTGGTTCGGGTGAGGGATCATTCATCATGGAAGTCATGCCCTTGAAGGCGATTGACCGACTATGTCGAGAATCGCCCGCACAGCGAGCGGATAGCCGCTGGTGCCAAGGCCGGCGATCACGGCGGTAGCCACCGGAGAGACATAAGACTTATGGTAGATCGGCTCGCGCTGATGGATGTTCGAGATGTGAAGCTCGATGATCGGTCCGGGGAACATCTTCAGAGCATCCATGATCGCCATGGATGTGAACGTGAAAGCGGCCGGGTTGATGATGATGCCGCTGCCGTCATCAATGGCTTCGTGCACCCACTCGATGATCTCGTATTCCCGGTTCGATTGCCGGAAGGCGATCGGGTGCCCTTGCGCGGCATCCCGGCACATTGTCTCAACTTCGGCCAGGGTCGTTCGCCCGTAGATTTCGGGCTCTCGCGTTCCGAGACGATTGAGGTTGGGGCCGTTGAGAATGTAGATCGGCTTGCTCATTGGCGTGTTTCTCAATGGATGCAGGTTACCCCTGGTAGCCGAAGAGGCGCGGCAGCCAGAGCACGGTTTCGGGCACGAAGGTCATGATGGCCAGAGCGACAATCATGGCGAAGAGAAACGGCATGACGTCGCGCACGATGTCGCGGAGCGGCTCTCCGGAGATATTCGCCATAATGAACAGCAGAAGACCATAAGGAGGCGTGATCAGACCGATCATGATGTTGACCACGACGACGACGCCGAAGTGCACCAGGTCGATGCCCAAGGCCTGAGCAGTCGGGATGAAGACCGGCACGACGATGAGCAGTATGGCTGTCCCTTCGAGCACGCAGCCGAGAAGCAGCAGGAGGACATTGACGAGGATGAGGAAGCCGGTTGGCGAGAGATCCCATCCTGCCAGCAGCACCTTCACCAGTTCCGGGATATTCTCGACCGTTATGACATAATTGAACACGAGCGAACCCGCGATCAGCATCCCGATGGAGGCTGTCGTCCGCGCGCTGATCGCAAGCGAGCGATAGAAGTCGTGCCAGCTCACGCTTCGATACAGACCCGCCGAAATGATGAGCGCATAGGCCGCCGCCACGGCCGCCGCTTCCGTGGGCGTCATCACGCCGCTGTAAATGCCGCCGAGCAGAACGACCGGCATCATAAGGGAGGGAAAGGCGCTCCAGGTGATCCGCGGCAGCTTACGAAGGGGTACCGGCTTCTCCACAGGAAAGTTCTTGCGGCGGGCTGTGATGCCGACGATGATCATCTGGCTCAAGGCCATCAGGAGCCCCGGAACGACGCCGCCCAGGAAGAGAAATCCGATGGAAGCGTCTGAGATGAGAGCATAGAGAACCATCGGTATCGATGGGGGGATGATCGGCCCGATAACCGACGAAACGGCTGTCACGGCAGCGGCATAGCTGGGTGTATACCGGCCATCCCGTGTCATCATGACCTGCATCATGCGCCCGGTTCCGGCAGCATCCGCAATGGCCGAACCGGACATCCCGGCGAAGATGATGCTCTGCAGGATGTTGACCTGGGCGAGGCCGCCCCGGAACCGGCCGACGAGGGCGTTGCAGAACGCCATGAGCCTGTCCGTCATGCTGCCGATGTTCATGAACTCGGCTGCCAGGACGAACAGCGGCACCGACAGGATCACATAGTTGGAATACATCCCGTTGAGGAGCTGCTCGGCGGCGGTTCCCATGTCCAGGCCGGCGAGCAGAAGATAGAGAATCGATCCGGCAATCATTGAATGGCCGATCGGAAGACCGAGGAATGCGAGAGCGGTGATCGCGACAAGCGAAATGGAGAATGGGCTTGCAAGGTTCATACGCCGGAGCTCGCTTTCGTGGGGTCGAATTCGTCCGGAGCCACCCCACGCAGGGCCTGCCACGCAAGCCAAAGATAGCGGATGATGGTGGCGATAACGAAGATGACATAGATAGAGAATAGCCAATCGAAGCGGATCTTGAGATACCCCGTTTTCTCCACCTTCATGAAGGCTACATAGTCGAGGACTGCCGGAAACGAGATGGAGTAGAGCGCAATCAGCGCGCAGGCCGTTATGAGGCACATGACGCGGCGTGGGCCCGACCCTACGGCCCCATAAATGATGTCGAAGCGGATCTCCTCACGCTCTGTGATGACGAATGATGCACCCCAGAGGACGAGCCAGATCCAGAGGATGACGCTGATCTCGTGTGTCCAGCCGATCGGGAGATCAAGAAGATACCGGAACGCGATTTGCAGAAGAAACGCCAGGAACATCGCGCCCAGCATGGCGGCCGCCACGTTCTCGGCGCGCCTCGCGAACCACAGGCCGATTGCCCGCAATGATGAGATCATGGGAGCCGTTTCCGTCGTCAGAACGTGTAGAGAAGTAGGAGTGAGGCCGCCAGGCGTGTCTCGCCTCGGCGGCCAGGGCATAGGCCCTACATTGCGTTGATCTTATCCAGCATTCCCGCCGGCCAGCTCTTCGCCAAATCGGAAGAAAGGTACTTTTTCTGGGCGAAGTCACGGAAGGCCTTCAGGTCGGGTGTGTAGACGTCGAGGCCTTTTTCCCTGAAGAAGGTCGCGAGCTCTGTCTCCTTCTTGAGGTGCTCTTGCGTACTCCACTCGATCGCCTTGTCGGCAGTCGCCTGGAAGGCGGCCTGCTTCTCTGGTGACATGGCGTTCCAGACTTTGTTGGATACGGCCAGGAGGTCGAAGCCGACGAGGTGCGAGGTCAGGGCAATCTGGGACATCACCTCGTAGAATTTCATGTTCTGTACGTTCGGCAGCGGATTATCCTGTCCGTCGATCGCACCTGTCTGAAGACCGGTATAGACTTCGGCATAAGCCATTGGCGTCGGATTGGCCCCGATGGACTGCCCAAGGAACTGCCATGCATCGCCGCCCGGCATGCGCAGCTTGATACCGGAAAGATCCTCCGGCTTGTTGATCTTTTTGTTCGGCTTCAAACCGACGTGGCGGGCTCCGAAGTAAGTGGGCCCGAGAATATGGATGCCCAGCTTGTCCGAAGCCATCTTCTTGAGCTGTTGGCCGACGTCGCTCGAAAAAACCTTCTTCAGATGGTCGGCATCACGGAACAGATAGGCGGAGGTGACGATGGACCACTCCGGGATTTGGTTCGAGATATCCTGCGGTGCGATGTTGCCCATCTCGAGATTGCCACGCTGCATGGCGACGAGCTCAGTGCCCTGCTTGAACAGAGTGCCGCCGTAATAGGGCTGGAGGTTGAAGCCCTGAGCTTTCACCTCCTCGCCAAACCGCTTCATCATCTCGGCCCGGATGTCCTGCTCCGAGAAGACTGCTGAGAATCTCAGGTTCGTGGACGTTTGTGCGTTGGCTGGCTCGGCCACGCTCCATGCCAGAAAGGCGGCGCCTGCAACCATCAGGACGCGGCGGCTGATGTCAAATCTCATGGTTCCCTCTCCTTTGCTTTGCTGCGCAGTGGTCTGCGTCTTGAAGGGAACTATCCGCTCTGGTGATCGTAAAATCAATATGCATTATTCAAATCATCTGATATTTTGAGTTTTAGCGTATGTTTGACTTTCGGCAGGTGCGCAAGCCGGGAGGCCTTCATTGAGGATGGCTGAAAACAAGGTGGCGGGATGAGCATCGAACTGATGGCAACCTCCATCGCGGATCGTGCCTATGACCGGATCCGGGGCGATATCGTGTTCGGAAGGCTGATCCCGGGAGCGAGGCTTCGGCTGGACCGTCTGGCGGATACCTACGGAGCGAGCGTCAGCACTCTGCGGGAGATCCTGAGCCGTCTATCGTCAGAGGGGCTGGTCATCGCGGAAGGGCAGCGCGGTTTCCGGGTGGCTCCGGTCTCCCCCGAAGGCTTCGAGGATGTCGCAGCGATGCGACTGCTCCTGGAAACCTATGCTTTGCCTTTGTCCTTTGTGGCCGGCGATCTCGAATGGGAGGGCCGTGTCGTGGCCGCTCATCACAAACTCGCCTCCATGGAGCGGCGGATGCTTACAGGTGACAAGGAGGGAACGGAACTTTGGAAACGCTATGACCGCGAGTTCCATCAGGCTCTGATCGAGGCCTGCGGCTCCCAGACCCTGCTCGACCTGTATGGCGGCGTTTTCGACCAGTATCTTCGGTACCAGATGATCGCTGTTGTCTTCCGCGGGGAGGTCGCCGCGGAGGAACATAGGATATTGCTGGATTGCGCCCTGACACGCGATGCCGAGCGGGGCTGCGCCGTTCTGACCCGGCATGTGAACGGATGTGTGACCCACACGCTGGAGAGCGGAGTGCTGGCATGAGTGAGGATGTTCACGCGATGCAACAGCCCTCCTCCGTTGGGGAGAGCGCTTATCAGAAGATCCGGTCCGACATCATATTCGGCCGCTTGCCGCCGGGCAGAAAGCTGAAACTTGAACGCCTGAAAGCCGATTACGGCGCAAGCGTCAGCACGCTGCGGGAAATCCTCAACCGCCTCCACTCGGAGCGGCTCGTGGTTGCCGAGGGGCAGAAGGGCTTCGAGGTGGCGTCTGTCTCGATCGCGAACCTGAAGGAAATCGCCGCGCTTCGGCAACTTCTCGAATGCCGGGCGTTGGAGCAGTCGTTCCGTGCGGGCGACATGGAGTGGGAGGGGCGCGTCGTCGCTGCCCATTACCGGCTCGCCCGGATGGAGGAACGGATGGCTCAGGGCGACAGAAGCCAGACCGAGGAATGGAAACGATACGACTGGCAGTTCCATCAGGCGCTTATCTCCGCCTGCGGGTCGAAGATGCTGATCGACAACCACGCCGCCGTTTTCGACAAGTATCTGCGCTACCAAATGATCGCCTTGAGTTATCGCGGCGAGATCGCGGCCGACGAGCATGCACTTCTGTTGGAATACGCTCTTGCGAGAGATGCGGTGCGCGCCTGCGAGGTGTTGATGCGTCATGTCGCTGGCGGTGTCGAGCATGCGCTCGCCACTGGAACCATCAGCTAAGGGAGCAGGGGCGCACTGCGTCGCAAGAAGCGCCCATGCCTTGAGAGAGAATGGATCGACGAGCATGCGCACAGCTATCGCCACTGTCTGTCTGAGCGGCACTCTCGCCGAGAAGATCGAAGCCATCGCGGGGGCGCAGTTCAAGGGCGTCGAAATCTTCGAGAACGATCTTCTGTCCTTTAACGGCACACCTGCCGAGGCGAGGCGCATGATCGAAGGCCTCGGACTTGAGACGATCACCTTTCAACCCTTCCGTGACTTCGAAGGCATGCCCGAGCCGCAGCGGTCCAAGGTCTTTGCCCGGGCCGAGCGCAAGTTCGATGTCATGCAGGAGCTCGGCTGCGATCTCCTGATGGTTTGCAGCAACGTCTCTCCGGATTCTCTCGGTGGAGTCGAGCGAGCCGCCGCAGATTTTCATGAACTCGGTGAGCGCGCCGCAAAGCGGGGCATGCGGGTGGCTTTCGAAGCACTCTCCTGGGGGCGGCACATCCACGATTACCGTGATGCCTGGGAGGTTGTAAGGCGTGCGAACCATCCGGCCGTCGGGCTGGTGCTCGATTCCTTTCATATCTTGGCCCGCGGAACGGATCTGTCTGCGATCCGTTCCATTCCGTCGGACAAAATCTTCCTTGTACAGATGGCTGACGCACCCAAGCTCAACATGGATTATCTGTCCTGGAGCCGACATTACCGCTGCTTCCCCGGGCAGGGAGATCTGCCCATCGACGAGTTCATGGGTGCGCTCGGTGTGACGGGCTTCAATGGGCTCCTTTCCCTTGAGATCTTCAATGATCGCTTCCGTGCGGGCTCCGCACGCAGTGTCGCCATCGATGGGCAGCGTTCCCTGATCGTCATGCTCGATGAACTTCGCCGCCGAACAGGAACAACTCGTCCCCACCTTCCCGTCCTGCCAGCCAAGGCTGCGTCTTCCGGGATCGAGTTCGTCGAGTTCGCCGTCGATGAACGAAGCGCGATCGGGTTCGAACGGATTCTGAGCGGCCTCGGGTTCAGGAGAGGCGGCAAACATCGCTCGAAGGCCGTGACCCATTGGCGGCAGGGAGACATCAATATCGTCGTGAATGCAGAGAAGGAGGGTTTCGCCCATTCCTTCAACATCACGCATGGCACCTCCGTCTGTGCCTTGGCCCTGCGGGTCGACGACGCGCCAGCGACTGTGGATCGTGCCCTGACGCTCCTCGACCTGCCGTTTCAGCAGCCGGTCGGACCCGGCGAGATGGACATTCCGGCCGTCCGTGGTCTCGGCGGAAGCCTGCTGTATTTCGTGGATCACAAGACGGGACTGGACCAGCTTTGGGACGTCGATTTTGAGCCGGCTGGAGCGAGCGATTTCTCCGGTGCAGGGCTGGTTTCTGTCGATCACGTCTCCCAGTCGATGCATTACGAGGAGATGCTGACCTGGCTCCTGTTCTACACCTCGCTTCTCGACGTGGGAAAGACGCCGGTTCAGACCGTGATTGATCCAGGAGGCGTGGTGCAGAGTCAGGCCATCGAGAATATCGATGGCTCGCTGCGCCTCATCCTCAACGCGTCTCAGAGCCAGCGGACATTGTCGTCGCGTTTCCTGAGCGATCTCTTCGGGTCTGGTGTCCAGCACATTGCGCTTGCGACGAATGACATCTTCGCGACCGTCCGGCGAATCAAGGCGGGCGGAGTCGATCTCTTGCCCATTCCGGAGAACTATTACGACGATCTCGAAGTCAGAGCGGATCTCTCCGCCGAGGAAATGGAGCAACTGCGCGCCAATAATATCCTCTATGATCGGGAGGGTGGAGCCGAGTATTTTCAGGTTTATACAAAAAACTTGGAAGGTGGGTTCTTCTTCGAGATCGTCGAGAGACGGAACTACAAAGGCTATGGGGCGGTGAACGCCCCTATCCGCCTTGCCTCGCAGACGCGTCTTGCCACGGAAGCAGTTCCCTCGGGCATTTGACGATGGGATCAAGCGAAGGCGGCATAAGTGGCGTGCCTGCTCGCGGAAAGATCATTTCCGCTAGAGCGGTTTGAAACGCAGCTGCAAGAAAATGGCGCGCCCGAAAGGATTCGAACCTCTGACCCCCAGATTCGTAGTCTGGTGCTCTATCCAGCTGAGCTACGGGCGCGTGCCGTGTCTCGGCATTAGCTGAACACGTCCCAGAAAGAAACAGATTTTATCGAGGTGCCTGCAAGCGGCACTTTCTCGGCTGCCGCATGCGTTTCAGAGGTTGAAAGGGCACAGTCCGTCCTCATCATACATTACATCGTGTCATGCGCGTGATATGAAAAGTTACCTTCACATTCGTGGCTGATGCTGCAGCCTCCGAAATGTTCATCGAGTTGCTGAACTCCGGTTCCGCACGGTACGGTCGGCGGGCCGCTACATCAATTCGGCAACGATCATGGATGCCCTCGGCCGTTATCCGGTCGATTGTCGGCTGCTCCCGCCATGCGTTCAAGCGGCTCGGGCCGGGGCGGCATGGCCCTGGAGGCTTTCCTCTAATCTCTGCTTTCCGCTCCTGATCTCCTCGATGCAGCTTTCTGCGAAGGCGTTCAGGAGCTGAGGGCTGATTGCACTCTGGTTTTTGTGCAGACGCACCATATAGGGAACGGAGAATGAAAGACGGCGCATCTCCACCCCCTGATGAAGACAATGCATTGCGCTGATCGGGTTGATGATCGATACCCCGATCCCTTGGGACACGAAGGAGCAGACGGCTGCCGCCGTCGATACTTCCATCGTCAGGCGGCGAGTCACTCCGTGCTCCCTGAAGACATTGTCGAGGTTACGCCGATACATGTCGTCGGCCGAGAAATAGATGAAATCGACGCCTTCAAAGTCAGCAGGATGAAGAATATGCTTGCGGGTCAGCGGATGGCCTTCCGGCAGAATGCAAACCTGCTCGCCAGCATCGACGCTGATCGACGTCCAGCCCGCAAAACCAAGATCCGCCTCCACGATGCAGAGATCGTAGTGTTGAGCCGAGATGCCGGTGGCTGTCACAGCGTTTCCGATAGCGGAAACGCTCAGACGTATCGATGAGTTCGTCTGGAGAAAGTTTCGGCATAGGGGAGGAAGAAGGGTCGTGCTGTAGGCCGGCATGCACACGATCTTGATGTGAGCAGATGCGTTCGCGCGGATGGCTTCGGCGGTTCTCCCGATTTCCTCCAGCCCGATAAAGGAGCGGCGCACCTCCCCATGCAGGGAAAGAGCCGCTTCCGTCGGGATGAGGGACCTGCCTTTTCTGGCGAAGAGTGAAAATCCGAGGGAGCGTTCGAACTCCTTGAGTTCTCTGCTCACGGTCGGTTGTGACGTGCGGAGCGCAGCGGCGGCTCGCGTAACGCTGCCCGACGACATGACGGCGTGGAAAATCTCGATGTGCCGAGGAGATATTGTCACGCTTTTCCAGGCCCCATATCAGAAATGAATGTATTGCGTAGAAGTTGATATTTGAAGAATTATTTCACCTTTGTCACCATCCCACCCAACAGGCTGCGCCTGGTCGCCTTACGGGGAGGACCGGCCGGAATCGGCGGGCAAAAGCTCCTGGGCCCGTGGGGGAGTGAAACAAAATGACTAAGCGCGTTCTTGTGGCTGAATTCATGCACGAGACGAACACGTTCAGCGTCCAGGTGACGGATGAAGGCGCCTTCAGGAACAGCTGCTACTATCTCGATAACGACATCCCTGGCGCGTTCACCGGCACGCGCACGTCGATGGGCGCGGCATTCGAGGCGGCGGAGAAATTCGGTTGGAGTGTGGCCCACCCCATCGTAACCTCCGCCAACCCTTCGGGCCGCGTCACGGATGCGTTCTTTGATGCCGTATCAGAGCGGGTTCTGAAGGCCTGTGACGGCGTCGACGGGGTTCTGCTCCACCTGCACGGATCCATGTCGACTCAGTCCCATGACGACGGGGAGGGGGAGTTCCTCGCCCGCATCCGTTCGCGGGTTGGCGCCGACACGCCGATCATCGCGGTGCTGGACCTGCACGCGACCGTGACGCAGAAGATGGCGGACAACGCCAACTCCCTCATCTCCTATCGGACCTACCCGCATGTCGATCAGTACGAGCGGACCTGGCAGGCTGCGGAACTGCTCGAAAAGGCTCTGCTGAAACAGGCGACCCCGCAAGTCGCGGTCGCCCGTCGCCCGATCCTGTATGCCCTCGATGGCGGGCGCACCACGTCACCGCCCATGATGGAGCTTCTGCGCAGGGGGGATCGGATCGAGGCCGCAGGCCAGGCTCTCGTGGTCAGCGTCCAAGCGGGTTTTTCGTCTGCTGACGTCCAAGACATCGGACCCTCGATCGCCGTCACGGCCAATGATCGCTCAGCTGCCCAGGCCGTCGCTGAGGAGCTCATGGATTACGTGTGGGATCAGCGGACGTACTCCTCCATTCATTTCACTCCGCTGGAAGAAGCCATCGCTCGGGCGAAGGCCGGCGAGGCCAGCGCGACCAAGCCTCTCGTCATTGCCGATTACTCCGACAATCCCGGCTCCGGCGCCTATGGAGACGCCACCAATCTGCTCAAGGCCGTGTTGGAGGCCGATCTTCAGAATGTCGGTTTCCATGCGATCTGCGATCCTGAAGCCGTGCTGCAGGCACAGGCGGCAGGGGTCGGGAATCGCGTGACGCTCCGGCTCGGCGGGAAAACCGATCCGACGATGGGGGGCGCACCTCTGGAAGTCACTGGTCATGTGGCTGCCATCACGGATGGCTCGTTCATCGCCTATGGCCCGATGGGGGGAGGCGCCCGGCGGAACTATGGTCTGAGCCTGCTGCTGCGCGTCGGCGGCGTCGAGATCATCGTTATCAGCTACAACGGGCAGGCAACCGACCTCGGACAATTCACCTCGCTGGGGGTCGATCCTACCCGGAAGTCGACCCTTATCGTCAAGTCGATGCAGCATTTCCGCGCCGCGTTCGAGCCGATTGCGCGCGAGGTTCTCGAGGTCGACACGGGCGCCTTGTCGACGCGCAACTTCAAGGAACGTCCCTATAAGAGGGTCAGGCGGCCGATATGGCCCCTGGATGAAATCTGAATTCCGTGGCTTGATTGGGCTTCGCCTCCTGAGGGTGCGAAGACGGCCTGGAACATCAGGTCAAGAATGGGGAGAGAGAATGAGCATTGCTGCTGATATCGTCCTGAGAAACGGCCCAATCTGGTGCGGTCGGGAAGAGGGTGTCGTCGAGGCCGTCGCGATCTGGCAGGATCGTATTCTGGCCACAGGCCGCGAATCCGATATCGCACCCCTCGTCGGTCCGTCGACGCGCATCATCGATCTTGGCGGCCGTCTTGCAACGCCTGGCCTCAACGACTCGCACCTGCATCTGGTCTCCCTCGGTCTCATGATGGACTGGGTGGATGCCAAGCCCTCCTCTGCTCCGACGCTTGACGCTCTTCTCCGGGCGATCGGCGATCGAGCCTCAAAGGTGAAACCCGGCGAGTGGATTCTGGCGCGCGGCTACGATCAAACCAAGCTCGACGTGAAACGGCATCCGCATCGGGATGAACTCGACGGGGTTGCCCCGGATAATCCCGTCATGCTGATGCGGACCTGCGGACACGTTTCCATCTGCAATTCCCGTGCTCTGGAACTCGCTGGAATTGATGAGGCCTCGCCGACTCCGCCCGGTAGCCTCATCGAGCAAAGGGAAGGCCGCCTGACAGGACTTCTGGCCGAGAACGCCCGCGCGCCGGTTTGGGCCGTCATCCCGCCGCCGACGGAGGATGACCTCGTCGACGCCATCGAGCGCGGCGGGCGTCATTTGCTCTCATATGGCATTACCAGTTGCATGGATGCCGCCGTCGGACAGCGCGGCGGCTTCGGAGAGATCGCAGCCTATCATCGCGCGAAACGTGAAGGCCGCCTGCCGGTCCGGACATGGCTTGCCTTGCTGGGCGATCCAGACAGATCCATCGTTCCCCAATGCTACGGAGCCGGCCTTGTTTCCGGCACCGGGGACGACATGCTCATGGTCGGGGGGGTCAAATACTTTCTCGACGGCTCGGCAGGCGGTCGGACCGCCTGGATGTCGAAGCCCTATCTCGGCGACGACAATACGACCGGCGTACAGATGATGCTCGATGACGAGTTGAACGAGCTCGTCATGGATGCGCACGCGAAAGGCTATCAGCTGATCTGCCACGCAATCGGCGATGCCGCCATTGAACAGCTGATCTCGGCCTACGAGCGCGCACTCTCGGCCATACCCGATCCGGATCGGCGGCATCGCATCGAGCATTGCGGCTTCTCGACCCCTGCTCAGCACGAGCGCATGATCAAGGCCGGCATCTATCCTTGCCCGCAGCAGGTCTTCATCTACGATTTCGGCGACGCCTACGTGTCGGTGCTGGGAGAGGAACGGGGCCTTAAGAGCTATCCCTTCAAGACCTGGATCGATCTCGGTCTCAGGCCTGCCACGGGCAGCGACGCGCCGGTCTGCGAGCCGAACCCGTTCCCGAACTTCTATGCCATGCTGACCCGCAAGACGTGGAAAGGGACGGTGATGGACGCGGGCGAGCGGGTATCCATCGAGGAGGCCCTTCAGGCCTATACCGAGTTTGGGGCCTTCTCGCAGAAGATGGAGAAGGTGAAAGGACGCATCGTTCCCGGGCAGCTCGCGGACATTGCTGTCTTTTCGCGCAATCTTCTGGACGCTACACCGGAGGATATTCTTGACAAGACACAATGCGATCTTACGATCCGGGGAGGTTCGATCGTTCACGATCGTCTTGGCGTTAGCTAAAACCATAATGGGGAACGCGCCTCGACAGAGAACTGCATCGACGAGGGACTGTATCTTGCGGGCCGGCATCAAGCCGGCGCGTCCGCAATTGCCACAGCTTGGAGGATCAGCCGTGCTCAAGAAATTCGTCATCACCACTGCGCTCGCTCTCGCCATGAGCACAGGCGCCTATGCGGAGGCACCGCGGAAAGGCGGTACGATCCGCTTCACTGCGCCCTACGGATCGAGCTTCGCGAATCTCGACATCCACACGTCGAACCGAGCCCAAGACGAGATCTGGGCCAAGGCCATCCATCGCGCGCTCTACAACTGGGATGCGAACGCCAACAAGCCGGTCCTGGATCTGGCGAAGGAGGTAAAAGTCTCGGCTGACGGCCTCGTCTATACCTACAAGCTGCGCGACGATGCCTATTTCCACAACGGCCGCAAGATGACGGCCGATGACGTGATCTGGACCTTCACGCGCCTGATGGACGGCACGAAGGCCTATCCGGGTGCCCGCTACGTCCGCATCATCAAGGGGGCGATCGACGTCGAGAAGGGACAGGCGAAGGAAATTTCCGGCCTGAAGAAGATCGATGACTTCACCCTCGAGATGACGCTGACCGAGAAGGTTGATCCCGGCTTCAACTTCTATGCCGCGATGACGTCGATCTACCCGGCGGACGAGGCCTCGAAGGATACTTTCGCGACGAAGCCCATCGGCCTCGGTCCATTCAAGTTCGTCGAATATGTGCCGGGTTCGCGCCTCGTGGCGGAGCGCTGGGAAAAGTTCTACCAGACGGGCAAACCTTATGCGGACCGCGTGACGGTCTCGATCATGGGAGAAGCCGCTGCCCGGGATGTCGCCTTCCGCAACAAGGAGATCGATGCCTCCATCCTTGGTCCGACTCAGTACGTCGCTTACAAGGCCGATCCGGAGCTCTCGAAAGGGCTGCTCGAAGTTGCCGAGGTCTACACTCGCGTCACGGGTTTCAACCCGAGCTTCAAGCCTTTTTCCGACAAGCGTGTGCGGCAGGCCATCAATTATGCGATCGACTCGGACCTCATCATCAAGAGGCTCGTGAAAGACAAGGCCTATCGCGCAACGAGCTGGCTTCCAATCTCGTCGCCCGCATACGACAAGGACCTGAAGCCGTATCCTTACGATCCCGAGAAGGCGAAGAAACTCCTGGCTGAGGCCGGCTATCCCAATGGCTTCGAATTCGAGTGGACGGCGACCTCCAACGAAAGCTGGGGCATTCCCATTGTCGAGGCCGCAATCCCGATGCTCGAGAAGGTTGGGATCAAGGTCAAGATCAAGCCTGTCGAAGGCACGGTGCTGTCCGAGGTGGCCCGCAGCGGCGATTATCAGGCCTTCAACTGGTCCCTGACCTCCGGGCCCGATCCGTTGACGTCGCTCAAGTGCTTCCACTCGGCAACGCCCCAATCGGCCTGCAACTATACCCACTTCAAGAATGCCGAATTCGACAAGCTCTTGGACGAGGCCACTGCGACTGACGATGCGGCGAAGAAGCTCGAAAACCTGAAGAAGGCAAACGCGATCCTCCGCGAGGAGGTGCCGATGTGGTGGTTCAACTACAACAAGGCCATCATGGCCTATCAACCCTGGCTCAAAGGTCTGCAGCCGAACGCTACCGAGCTGGCGATTCAGAACTATGAGGATATGTGGGTCGATGCTTCATCGCCCGCTGCCAAGTAGGCTGTGCTCGACGAAGCGCACATCTCCACGATTGCAGATATTGACGTTCCGGGTGCATCACCCGGAACGTCAGTCAGGAGCCTTGAATGCTTTTATTCATCGTGCGGCGCTTGCTGCAGACATTGCCTATCGTCCTGGCCGTTGCGGCCCTGATCTTTGTCATGTTCAGTGTCATTCCGGGCACTTTCGCATCGAGCATGAGCGACGATGGACGCAGTGTGCTGGACGCTGAAGTCATGCAACGCATGAACAAGGAATTCGGACTGGATGAGCCGGTCTATGTCCGGTTCGGCAAATACGTCGCCCAGCTCGCGACCTTCGATCTCGGTCACTCTTTCCGGACCCGGCAGCCCGTCACGCATGTGATCGCCGAACGTCTGTGGCCGACGGCACAGCTCGCAATCGCTGCAATGCTGTTTGCGATCATCGTCGGAGTGCCCCTGGGATTCATCGCCGCTTTGCGGCCGGGAAGCTGGATCGACACCATCTCCATGGTTGGGGCCGTATCGGGCCTGTCGCTGCCGAAGTTCTGGCTCGGCCTGATGCTGATGTACGTATTCGCGTTGCTGCTGGGCTGGCTTCCGAGTTTCGGATATGGCGGCGGGAGCCCGCGGTACCTCGTCCTGCCGGCCATTGCGCTCGGTGTCGCCCCATTAGCCCTGATGGCGCGAACCACCAGGGCCGCCGTGCTCGAGATCATGAATGCCGACTTCGTTCGCACCGCCCGCTCGAAGGGCATGAGCGAAAGCAAGGTCGTTCGCTGGCATCTGACACGCAACGCTCTCGTGATCATCCTCACGACCATCGGCCTGCAGTTCGGCACGGTCATCGGCCAGGCCGTGGTGGTCGAGAAGCTGTTCTCATGGCCGGGGCTCGGGTCGCTCCTGGTCGACAGCGTGACTTTGCGTGACATTCCCGTGGTTCAGGGTTCGATTCTTGTGATTGTCCTCCTGTTCCTTCTCATCAACATGCTTGTCGATGTCCTTTGCGCAATCATTGATCCGCGCATCAAGTACACGTGAGGCCATCACATGAAGTTCAGAGCCAATCTCGTGATTGGAGGCGCGCTCTTCGTCGGCGTGATCATCGCCGGCATCTGCGCTCCTCTGCTCGCGCATACCGATCCAGTGATGGATGCCAATCTGATGTATGCGGAGGAACCGCCCGGGAGTGAATTCTGGTTCGGCACCGACGCGCAGGGGCGCGACATCTACAGCCGGGTTCTCTATGGCGCCCGGATCTCGCTTACGGTCGGCATCGTCTCGCAGCTCATCAACACGGTCATCGGCGTGTGCCTGGGTCTCTCTGCCGGCTACTGGGGCGGCTGGTGGGACGATTTCGTCAACGGCCTGACCAACATGATGCTGGCGATTCCGTCCCTCATCTTCGCTCTGGCAATCATGGCAATTCTCAATCCCGGCCTGACCAGCCTGCTCATTGCTCTCGGCCTGACGAACTGGTCGTTCACGTGCCGATTGGCGCGCGCATCGGCGCTGTCGCTTAAAAGCCAGGGCTATGTCCAGGCCGCTAAAGTGCTCGGATACGGCGATATCCGGATCATGCTGACACAACTCCTGCCCAACATGCTGGGGCCGATCATAGTCATCGGCACGCTCGGCATGGGCGGAGCGGTTCTGGCGGAGGCTGCCCTCTCGTTCCTCGGTCTTGGAATCCGGCCACCCTATCCGAGCTGGGGCAGCATGCTGTCGGACGCCCGCGACCAGATCACCACCGCACCGTGGATCTCGATCTTTCCCGGACTCGCGATCTTCATGACGGTCCTGGGGTTGAACCTACTCGGCGACGGCCTGCGCGACATCCTCGATCCTCAAGCACGGACACGGCGCGCATGACGGGACAGCCGCTTCTCGAGGTCGAGAACCTCAGGATCGATCTGGCTTTCGGCGGCAAGCGCTTCCCCGCCGTGCAGGATGTGTCCTTCACCATCCATCGTGGCGAAACGCTCGGCCTCGTGGGGGAATCCGGCTGCGGCAAGAGCATCACGGCTCTCTCGCTGATCGGCCTCCTGCGCAACCCTCTCATGATCGGCGGCGGAGCGATCCGTTTCGACGGCCGCGAAATCCAGAACCTGTCGCCCTCGGAGATGCGCAAGATTCGCGGCAACCGCATCTCCATGATCTTCCAAGAGCCTATGACGGCGCTCAATCCTCTGTCCCCCGTCGGGCGCCAGATCGCCGAAATGTTCGTGCTGCACAAGGGGGCAAGCTGGAGGGAGGCTGAGAATCTGGCTGTGGAGGCGCTCGCCAGCGTGCGTGTTCCCGCGCCCGAGCGCCGCGTCAAGGATTACCCGCACCAGCTGTCGGGAGGAATGCGGCAGCGCGTCATGATCGCGATCGCGCTGGCCTGCGGTCCGGACCTTCTCCTCGCCGATGAGCCGACGACGGCGCTCGACGTCACCGTGCAGGCGGAAATTCTCGATCTCATCCGGGACCTTTCGGCTGCCAAGGGCACCGCCGTTCTGATGATCAGCCATGATCTCGGCCTCATCGCCAATATGTGCCGCCGGGTCGGCGTCATGTACGCGGGCAAGCTCGTCGAGGAGCGGCCGGCGGAGGATGTCTTCCGCTCGCCGAGCCATCCGTATACGAGCGGCCTGGTAGCCTCGCTGCCGCTGCTCGGAGCCCGCGCGCGGCATGGCCGTCAGCGCCTCAAGGAGATCACTGGCGTCGTCCCGCCCGTGTCATCCTTCCCGACCGGGTGTCGCTTCAATCCTCGCTGCTATGCCGCTACCGAGCGCTGCCAGGCGGAAGATCCCAACGTGACGTCGTTCCCCGGCGGGGGCTTCGTACGGTGCCACTACCATGAATAGTTCCTCCACCGATACGATCCTCAAAGTCGAGGATCTCGCCGTCCAATTCCCGGTAGGCTCCGGGCTGTTCGGCGGACCGCGCCGGTTCCTGCACGCAGTGGATGGCGTCGATCTCGAATTGAAGGGGGGGGAATGTCTCGGCCTTGTGGGCGAGTCGGGATGCGGGAAGTCGACTTTGGCGCTCACGATCCTCGGCCTGCAGGATCCGACCCGCGGACGGATCGTTCTCGACGGACACGAGGTCTCCGACCAGGGGATGGACAGGAAGGCGCGGGCGCGCATCGCTCAGATGGTGTTTCAGGACCCGTATTCGTCGCTCAATCCGCGTCAGACCGTCCGCAAGACTCTCGAAGCGCCGCTTCGCCTCCATGGCATCACGAATCCGAGCGAGATCGATGACCGTATCGCCGAGATGCTCCGGCGCGTCGGCCTGAGGCCGGATCATGCCGAGCGCTACCCGCACGAATTCTCCGGCGGCCAGCGCCAGAGGATCGGCATTGCGCGGGCGCTCATCCTCGAGCCGAAGATCATCATCCTCGATGAGCCGGTCTCGGCCCTCGACGTCTCCATTCGTGCGCAGATCATCAATCTTCTGCTGGAAATCAAGGAGACACTCGGCCTGTCCTATGTCATGATCAGCCACGATCTCGGCGTCGTCGAGCACATGAGCGACCGAGTCGCAGTCATGTATCTCGGCCGCATCGTCGAAACGGGTGGCTGGGAGTCGATCTTCACGAATCCGCGTCACCCATATACCCGTGCGCTCATTTCGGCGATTCCGGATCCGTTCAAGCGTAGCCGGGGCGAAAAGATCAGCGGCGAAATTCCCAATCCGCTCAACATGCCGACTGGATGCGGCTTCCATCCGCGCTGCCCTGAGGCGCGGGACGTCTGTCGCACCCCGCCGATACCGGAGCTGGAGGAAATCGGCGAGGCCCATTTTGCCCGGTGCCGCCGGGTGCACGAGATCGCCGTGCCGGACGACATGCTCATCTCGCCGGGTCGAACAAGACCTCATGAGACCCCGTCCAAAGTTTGAACGATAATCCGGAAAGTGTCTTGACATGACCTGCGCTCCAAAAATCGTCGTCCGCGTCCCCCGTACGGACGGGAACGCCCATCTGGGTCAGCTGACGATTGGCGATTGGACAATCCCATGCACAGTCGGGGCAGGCGGGCTGGTTCAAGCGTCGTTCAAACGCGAGGGTGACAAGTGTACCCCGATTGGCGTCTTCCCACTGCGCTATGGTTTTTTCGATCGGGTTGCCCTTCCGGACTTCCCGCGCGATATCGCCTTTCCGTTTGTTCCTCTTTCCGACGATATGATCTGGGAGGAGGAGGGGAGCGATTATAACCGGCTGGTCTTCTCCGAAAACGGCGAGCGTTCCGATGAGAGATTGTCGAGGCCCCGCGCCGAGCGCCTCTTCGACGTGATCATTCCGATCGGGTTCAACGATGCCGTTGCTGAGATCGGTCGCGGCAGCGCGATCTTCATCCATGCTGCCCGGGCCGATATGAGCGGCACCGCCGGGTGCATCGGTATTCCGAAGGACAGGCTGCTCGAACTTGTCCGGCGCCTGAGGCCCGGGATGCTGATCGATATCGGCTATGCGCAGGCCGGTGATCGCGAACGGCTCGATCCCGAAACCCCTGTCGAGACGGTGCGCTTTACCGGGCTCGGCCGGGGCCCGAAGCTGATGGTGGTCGGCGCGGTCCACGGGAACGAGACGTGCGGCCCTCAAGCTATCCTGCGGGCAATCGACGATTGCCGCGCCGGCCGTCTCGCGATCCGCCGCGGCGAAGTGACCTTCCTGCCCGTCGCCAATATGAAAGCCTATCGCCAAGGGACGCGGGAAGGCGACCGCAACCTGAACCGGGATCTGCGCGAGAAGACGATCCCGGAGGATTACGAGGACCGGGTCGGCAACCGCATCTGCTCGCTGTTGCGGGATCACGACGTCCTGCTCGACATCCATTCGTTTCGGGGCGAGGGTGAACCGTTCATCTTCGCTGGTCCCCTCGACAATACCGGACCGGTTGAGCCGTTCAGGCATTCCAAGGCCGAGGGTGCTTTCGCCGCAAGGCTCGGCACCGCAATCGTCATCCATGGCTGGCTCGAGGTCTATGGCCGCTTCCTCAAGGAGCGCGAGAGGCTCGGCCACACGAACAGGATGATTTCGGAAGGTGTCGGCACCACGGAATATATGCGGTTCTCCGGCGGCTACGGCGTCACTCTGGAATGCGGCTCGCATGACGATCCCCATGCCGTCGAGGTCGGGTATGCGGCCATCGTCAATGCCCTCGCGCATCTTGGCTTGATCGATGCTCCCGCGCCGAAGGTCGCGGCCGAAACCGTGATCCAAGTCACGGACATCGTCGTCTGCGAGGCCGAGGGCGATCGGCTCGAAGGCAACTGGAAGACGGGGGATGCGGTTGCTGCCGGACAGGTGATCGCCCGCCGCGCCGGCGGGGAGGTGCTGGCCGCTCCAAGGGATGGCTTCATCATCTTTCCGAACAGCACGGCGAAGCCGGGAGACGGGCTCTGCTATTTCGGGGTGGCCAGCAGGCGCTCCTTGCTCGGATGATGCTGCCGCAGGTTTCGCAACGCCGTTGCTGACGGAAGACGCGCGCGTATCGCGCTTTTGACTGTTACGACTGTCTCGATCTCCGTTCTGCCTACGTGAGCCTGGCGCTGCATCCGAGAGATCGCGCGTGTCGTCGTCAGCGCCACGTGCCTGTCTCAATCTCAGCCGGACACGACAGATGAGCCCTTATGAGAGGGCCTATCGATGCGTCTTGATCACCGCGTTCTGCCGCAAAATTTCCCAACCGCACCCGGTTGACATGAATGTGACCGCATGGTCACATTACGTATCGATGATGAGGTTTGCCGCCTCGTCTGGTGAAAAAGCGGGTTTGGGCGATGACGCTTGGAATAGCGGCAAGCGGTGAGAATGCTGGATCTGCCGTGCAGGCAGCGATCCTCGGCGCCGAACTTCTCGGCCGCGGCGCTATCGGCGGTTTCGCTGTGTTCGCTATCCTCGACGGGCATGGACGCGTACAGCACCGGGTTACGCAGCGTGGAGGCATCGGTGGTCTCGATGTGCCGCAAGACTGGCTTCGGGTCCGCTATGCAGCCGCAATTTCGAGCGGGCCGGATCGGCCCGAGCCTCTTGAGCAGTTTCTGCCGGGTATGGACCGCGTCGGGCTCATCACGGGGCACCGTCTTCCCAATACGCCTGACATTCGGGGAATTCCGCTCAATCAGACGGTGCTGGCACGTCTCGCTGCAGGCGAAGCGCCTCAGGAAGCGATTGACGCGGTTCTTTCTCAGTCTCCCGAGATTGATGCAGGGCTAATTGCCATGGATGCTTCGGGCCGAATTGGCTTTGGCAACAGCGCCCGCGTCGCGCGGCGCACGGATTGCGGCATCGCCGAGCGCAAGTCGGATACATCGCATATCGTCCTGCTGCACAATTCCATCTATTCCGATGGGCCACTTGCGGACAAGCTCGCAGACTTGGCATGGTCCCACCTTGTGGGAGGGCAGGCGAATACCCGTCTTCTCTTCCTGAGAGAGTGCGTTCCCGTTCAACTCTCGTCGAGAGATCGTGTTCACGTGACGGACGACGGCACGATTACCGCCATTGAGAGTGCAAACCTCCGGCTGCAATCGAACCATCGTCGTGCGACGGCAATCTATCTCGGCAGTGAGGTTTGGCAGGGTGGGCAACTGATCGGCCGGGCCGCTACCGAACTGTTCACCGAGACATCGCAAGGATGGATTCGCAAGGAGCCCGAGACTCCTCCTATGCCTATCGTCATGGAGGCCGTCCGAACGAACTCCGAAACCCCGCATCCATCGTACTCACAGTCTAATCGGGGCGGACCACATTGAAAAAGAGCATGTCCCGCCGCGAGCGAACTGAAAGGCAGATTCTCGATGCCCTCGAAGCTCAGATTCGAGAAACCGGCATGGGTGGCGTCGGAATCAACGCAATCGCGAACCGGGCGGGTGTCAGCAAGGAGCTGATCTACCGGTATTTCGATGGCATGCCCGGATTGCTCCTGGCCTGGATGCAGGAGCAGGACTTTTGGACGAGCCATCGCGACTTGCTTGCTTCCGGGGAGTCCAGCCAGCAATCGCCGGGAACGCTCGTGCTGTCGATGCTCAAAGCCCAGATCGAGGCATTGGGGAGAAATGAAACGCTCCGCGAGATCCGCCGGTGGGAGCTCATCGAAGTCAACGATGTGACCGCCAAACTGGCGAACCGCCGTGAGAAAGCCGCGCGGGGCTTCATTGATCGCATCGATGGATTGACCCCCGACATGGACGTGCCGGCAGTCGTGAGCATCATGCTGGCTGGTGTCCTGTACCTGATGCTGCGCTCCAAGACAGAGAGCCACTTTCTGGGTGTCCCGCTGCACACGGACGAGGGATGGCAACGGATATATGCCGCGCTTGAACACATTGTCGGGGCATTCCCTCCTGAGCTGAATCGGGAGTCCCTGGCGACCTTGGAAACGCGCCGCAAAGCCCCGAAAGGCCCAACGAAGGAATGATGATGCGATGAGACGGGCAGCTGATCTGTTGATCGATACGCTAATTCTCCATGGCGTCGATCGCATATTCTGTGTTCCTGGGGAAAGCTATCTGAGTGTGCTCGATGGTTTCTCACAATGCTCGACGGTGGATGTCGTCACTTGCCGGCACGAGAGCGGTGCGGGCTTCATGGCTCTGGCGGACGCGCGTCTGACGGGCCGCCCGGGGGTTGCCTTTGTGAGCCGTGGGCCCGGCGCCATGAACGCGGCGATCGCCGTGCATTCAGCAGAACAGGATGCCGTTCCGCTCATCTTGTTCGTAGGACAGGTCGAGCGTGAGCATCGCCACATGGGTGCTTTTCAGGAGGTCGATTACGAGCGCGTTTTCGGGTCCATGGTGAAATGGGTCGTCGAGGTCGACCATGCGGAACGACTGCCCGATATTGTCGCGACGGCCTTCCATGCCGCCCAGAGCGGCACGCCGGGACCCGTGGTGATCGCCTTGCCCGAGGATATGCTCGAAGACAGGATCGATCGCGCACCTGCCCGGCCGTTGCCCTTGCCTCTCGCCGGTCCGTGCCAAGAGATGCTTCAGGATGTGGCGGCGCGGATCGCGCAGGCGCGAAAGCCGCTGATCATTGCCGGAGGTCTCCTCAAGAACCCTGAAGGTGAGGCCGCTCTGCGCGATCTTGCGGAGGCATTCGGCATTCCGGTCGCGACTGCTGTCCGGCATGCGGATCTGCTCCCGAACATACACCCGCTCTATGCAGGTCATCTGACTTACGGGGCTCCGAAGGAACTGGCTGCAGCGGTTGGGGATGCCGATCTCGTCATTGCGGTCGGAACTAGGCTCGGGGATGTGACGACGCAGGGCTTCCAGTTTCCCGCGGCGCCCAGGCCGGCCCAGCCGCTCATTCACGTCTGGCCCGATGCCGTCGTCGTCGGGCGCATCCGCCATGTGGATCTCGGCATCCTGTGTGATCCGGCCCGATTTCTCAAAGGACTGCGCATTCATGCGCCCGATCATATCCCGGATCACCGCATGGAATGGAGCCGGCACCTGCACGCGGTCGCGTCGGGACTCAGGCGCCGAAGCGGCCCCGTGGATGCCGACGACGGCGTCGTCTTCGCAGCCGCCGTGCAGGCCGCCGACCGCATCCTTTCCGATGATGCGATCATCACGATCGATTCTGGAAACTTCGGGGGGTGGGTACAGCGCCTGATGCGGTTCGGCGGAGGGCGCACGATGCTCGCTCCCTCTTCGGGCGCCATGGGATACGGCGTCCCTGCTGCGGTCTCCGCAAGCCTCCGCTGCCCCGACCGCGACGTCGTGTGTTTCGTTGGCGATGGAGGGTTCCTGATGACCGGGAACGAACTCGCGACGGCGATGCAATCGGGCGCACGCCCGATCCTCGTCATTGCCGACAACGGCTCATACGGCACGATCCGAATGCACCAGGAGAAACATTTTCCCAGGAGAGTCAGTGCGACGGCTCTGGTCAATCCGAACTTCCCGAAGCTCGCCGAGACGTACGGCGCCTTGGGCATCCTGGTAGACCGCAGCGACCAAGCCGAAGACGCAATCCGGGAGGCATTGGCGTCGAAAAGACCGACGATCATTTCCGTCCGCACGAGCCTCGAGCATATCTCCGCGGCTGCCACGATCGCTCAATTGCGGGACCATGCTCCATGAGGATCATCGTCATCGGTGCGGGAATTATCGGCCTGACGACAGCATACTATCTCGCGCGCGACGGCCACTCGGTAACGGTTGTCGATGGTGGCGAGGGAGCCGGGCAACAGACCAGCAAAGCGAACGGAGCGCAATTGAGCTATAGCTTCGTGTCGCCGCTGGCGGATCCCGGCGTGCTGCCAAAGCTTCCTTCCTGGCTCCTTGATCGCAACTCTCCTCTAAGCTTTCAGCCGAAAGCGGATTTCGAGCAATGGCGATGGCTCTTCGCATTTCTGAGAGCCTGTCGGGCGAGCAAGGCGCAGCGGACAACGGCGGAGCTCCTGCAGCTCGGCATGTATAGTCGTGAACTGGTTCACCAGCTCGTGCTCCGTGAGCGCCCCAATTTTGAGTTCGAGTCGTCAGGCAAGCTGCTCGTTTATCAGGATATGAAATCCTTTACGGCCGCCCGGGCGCAACTGGCCTATCAGGCCTCCCTAGGGTGCCGTCAGACGCTTCTGACGCCTCGGGAATGTCTCGACCGCGAGCCTGCGCTCGAAGGGATCGGCAAGACGATTGCGGGCGGCATCTTCACGCCCACCGAAGATGCCGGCGATTGTCTGCAGCTATGCGCCGAGTTGGAGCGGATCATGAGAGCGGGGCCGACTCCCGTTGCGTTCTCGTACCAGACGATGGTCGAGGGATTATGGGTAGAAGGAAGCCGCATCGCCGGTCTGCGGACATCACAGGGGGACATGGCTGCGGACGGCTATGTCATTGCAAACGGCGTCGGAGCACAGCGCCTTGCGAAACAGGCCGGTCTCGATCCTTACGTTTATCCTCTCAAGGGCTACAGTCTCACATATCAGCTCGGACCCGACAGCCTCGCCCCCACGACAAGCGTGAGTGATCTGCGGAACAAGGTGGTTTACGCGCGGCTCGGCAACCGTCTGCGAGTCGCCGGCATGGTCGATATCGGGGATACGAGCGTATCGATCGCACCCCACAGGATCGCGTCGCTCCGGGAGAATGTCAGGACCTTCCTGCCGCACCTCAACCCTGTGGGAGAGCCGGAGGCCTGGGCGGGATTGCGGCCGGCAAGACCGGACGGCAAGCCGATCATCGGAGCGACCCGTTTCCGGAATCTCTGGCTGAACGTCGGTCATGGCGCTCTCGGTTTCACGCTCGCGGCAGGGAGTGCCCGCTTGCTGGCCGATCAGATCGCTGAAAGGCCAACCCGCATCCCGGCATCTATCTTCGGATTGCGGGGGATCCAAGAAGAACTGTCGTCAAGTGGATCAAGAACAAGCGCTCGAAGAAGCGCGGCTTGAATCACGTCCTGTGCCGAACGGCACATTCAAAAAAGAGGGAAGTATGATGTTCACCAAAGTCGAACGAGCCTCTCGTTACAAGGCCATGGGCGCCGTCGCAGCATTGTCCGTTGCCTCGCTCCTTGCGATGCCTGTGTCCGCGCAGACCATAACGGCCGTCATGCAATCCGGTCTCAGGGTCATGGATCCGGTCGTCAGTACTGCATTCATTACCCGCGATCATGGCTACATGATCTATGACACGCTGTTGGGGATGAACGAGAAGTTCGAGATCAAACCGCAAATGGCCGAGAGGTGGGAGGTCTCCGAGGATCAGAAGGCCTACACATTCACCTTACGTGAAGGATTGAAGTGGCACGACGGCGCAGCCGTCACCTCTGAGGATTGCGTCGCATCCATCAAGCGTTGGGCACAGCAGGACTCCACGGGCCAAGTCCTGATGACCATGGTCTCCGAGATCGCGGTCGTCGGCGGCAAGACCTTCAAGGTCGTCCTCAAGGAGCCGACGTCGCTCCTTCTGGAAAGTCTTGCGAAGCTGAGCTCACGTCCGGCCTTCATCATGCCGAAACGAATCGCCGAGACGCCGGCTTCTGAACCGATCAAGGAGTTCGTCGGATCGGGGCCGTTCAAGTTCGTCGCCTCAGAGTTCAAGCCTGGGCTCAAGGTGGTTTACGAGAAGAACAAGGAGTATGTGCCTCGCTCCGAGCCGGCAAGCTGGACCGCAGGCGGCAAGGTCGTGAACGTACACCGCGTTCAGTGGGTGGCCATGCCAGACCAGATGACGCCGGTGAATGCTCTCCTGAACGGAGAGATCGACTTCATTCAGCAGGTCCCTTTCGATCTTCTGCCGATGCTCGAGAACAGCAGCGACGTCAATGTCGAGGTGCTGGATAAGCTCGGAAACTGGACCTATTACCGGTTCAACCACCTGCATCCTCCGTTCAACAACAAGCTCGTGCGGCAGGCAGCAATGTATGCCGTTGGTCAGGACGACGTGCTCAAGGCGCTGGTCGGCAACCCGAAATATGCGAAAACCTGCGCCGCCGTTTTCGGTTGCGACACACCCTACGCGGATTCCTATGGTCAGGATGTCGTCATCCCTTCCAATACCGAGAAGGCGAAGGAACTCCTGAAGCAAGCAGGATACGACGGAACCCCGGTCGTCGTTCTGCAACCGACGGATCTCGCCATGGTGGCGCCGCAGCCCATCGTGATTGCATCGGCCCTTCGCAAGGCAGGGTTCAAGGTCGATCTCAAGACGATGGACTGGCAAACGGTCGTGACGCAGCAGGGCAATCAGAAGTCGCCATCGGATGGGGGCTGGAACATCTTCTCGACCTATAGCACCCTTGCGACCAGCGGAAATCCCTTCGGCAATACGACGATTGCCGCCAACGGCACCAAGGCCTGGGCCGGATGGCCGGACGTGCCCGAGATCGAAAAGCTGCGATTGGAATTCGCCCGCGCGAGCGACGAGGCCGCACGCAAAAAGATTACAGCCCAGATTCAGAAGCTCGCCATCGACGAGGGTGTCGTTGGGCCACTCGGGCAGTTCTCCGTGCCGGCCGCCTACAGCAAGAAGCTGACCGGCGTTCTGGCGTCTCCGATCACAGTGTTCTGGAACATCAAGAAGGCGGACAACTGATCTCGTCCGAGATCCGTTCTCGCCATCGAAAACGAGCCGAGGCCGTGAGGGCGGGAACGCCCTCACGATCCCCTGAGTTGCATCTTCCGCGGCTGTCCTCTGTCCGGATGACGAGAGGGCGGCCTCCATTTCCTAAACGATCCTCTCAGGAGAGGATGGAGCGAGGATAGCCATGCTGGCCTACATTGCGCGACGCCTCGTAGCGACCATACCGGTAATGGCAATGGTCGCGGTCGTCGTATTCGCCATTCTGCGTCTGACCCCCGGCGATCCGGCAGCCATCATCGCCGGAGACGACGCCACCGCCGAGCAGCTCGACAAAATCCGACAGACGATGGGGCTCGATAAGCCGATCTATCTCCAATTGGCGCAGTGGATCGTGCGTCTTCTGCACGGGGATCTCGGCGTTTCGCTTTTGTCGGGAACGCCGGTGCTGAACATGATCGGCGACCGTGTGGGTCCTTCCCTGGCCCTTGCGCTGGGAACCATCGTGGTCACGGTGATCATTGCGATCCCTCTCGGGATCATTGCCGCATGGCGGCAGGGCAAGCTGCTGGACCGGGCCATCATGACGCTGTCGGTGCTCGGCTTTTCGGTGCCGACTTTCGTGATCGGGTATCTGCTGATCTATTCTCTATCAATCAAAATGGGCTGGTTCCCGGTCCAGGGATACAAGCCTTTCTCGGAAGGCTTCTGGCCGTTCGCTCAGCGTCTCGTTCTGCCTGTTCTCGCCTTGAGCGGGGTGTACGTCGCACTGATCGCCAGGATTACCCGCAGCAGCATCATCGAGGTCATGGGCGAGGACTTCATCCGGACGGCACGCGCGAAGGGTGCCACTGAGCGCGTGGTCCTGATGCGTCATGCGTTGCGCAATGCGGCTGTGCCGATCCTGACGGTTATCGGTATCGGAATGGCCTCGCTGATCAGCGGGGTGGTGGTAACGGAATCCGTCTTCAATCTGCCGGGGCTGGGCCGTCTGGTGGTCGAGGCCGTGCTGGCGCGCGACTACCCGGTCATTCAGGGCCTGATCCTGCTCTTCTCGTTCGTCTATATCCTCATCAACCTGCTGGTTGATCTGCTCTACCCCGTCTTTGACCCGCGTATCCGCTACTGAGGGATGCCATGCGAGCAATCGTCAATCCAGTATCCGCAGACAACAGCCCGCCAGTGTCGGGAGAGCCGCCTGTGAGCTCGAGCGCTTCACAAGCGGTCGGCATGGCCAGGCAATTGGTCGGCACGCTCAGGAGCGGCCCAGTGCTTGCGGCTTTCACGATCCTTTGCGTTATCGTTCTGGCAGCTCTCGCTGCGCCGCTTCTCGGGACAACTGACCCGGTGGCGATCGATCCAGGGTCCCGTCTGCGGGGGATCTCGCCGGAGCACTGGCTCGGAACCGATGCCTACGGGCGGGACATCTATTCGAGAGTCATTTACGGCGCGCGAGTTTCCCTGATCGTCGGCGCTGGGGCGACGATCATGAGCATCTTGCTCGGTCTTCTGATTGGTGTCATCGCCGGATACTTTCGCGCTGCCGATGCCATCATCATGCGCGTGATGGACGGAGTCATGGCAATTCCCAGCATTCTGCTTGCCATTGCGCTGGTATCGCTGACCGGCGGAAGCATTCTGACGGTTCTGGTGGCGATCACGATCCCGGAGGTTCCTCGCGTCGTGCGGCTTGTCCGAAGCGTCATCCTGTCGGTCCGGACGGAACCATATGTCGAAGCGGCCATCTCGCTGGGAACCCGGGTGCCCACATTGCTCGTTCGGCACATGGTCCCCAACACAATGGCGCCTTTGATCGTGCAGGGAACCTATGTGTTCGCCGCAGCCATTCTCACGGAGGCGACGCTGAGCTTCCTTGGAGCAGGGCTTCCGCCGGAGATCCCATCCTGGGGGAACATGATGTCGGAAGGCCGGATGTACTTCCAGTTGCTGCCAGGCCTCATCCTTTATCCTGGCGTCGCGCTGGCTGCGACGCTCCTGAGCGTGAATGTGCTCGGAGACGTCGTGCGAGACGTGCTCGACCCGAAAATGGCGAAAAAATCATGATCGATCGTGCCACTGATCCAAGAATATCCAGTGTGATCGCCGGCCGGGACTCTCCTGTTCTGGAGATCGACGGCCTCGCCGTCGAAGTTGTCGGTGATCCGGCGGGGCGCCGCGTGCTCGAGAACGTAAGCTTCAATATAAGCCCTGGCGAGACGCTCTGCGTCGTCGGAGAGTCGGGGTCCGGCAAATCGGTTACCTCGCTTGCCGTGATGGGGCTGCTGCCGCCCGGAGCTCTGCGTCCGTCGCGAGGCCGGATCCTCGTTGAAGGCGAGGACGTTCTCGCAGCGAGCCCCTCACGTCTACGAGAGCTCAGGGCCTCAAAGGTCGCCATGATCTTTCAGGAGCCGATGACGGCGCTCAATCCCGTCGAGACAGTTGGAGAGCAGATCGATGAGGTCTTGAGGATCCACAGCAAGCTCGGTAGGGCGCAGCGACGTGCCAGGATTCTGCAGATGCTCGAAGCCGTTCACATGCCGGACGTCGAACGCATCTTCAAATCATACCCGCATCAGCTCTCGGGCGGCCAGCGCCAGCGTGTCGTGATCTCGATGGCGCTCATTCTCGAGCCCCGTATTCTGATCGCGGACGAGCCGACGACTGCCCTCGACGTCACGACCCAGAAGCAGATTCTTGCGCTCATCAGCGAGCTTCAGGAAAAGCACAATACCGCCGTGCTGTTCATCACGCATGATTTCGGCGTGGTTGCCGAAATTGCGGATCGCATCGTCGTCATGAACCGGGGGCGGGTGGTCGAGGTCGGGACGCGGGATGATATTCTCGCCCATCCGAGCGAACCATATACCCGCATGCTGGTCTCGTCCGTACCGAGTCTCGTGCCGAAGCCGAGGACGGCGCTTGGGAGCGAGATCGTTCTCGATGTGAGGACGCTGACCAAAACATACGCCGGTAAGGGGATTTTCGGAAGAGGCCGCCCCATTCCGGCAGCACAGGATGTAAGCCTGACGCTTCGAAGGGGCGAAATCGTCGGGATCGTTGGCGAGTCCGGTTCGGGAAAGTCGACGGTGGCGCGATGTGTGGTCCGGCTCCAGGATCCGACCTCCGGAAGCGTGCTGGTTCATGGTCAGGACATTGCCAAGGCGTCGGGACAACAGCTGCGTCCATTGCGCCAGCGCGTCCAGATCGTCTTTCAGGATCCCTATCGCTCCATGAACCCACGGATGAAGGTGGGAGACTCGATCATCGAAGGGATCGTCAATTTCGGTATGGATCGACATCAAGCTCTTGCGAAGGCGCGTGAGCTGCTCGGGCTGGTCGGCTTGAATGAAGACGCCTTGCAGCGATATCCGCATCAGTTCTCCGGCGGTCAGCGCCAGCGCATCTGCATCGCGCGAGCACTGGCCCTGGAGCCGGACATCCTTGTGGCCGACGAGGCGGTCTCAGCGCTCGACGTGTCCGTGCAGGCTCAGGTCCTCAAGCTTCTGGACGAAATACGGGCCAGGGTCGGTGTCGGCGTTCTGTTCATCACTCACGATCTGCGCGTCGCCGCCCAGATTTGCGACACCATCGTGGTGATGCAGAAGGGACGGGTCGTCGAGGCGGGCCCCGCATCCGAGGTTCTGACGATGCCTCGGCAGGAATACACACGTGCGCTCATCGACGCCGCGCCTGGACGCAATTGGGACTTCCAGAATTTCCGTCCTCTGAGCCCGGGTGCTTGTTGATGCACGAGCGAAACGGCGTTGTCGATATCTAGCAAAGGCAGGATCATGACCAACCACTACGATGTGATTATTCGCAATGCTTCCATTGTCGATGGAACGGGCGCGGATCGATTTGAGGGGGATGTGGCGATCAGAGCCGATCGCATTGTGCATGTCGGTATGTTGGGCGATGCGACGGCCGAGGCAACCTTCGATGCCGCGGGGCTCGTGGTTGCTCCCGGCTTCATCGACGCGCATACGCATGATGATCGGCTGTTGTTGTCTGATCCCGACATGGCGCCCAAAGTGAGCCAGGGCGTGACGACCGTCATCGGAGGCAATTGCGGGATCTCCCTCGCACCGATGCCGCGTCCCATTCCGGATCCCGTCACACCGCCGCTGAATCTGCTCGACGAGGATGGCCGGTGGTATCGCTTTCCGACCTTTGCCGCCTATGTAGCCGAACTCGAGGCTCATCCTGCAGCCACCAACTGCGCCATGCTGGTTGGCCATTCGACGCTTCGCGTGGCGACGATGGATGATCTGGCACAGCCCGCCAGTCCGGAACAGATCGCGGCGATGCGGGTGATGGTCTCCGAAGCTCTGGAAGCTGGCGCTATCGGTGTTTCGACAGGGCTGGCCTATGCGCCTGCGGTCGGCTCTCCAACGGAAGAGGTGATCGAGATCTGCCAGCCGCTGCGGGACCGCGGCGGCCTCTACTGCACGCATATGCGGGACGAGGGCGACATGGTCGTCGAGTCGCTGAACGAGACCTTCCGGATCGGGCGCGATGTCGGCGTTCCGGTCGTCATCTCGCATCACAAGGTGGTGGGCGCAAGGAATTTTGGACGCTCGGCGGAAACCCTCCGACTCATCGAATGCCAGATGGCGACCCAGGAGATCTGCCTCGATTGTTATCCCTATGCGGCGTCGTCCACGATTCTCGCACCGCATCTGGCGGCGAACGCCACGCGCGTGACGGTCACTTGGTCCAAATCACTGCCCGAATTCGCGGGATGGGATCTGAGCGACATCATCGAGAAGCTCGGTGGGACGCAAGAGGAGGTGATCGGGCGGCTTCTGCCGGCCGGCGCCGTCTATTACCGCATGGACGAGGGTGACGTGGAGCGCATTCTGGCTTTCGATCAGACGATGATCGGATCGGATGGCTTGCCCCATGACGAGAAGCCACATCCGCGACTCTGGGGCACGTTCCCCCGGGTGCTGGGACATTACAGCCGCAAGCGCGGTCTGTTCTCGCTCGAGGCGGCCATTCACAAAATGACTGGACTGACGGCCAGGAACTTCGGCCTGCCGGACAGAGGTGTCATCCGCGAAGGCGCATTTGCCGATCTGGTGATCCTGAACCCTGAAACGGTCGATGAGGTCGCGACTTATGATCGTCCGATCGCCGCGTCACGCGGGATCGAGACGGTGCTTGTGAACGGCAAGGTCGTGTGGCGCGACGGCAAGCCCAGCGGAGAGCGTCCTGGCCGAGTCCTGCGGCGGGAGCCGCAGGGTGTGCAATCCGCACGCGTGGCATGACGTTGCGGCCATGGCGCCAGATCGCCACATCCCTGCAATAGCCTTACCTCAACGGAAAATGCCTCAACCCCGATCGGATTCGTCCTGCCCGTTGTGTGGCTGCGGCTGGCCCGTCACGCGCTCCCACCAGGCATCCGCCCGCGCTTCGAACGTCTGTCCGCCGCGGCCGTCACTGCGGTAGAACTGGCCCGGCCGAACTCCAGGGGCGTAGATCTGCTCGACCCATCCGCGCGGATCGTCGTGGGGAAAGCGGTAGCCGGTGTGGCCCAGTTTGGCGGCTCCCGCATAATGCCCGTCCCGCAGGTGCGGGGGGACGGGGATCATCGGCTGGGATTTGACATAGGCCATCGCCGCCCCGATGCCGCGACAGGCCGAGTTGGATTTCGGCGCCCGCGCAATGTGCAAGGCGGCATGGGCGAGAACGATCTGGGCTTCCGGGTAGCCGACATGCTGGACGGCCGCGAGGGCGGCGGCAGCCGTTTGAAGGGCCGTGTTGTCGGCAAGGCCCACATCCTCCGAGGCATGGATGAGAATGCGGCGGGCGATGAAGCGGGGATCTTCGCCCGAATGAATGAGGCGGGCCAGCCAGTAGAGGGTGGCATCGGGGTCCGATCCGCGCATCGATTTGATGAAAGCGGAAATGGTATCGTAGTGAAAGTCGCCCTTTCTGTCGAAGGGCAGGGGTGAGGCCTGGTACACCTCATCGACCATGGATCCGGTGATCGGGATGGGTGTCCCGGGGGGCGATCCGAGCACCAGCGTCTCAAGTGCATTCAGGACCCTGCGGGCGTCCCCTCCGGCTCGTCCGATCAGCTGCTTCAGGGCGTCGTCGTCAAGGCGAATGTCCAGGCTCTTGTGATCCGCGAGGAAGGACACGGCCCGCTCGACCACCTGTTTCAGGTCGTCCAGCGAGTGGGGCTCCAGCTGGAAGATCGAGGCCCGGGACACGAGAGCGGGCGTGAGCACGTGATAGGGGTTGCCTGTCGTCGCGGCAATCAGATCGAACGTGCCGGTTTCGGTGAGATCGAGGAGATAATCCTGTTGCGCGCTGCTGAAGCGATGGATCTCGTCGATGAAGACCAGGATGTCCTTGGCCCGGGCTTCCTGAGCCACGGCCTTGATGTCGGACACGTTGCTGCTGGCCGGGTGAAGGGAGCGGAACTCCTTCCTCATCTCCTGGCCGATCGCCCGGGCGATGGTCGTCTTGCCGACCCCTGGCGGGCCGAAGAGAATGACCGTCCCGAGCCGCCCGGCCCGGACACGGCGCCGCAACGGCCCGTTCGGCCCGAGGATGTGCCGCTGACCGATGAGCTCGTCGAGCGTTTGCGGGCGGATCTCGGCGGCGAGAGGCTTGGGCCGCTGCTCCTGGGCTTTCGAGAAGAGATCGGATGTCATCTTGGTGGGAAACGCAGTGAATCATGGGGCGAGCCCTTGAATACAGGGAAACTGGATTTGAGGCGAATTGCGAGCCTAAGCCCGCCCCCGGCTCTGTGGGCTTGCCTCCAAGAGTCCCGCGTTCGCAAAAAGAATGCGCTCATCCCCGCAAGGAGCGCTTCAAGGCCCGGCCTGAAGGGGCAAGTCACGACGCGGGTGGGTCTTCAATAGTCAGGGATGTTCGCTTCGTCATATCGGAAACATACGGCGGAGGAATCCGGATCAGCCAGGGGTGCAATCCGTTGTCGATGGTTCGGGCGCAACCAAGGGGCAGCATGCGTTGGCGGTACCTCCAATTTTCACCAATGAAGCTCTGAAGCTGATTGCAGCCAATATCGAGGTGCATCATCCTTATCGGCAAAGAAGGAGGGCTTATGAACGAGGCAAAGGTTCAAGAATTCTGGCAAGCTCATCCTTGCGGTGATCAGCAGGTCGGCGGTCTCGATCAGGCCTTCAGCGGCGATTATGAAGCGTTCTTCCGGCAGTATGATGCCTTCCGCTACAGCCATGAGAGCCACATCCTGGAGTGCCTCGACGGCATTGATTTCCGCGGCGCGAAGCTGCTTGAGATTGGCCTCGGCGAGGGCGCTGATTCGGAACAGATCATCCGCCGCGGAGCACACTGGTCGGGGCTAGACCTCACCGCGGAGTCTGTAGCCCGGGTGCGCACCCGGCTACAACTGCGCCAGTTGCCCTATGATGAGCTGAAGCAAGGCAGCGCGCTTGCCATCCCCTATCCGGACAATGCCTTCGATAAGGTGTTCAGCCATGGCGTTCTGCACCACATCCCCGATATTCGGCTGGCCGAACGCGAGATTGCCCGCGTGCTGAAGCCCGGTGGCGAGCTGATCATGATGGTCTACGCCAAATGGTCGTTCAACTATCTGGTCGCGATCGGTCTGTTGCGCCGCCTCGGTCTGCTGGCCCTCTATGGCCTCAATCTCGACCCCGGCGGTGTCTATGGGGGCCATGTCGCCAACGCCCGCCGCATCGGGTTGAGAGACTATTTGAGGATGAGCAACTTCATCCACCGCAACACCGATGGCCCGGACAATCCCTATTCGAAGGTCTATGGCCTGCGCGAGGTGCGTCAAGACTTCCCCTCGTTTCAGGTCACCCGTGCCTACAAGCGCTGGATGCATGGGCCACCACTGCCCGTGTCGGGGCTGCCGCTCGGTCGCCTGCTCGGCTGGCATCTCTGGGTTCATCTGAAACCAATCAAGCCGGCGCGATGAGGACGAAGCCTGGCTTCCGGCGTGCAAGCGTCTATGGCTTCCATAATCCGGTGCTGCGTCATTCGACACTCGATTTTAGCGGTCCCGTTCATCTGAAAGGATCGGCCGGAGTTCACATCGGCCATTGCCCGATTTCGGGAGGCCTTATTCGCCGTCGTCCTCGAGGGGTGCTGCGTTCTTCTGGTTTCAACGCAGTTCATGAGGCAAGGTCTGAGAATATCGTCGGGGCAGGCGCTGAGGTTGGAAGTTCTCTTTTCCGCGAGCGAAGAACATGCGAGTACTAGTCTTTACTCCTTTGGGGCCGGGTGGCGAAGGAGGAGTCGATCGGATGATGGATGGCCTGCGCGAAGAGTTGTCGCGACGGAGTCCTGACGATGTGTGCGTGCGTTTCATTACCACTCGCGGCCGATCCGCGCTTTGGCCGCCGAGGTACATCCTGTGCGTATTGCAGACCATCTTGTTTGGCCTCATGCGCACATATGATGTGTGGCATATCAACCTCGGGTCCTACGGGAGTACTGCACGAAAGCTTCTTCTGGTCCTCATCGCCCGCTCATTGAGACAACCTTACACAATCCACTTGCACGCTGGTAATTTTCGGGAGTTCTGGGAGTCGAGGCCCAGTTTCTATAAGAAAATGATCCGCGGCATCTTCTTGCATGCTAATGCTGTGGTTGTGTTGGGAGCAGCCTGGAAGGAGTTGATCCTCAAGCATGTTCCAGAATGCGCGCACAGTCTCGTGGTGCTCCCGAACGCGACACGAGCGTCCCGTCGCAACCAAATGCCTCATTCTCCCGGCGAGCGGGTGAGAATCCTCTTCCTGGGACGGGTGGGGCCGGACAAAGGAATTCCGGAGCTCCTCGAGGCACTTTCTGCACTGTCGAACTTGGAGGACTGGAATTGTGTGCTCGCTGGCGATGGAATGGTGAAGGACACGAGAGCACTGGCCGATATGAAGTTCCCGGGCCGCGTCTCGGTGCCGGGCTGGGTGGATTCAGAAGAGGTCGAGAGACTCCTCAGTAGCTCCCACATTCTTGTTCTTCCATCGCACTTCGAGAATCTGCCAATGGCGGTTGTAGAAGCCTTCGCCCATGGGTTGGCTGTTGTCGCAACTCCTGTCGGCTCAATCCCGGACATACTTAAGCATGAGGAAAACGGCCTGCTTGTCCCCGTGCGGGACGCCACGGCTTTGGCAAAGGCGCTTGAGCGCCTGATCGTTGACCGCACTCTTCGAGAGTTGCTGGGCCAGAACGCGAAGCTGACATATCAGCAATCGCTTACAATCGAGTCGTATGTCGACAGGCTTCTGGTGGTTTGGAGACATGCTTCACTACCGTCCGGGGCCGCCGAATTGCCCCAGCCTTAGGCCAATCTCGATCTGTTCCAATGCACCTGAAGACTCCGGTGGTTCTCAAGTAGAACCGTCACAAGGCAAGAAACATTGACGGTCGCATTCAGGAGCTTGGCGCAGGTTCTGCAGACCGCTCGAAACGGGCAGCCGTAGGGAGCCCCACCTTGGCCAGCATCAAGGGTGGATCTGCCGCGCCGCCATCAAGGAGTGGCTCAAACCAAGGTTCACTGATCATCATTGGTGCGCCCCATCGCCCAGCCAGGGACATGATGGTGCAAGGCCGGTCAAGACGTGCCCGCCGCCTGATCCAGCATCAGCACCGCGCTATGCGCGAAGGCCTATGAGGTCTAGGGTGTCCGATCCCGGAGCTTGATGGTGCTGTCTTTTCCACCGAATGGAAGGAAGCACTATGGATCAGGGCGGAGCGATCCTTGCCGACGAGATCTGACTGCCGTCTCCCGCATCGGACGATGCGGACCTATACTTCGGATGCATAGAAGGCAGCGCAATATGGTCAAGATTAGGGGGGCATCATCAACTGCGGGAGCAGGAGGTTCGCAGCTTGAGCACCATGCAGCTTCTGACCGACGACGGCATCATGAGCGCCCGCATCCGGGCGTATGACTGGTCGTCGTCCACGCTCGGTCCGGTCGAGACCTGGCCACCCTCGCTTCGGATCACACTCAGCAACATGCTTCGATCCAAGCTGCCCACCTACCTGCTGTGGGGGCCGGAACTGATCACCTTCTACAATGATGCTTGTCTCCCGTTGCGCGGCATCAGACAAGAGGCGCTCGGTCAGCCCCTGCCGAAAGCCTGCGCCGAAATCTGGGATGTCGTTTCGCCGCTTGTCGCGCGGGCACGTGGTGGCGAGGCCATTTACATCCCGGATGTGCCGGTCTGGATCGTGCAGCGAAAGGGCTATCCTGAGTCGACATGGTGGAATGCTTCGTTCAGCCCGGTCATGGACGAGGCCGGCGATGTGGGTGGCGTTCTCGTCATCATCCATGAGACCACTGAGAGGGTCCTCGGGGAACAGCGGCTCCGGTTCCTGATCGATCTGAGCACCCGCCTGCGCGGCATAGCCGAGGCGCGTGACGCCACGGCGACAGCCGCCGCGATGCTCGGTCGGCACCTGAAGGCCAGCCGCGTCGGCTATGCGGAGTTCAGCGAGTCCGGTGAGTCCTTCACCGTCGAGCGCGACTGGACCGAGGAGGGAGCCCCGAGTTTTGCGGGACAATACCGCGTCCGTGATTTCGGACCGCTCATCGAGAGAGAGTTGAAGGCGGGGCACACGGTGCAAATCGATGACGCTCTGGAGGACCCGCGCACGGCAGAGGAGCGCCTCGCCGTCGTGTTCCACCGTGCCGACAAGCGCGCCAGCATCATCGCGCCGCTCCTGCGGGACAATCGCTTGGTCGCAGCGCTCTATGTCCACCAGGGCGAGCCTCGCCACTGGCGCGAGGACGAGGTGACGCTGGTGCAGGAGGTCGCCGAACGCACCTGGACTTCAGTCCTCAGAGCCCGGGCGGAAACAGCCCTGCGGGAGAGCGAGGAGCGTTTTCGGCAATTTGCGGAGCACTCGGCCGACATGGTCTGGATCATGAATGCCGAAACCTTACGGATCGAATATGTTAGCCCTGCGGTGGAGCGGATCTGGGGCCGGTCTCCAGAGAATTTCCAAAACCGGGACCAATGGGCCGAAGCCACTCATCCGGAGGACCGGGAGCGCGCAGTCCAGACCACCGAGCGCGTCCTGCAGGGTGAGACGGTCGTTCACGAGTACCGCATCGTTCGGCCGGACGGGAGCATGCGTCATATCCACTCGACGAGTTTCCCGATCCTCGACGAGCAGGGGAGGGTCCGGCGGATCGCTGGAATCGCCAAGGACATCACCTTGCATGACGGCTCTACGGTCTATGTCGTCGACAGCAATCCAACGTCACGCCGGGATCTGTGCCTTCTGCTCCAGGAGGCCGGCTACGTGGTGAAGACGTTTGCTTCGGCCCCGTCCTTCCTGGAGGTGGCGCCGGTGTTGCTGCCCGGCTGCGTGGTGCTCGACATCCGGGAACCGGCGGCCGGCGATTTGCTGATCCCGACAGAGCTCAAGGCCCGGCGCACGGGCCTGCCGGTGATCGTGCTCGGCGAGGCGCACGGGAATGTCACCGTCGGTGTCCGGGCGATGAAGGCGGGCGCGGCGGATTTTCTCGACGTGCCACATCGCCCCGAGCAGCTTCTGGAAGCGCTCGCCTCCGCTCAGGCGACTATCCGGGAGCGGGCTGAGCGGGATCAGGCCACCGAACGGGTAAAGGGGCTCATTGCAGCGCTGCCTGTCCGGGAACGGGAGGTGCTGGACGGGTTGCTGGCCGGAGGCACCAACAAGACGATCGCACGGGATCTGGGGCTGAGCCCGCGCACGGTCGAGGCGCATCGGGCGCGCATCATGGAACGCCTGGGCGCCCAGAGCCTGCCCGAGTTGGTGCAGATCGCGGTCACGGCGGGTTTGCAGGCCAAATCGCAAAACCGGCAGGACTGACGTGCCTTCTTCAAGCATCGGACGTGGGGACGCGTTCTCATCCGATGCTTGAGGAGCTTGTCGGTGACGTGGACCCGGTTCGTCGTCAGATAAGGTGCGTCGAGCCAGAGAAGAGATGATCTCATGCATGTGGAAGCAGTCCTAATGCGGCCGGACAACATCCGATAATGGCACGGTCAGGATTGTTTCGCCGCTTCCATCGGCAATCTCGATCACGGCGTCGCGCCCCAGGTCAGCCACCTCGCCCAGGAGCTCCCGCGCGACCTTCAGGGCTTCCGCGATTGCGGCATCGAGATGGGGCAGCTCTGCGCCGTCTGGATCCACCTCGAGTTTGTCCCTATGACGGATATGGAGATAGTACAGCGGCATCATGGCAAATCCGCTCTGACTGAAGAGTGTCGGTACTCAAGGTCCTTCCGCCCAGCCCTTGTTGGAAGAAAGCAGAGTGTAACTGGATTGTGCCGTCCGTTGGTAAAGGGCGTGGCGTCGCAGGTCGCCATCTGCTGCGGCTTACATGCGGATCGGAGCCGCGCTCAGCGAATGTCAGGCGACAGGCAGCCCGCGGATGAGGTCGCCAACCTCCCCTATTATCCCGGACCCGAAAAGACGCTCCCGGCGGGGTGAGTCGGGAGCGTCCCATGGAACTGGAAAGATCACGCTACGCGGCCGACCCGCTCCGCGGTTTTCTCAGCTTGCAGAGTCACGGTCCGGGTGGCCTCCTCGGCCATCTGGATCGTGAGCTCGGCGATGCGCCGGCTGTTCTCCATCGTCTGCTCCAGGTTGTCGCGCAGGAGCGTGGTGTGCGCCTCAACGAGGTCCGTCATCGACCGGCAGCGAGCCATCGCCTGCAAACCGTCGAGGTTCCGCTGCAGGCGCTTCTGGCTGCGGTCGACCACCTCCCGCGAGACCTCCTGCAGGCCGCGGGCGAGTGCCGTGCTGGACTGAGCCACCGCACGCAAGTTGTGTGCCGCCTCTTCGCTCAGTCCCAGTGCGGCGCTATCGTGACGTCCGCCGAGCGGCAGGCCTTGGCCGGTCGAGCGGCGGGTCAATTCCGAAAGCGCGCCGAAACTGGTCTCCACGGCCTCCTGCATGGCGTGAGCCAAGGTCTGAGCACTTTCGACGCTGGCCCGTAGCGTGTCGGCCACGTCCTCCGTCACCCGTTGAACCGTCGCAATCTGCTCTCGGGCGCGGCGTGTTTCAGCCCGTTTTGCCTCGTCGATGCTTGCCATGTCATCCTCCACTTTCTCGACAACGGCCTCGACCTCTTCGTCGCTCAGAACCTTGAGCACGGCCGGAAGCAGTTCTTTCCTGTCGTCCCGAATGTGTTGCTGGAAAATGCGTCTTAGCTCGGCGACCTTGGCCAGGAACTCGGTGCTGTTCTTCGGCATCGTGTCGAGCTCGTCCAGGAGCGCGCTGGTCTGCTCGTTGTCATTATTGGCCTCGCGCACGAGCTCCTGCATTCCGTGCTGCCGGAGAACCGGAAAGAGATGCTCCTCCTGCAAAGAGGCCAGAAGTTCCAGTTCTTCCTTCAGGCTGACGAACAGGCGCTCACGGGTCTTGACCGCGCTATCAGAGGTGGCGAGCAGCTTTTCGAACAGATCGTTCGCCTTGTCAGGCGGCGCTTGGCTGAATCGTTGAGTGGCGGACATCGTGTCTCCCTAACAATAAACGGGGTGGGCTGAATGTCTAAAATTCCGATAACGCGATGCTGGTGTCGTCTGCGGACCGAAGCCGCAAGAACTCGCCAGGAACTCGCAAGGCACGCAGGAACGGTAGAGGTTCTCGCGCGAACGTCTCTTGCTGCCCCGGACATCAACAATACAACGCGCCGACCACCCCGAGGCGTTCCTCACTTTTCCACCTATGTTTGTTCTGGATCTGCCGAGCTTATATCCCGCTGGCCAGATCCGGCCTCCATGGGGTGTCTCACACGCCGTTGGAGATATACTGCAGTTCCTGCCGGTACTTGTGGGCTTTCTGGAGCGCTTCCGAAGCGCGCCGCTCATGAAACGAACGCTGAAACTCGGTATCGGCCCGCCGCGCATAGGCAATGTGCGTCTGGGCCGCGGATTCGTAGGCTCTGATGAGAGCACCGAGCTCTTCACGATTCTCGATCATTATGGTTCCTCCCAATATCGAATGGTGATGATATGTTCGGCAAAGCTTGCTCAGTGCCGTCGTTCAGAGCAGCAGGCCTGAAAGAGGGGGCCCCGCCCCCCGAGCACAGAGTCGTCGTGACCAGATCGTCCCAAGCTCTTGATCCGCTCGAGACGCACGATCTCAGCATCCACCGTGGCAAGCTCGCGCTCAAGCCGGGCGATCCGCCTCTGAAGAGCCGTCAATGGCTTTGCTTTATGGCGTGTCACTGCGCGCCTCCGTTCATCGGCTGCTACTTCCTGTCTGCCTTTGCATGCCTGTCGTGGAGTCTCTTTCCATGTTTTATGAAGCAGACGGATCAGCAATCCTGGTTGAGCTTGCCACGGTCACAATACGAAGGACTGGCGGTGTTGTTGCCACCGCAGCGACTCCAGGAGGCCGAGATAGGGTTGGCGCTTCTCCCGGTGAGCGGCTCTGATCCTGCCCTTGATGTGTTCCTTCAGCATTGGGTCAAGAACACTCGCATCGGTATTCTCCAGCTCGACCTCGACGGCAAAGTCGATATTTCCGAGAGTATGAGCAACCTCCCTCATCATGGCGGTGAGGTTGAGTGAGTGCAGATGGTCCATTTGGTGCGGCCTGTGGCGCATAATTTCCTCTGCTTGTCCTTGCTGCTGGGCCCAAGAGATGGCGGAATGAACTTAGGTTAACAAGCGCATACTGATGGGTAGGATTACGACGGATCTTTACGTAACCCTTTCGAGAGCTTTTCGGGCGAGCGCATGAATCCTCTGGAACGGACACTTGCGGAACTGTCCGTAGGAATGATCCGACTGGTGCCTGCAGGAGCCGGCAATTAGGTTGGACAGTGGTGGATGTCGTAGTTTAGGGAGACCTGCTTAGAGGAGCAGTAGGGCGCCACACCAATCGAGGGACGGCCTGCAGGGGGCGACACGGGCACATTGTCGCCCCCTACACCACAGCCCTTTCGCAGCATGGCCGCCGAGGATCGGCCGGTCATCAACAGGCTTGGCCTTTACCACCATTCTGTAAGGCCCAGCCGCCGTCGACCTCTGCGGCTGTTCAGGGCGGAGGTGCGATCCCACTTCCTCGGTCATCCAAGCCAAACGGTAATCACTTCTCCTTGCTCAATTCCGCAAGCATCTCGGTGCAGCCATCATCAGGAGTAATTCCCGGTGGCAATACCTCCGTCTTTCTAGGCATAGCCAGCTAATGCGGAGCTGGATACAATTGGCTCAACGATGAGGCAAGAGCACGTCGCGACTCTCCGGTACGAACCGAATGCTCATCATCGTTGGCCAGCGTGTTGTTCCCAGATGGCGGAAATGGAAGACGCAGCGTGCTGTTGACGCGCGGCCCAAAAGGCGTGGGGGTTCGAGGCCCTCTCTGGGAGCCATTTCTTCGTGAGCACTTCTTATCAGGACATGGACGCGACCACCTCCAGCATCACTTCCGTCGCGCCGCCGCCGATTGATAGAACGCGGGCGTCGCGGGCCATGCGCTCGATCGGGCTCTCGCGCATGAAGCCCATGCCGCCGTGGAACTGGACACAGGCATACATGACCTCGTTGACGAGTTCGCCGCAGATGGCTTTCACCATCGAGACCTCGCGGATGCAGTCCTCGTCCGCCGCCATGCGGCAAGCCGTGGCATAGATGAACTGGCGGCTGGCCTCGACCCTTGCATCAAGCATCGCAAGGCGCTGGCGGACCGTCTGCATATCCCACAGGGTTCCGCCGAAGATGCGGCGGGTTTTCACCCAGGATAGCGTCATCTCGATTGCGGCCTGGGCCGCTCCCATCGCCATGGCGCTGAGCACGAGGCGCTCATTCTGGAAGTTGCGCATGATCGAGTAGAAGCCTTGCCCCTCCGCTCCGAGAACGTTCTCGGCGGGGATGCGGCAGCCATCGAAGACGAGCTCCGCAGTGTCGGAGGAGCGCCATCCGTGCTTGTCGAGCACGCGGGCCACGCTGAAGCCCGGCGTTCCTTTCTCGACAACGAACATCGTGATTCCGTTGCTTCCAGCCGAGGGATCGGTCTTGGCGGCGACGAAGATGAGGTCTGCGGAAGCGCCGTTCGTGATGTAGGTCTTCGCGCCGTCGATCACGTAGGAGCCGCCGTCCCGGCGGGCGCGGGTGCGGATGCTCTTCACGTCCGATCCGGCATCCGGCTCGGTGATGGCAACCGCTGTGATCACTTCACCCGAGATGATGCCCGGCATCCACCGTGCCCGCTGCGCTCTGGTTCCGTCATGGAAGAGGTGCACGGAGGCCATGTCGGTGTGCACCAGCGTCGCGATTCCGACGCCGCCGTAGGTCGAGCGCCCGAGCTCCTCGGCGAAGATCGCGGATGCGACGGCATCCATTCCGGAGCCGCCGTATTCCTCTGGATAGCGGATGCCGAAGAATCCGAGTTCGCCCATGCGGCGCAAGACCGGGCGGGGTATGAACCCATTCTCTTCCCAGCCCTCCGCATGAGGCTTGATCTCCTGCTCGACGAAGCGCCGCACTTGGCGACGCAGGATCTCGTACTCCCCCGACGTCCAGGGCAGCTTCGGTCCTCGGGCGTCTCCCCGGGCTCTGTCCATGGCGTTCCCCGCTCCTGGTTCAGCAGGCCGCTGATAAGATCATCCGGCCGACGAGCGCTTCGGACATGTCCGATGCACTAGAGTTCGATTTCTTCCCTTGGCCCCTCGGACCGGGAGGGAATCCGCGCTTCTGTCATCCAGAGCATCCCGTCGATGACTTCCGCCAGTTCGGCCACTGTCGGACGCTCGAAGAGATTGCGGAGCTGCACATCCACACCGAAGGTTTCCCGCAGGCGCGACACGGCCCGCATCACCAGCAGCGAATGCCCTCCGAGATTGAAGAAGTTGTCGTTGCGGCCTATGGAATCCACCTTCAGGAGATCGGACCACAAGGCGGCGAGGGTCTTCTCCGTTGCCGTCGCAGGGGCGATGAAGTCCTGCGTGGACTGGGTGTTTTCCGTTGCCGGATCAGGAAGCGCGGCGCGGTCGATCTTGCCGTTAGTCGTGAGCGGCATGCGGTCCAGGCGGACGAAATGCGTAGGCATCATGGGCTCCGGCAGATCCTTGGCGAGATGGGCGCGCAGATCTTCCGCGGACACGGGCTTTGAGGAGACGTAGTAGGCCGCAAGGCGTGCGATGCCGTCCTCGGCCGCGGCCGGCTCGATGTAGCCGATCTCGGCCATGATCTCTCTGACGCGGTGAACATCGATCTCATCGTTCAGCTCGTCGATGGCCTCATCGCGCGTCTTCTGGCCAAGCCGCACGTCCCAGCTGTAGGGCAGGGCGTAATTATGGTATCCGCGCTGCTTCTTGTGGACGTAGATGCCGAGGTCGTTGATAAGGCAGTTCGTGGAGCGCCCTGTGTCCGAGGGGCGGTTCCAGCCGACCTGAGTCTTCAGGAACTCGAGCATATCCTCCAGCGGGACGCTCCAGTAGCGATAGAAGTCGATGAACTTCACTTCCTCGAAGAGCGAGTCATTTCGGAAGATGTCTACGTCGAGATAGCGTGACACGGCATCCTCGCGGCGGTGATAGTCCTTGCGCGCCTCGACGACGAGCGCGTCCAGGCGTTCGGGATCGTAGTCGTCTCGCTTGAAGACTTCCTCGGTGAGCCGCGTCTCGAAGAACTGACCTCGCGACAATCCGGTCACGATGTACCGAATTCCCTTCTCGCGTGCGAGATTGGTGGCAAGGGTATAGATCGTCTTGAAGCAGCCGTTGCAAACGTTTGCGAACCGCTTGAGGCTGTCGACGAAAATCTCGTTCATGTACGGCGTGCTTCCCCAGTGGAGATCCACGCCGAGCGTGTGCACCAGCCGCCTGATGTTCGTCTTGGCCTCTTCCGAGATGAAGCCGTTGTCCAGAGTGAAGACGAGCGGTTTCACCCCCATCGCGCAGAGCTTGCTCAGCATGAAGCTGCTGTCCTTGCCGCCGCTCAGCAGCACGATGCAGTCATAGGGTCCATTCCGGTTCTCCTGCATATCCTTGATGAGAGTTTCGAGATCTTCCGGTGTTTTGAAATAGCTCTGAGCCTTGCCGACATAGGTATCAAAGGCCCGGCACAGGTTGCACACGCCGGCTTCGTCATAGGTTGTGCCCGGCATGTCGGATGCAAGGCCGCACCGCTCGCAATAGCGCACCTGCGTGCTCGGTTTTTTTGCCGGAGCGGTGACGGTGGTGACCGCGCATTCCTGGATGTCCGGGTGTTTCAGGATCTGGGCCTCGATCTCGCCCAACTCCACACGGGCGCCGCCGATCTGCACCTGGTGGTCGGCACGACCGAGGAAATCCAAACGTCCCTCCGAGTTCCAGCGGGCCAAGTCGCCCGTCTTGTAGAGCCGTAGCCTCGAAGCCGGATCCCTGGGATCGGCGGTCGTAACGAACCGCTGGTCGGTCAGCTCGGGCTGATTGAAATAGCCTTTCGCGAGACCGTCCCCGGCAATGAACATCTCGCCGGCGACCCCGGGGGGAACCGGTCGATGTTGCTCATCGAGGACATAGATTCCGGCGTTCGCCGCTGGAGTGCCGATCGGCACCGATGGGGACCGGTCCCGCTCCATGTCGAAGCGGTGGATCATGCAGCCTACCGTGGCTTCGGTGGGCCCGTACTCGTTGTAGATCTCGATGGGATGGGGAATGGCTTTCGTGATGTCGCGGGCCAGCTCAGTCTTGAAGTCCTCGCCGCCTACGATGAACTTGCGCAATCTCGTGGCGCTGAGATCGCGGTCCCGGATCATGGCGAGATGCGCAGGTGTCAGCTTCACGATATCGACCGCGTTGTCGTCGATGACCTTGAGGACGACAAGACTCTGCACGCCGGGATCGCCGCGATACACCACGATGCGGCCGCCGGAGATCAGAGGCGTGAAGAGCGTGGTGACGGTCAGGTCGAAGGCCAGGGATGAAAACAGGGGCCACGCAAGGCGCTCGTCGGCGCTGTACGCCCGTTCGGCCCACCAGATGTAGTTCACGAGGCTTCGATGTCCGATCATGACGCCTTTGGGCACGCCAGTCGATCCGGACGTGAAGATGATATAGGCAATGTGGTCCGGAGTGGCCGCGGAGGGCTGGTCGGTCGCGGGCTCACCCGAAATCGACCGGAAGTCGGCATCGAGCACAATGACCTTGGCGAGGTCGGACGGGATGACGGACTGCAAGTGTGCCTGCGTAATCGTGACCGGGGCCTGCCCGTCCGTTCCATCGGCGATGTCCTTCAGGATCGTGGCGAGGCGCCCCTTCGGCGTCGCCGCATCCACTGGCACATAGGCCGCGCCGGATTTCAGGATGCCCAGGATCGCGACGAGGACCTCGATGGAGTGCTCCATGAATACGACGATGATCCGACCGGGGCCTATGCCGATCGACCTCAATCGAGCGGCCATCTGATTGGAGCGCCCATTCAGCTGCTGGTAGGTTAGAGTGTCGGCGCCGAAGCGAACGGCTTCAGAATCGGGGGTGCGCTCCACTTGTGCGCGGAAGAGATCGACGACGGTCCGGTCCGACGGATAAGGCGCCGCGGTGGCGTTGTAATCCACGACCAATGTTCGATGGTCGCGATCTGTCAGGAGAGGTGGCGCTAAGCTCTCGGTTGCGGCAGGCCGGAATTCAATCATGAGATTCTCTCTCCATCGCGCAATGTGGGGGTTCACTCAAATGGCTCTTTCGGCCTTGCGGACCGACTGCCGATACAACTCTGCGATGGCCGGCGCGTCCGGCTCCTGGAGCATATGAGGGCCATAGCAGTCCTTGGGTCCGTAATAGAGCTCGGCATGAGGCGCCACCCGAAGCCATCGGAGCGGCGCTGCACCTGATCGCAGCCACGCCTTGTTCGGAAGAAATATGCACATATGACCCGAGTATGGGGCGGGCCTGTATCGCCGCAGGGCTGCGATCGCCGTGGTTTTGAGGCGGGCTCTGCGCTCCAGCACCGGATCGGCCTTTGCCGATCCCTCGCCATCGCGACCATTGGACAGAAGGGACTGGACCTCTTCGCTGCGTTTGCGCAGGCGTTCGCCGAGGTACTGGAAGCGCGCCTCGAGCGACGGCAGTTTCGCCAAATGCCGCAGGTGCATGGCGATTGCGCCGGCCTGACGCCTGCCATAGAAGAACAGCAGACGGGGAAGCGCCTGATATGTACTGGGATGGACGGGGCCGAAGAGGGCAAGGCATTGGATCTTCGCCCCGCGTTGACCCAGGAGCCTCGCCAGTTCGAAAGCGGTCGCGGCGCCGGAACAATAGCCGGCGATGACGTACGGACCGTTCGGCTGGAATTCGAGGATCTGATCGGCGAAGTACTCAGCAATGTCTTCAACGCGTTCCATGGGCTCGATCCTCCCATCGAGACCCGGTGGCTCAAGTGCAAAGAACGGCTGATCGTCCCCAAGGCGTTTCGAGAGATCGGAGAACGAGAAGACGGCCCCGTTATGTCCGGGTACGGCGTAGATGGGCACGCCCGTCCCGGAGGCCTGGAGCGGCACGATGGCAGGCTGCTGCCGGACCGCTGCCGCGGCCATGTTCAGGAACCCAATGATCTCGCTTTTGCGGTCTCGCAATTGGTCGCGGAACTCCGGCGTGAGCGCACCCGCTGGCGCATTGCAACGCAGGCGGTCGCCATCCACCCAGACCGTGATGTCCTTGCCCGCGAGGTTCGCGAGAAGGTCCGGGATCTTCATCAGGTCCGTCTTCATAGGAGACCTCCAATCATACCTTCATGATTGACGATGGAGATACAGTGAGTTTCCGCGTACCGGCCCCGGCACGACGGCTTTGCGAGCGAACGTCTCGTGGCCACTCCGTATGCCCGGAGCACATCGGAAAGGGGAGAACGGGAAAAGCCCGGCCGTTGGCCGCAGATGGAAGCCGCGCGCTGCTGCTCGATTCCTCATGGGCCTGAAGGAGACGTGCGGTCTGGATGAGTTTGCACACTGCCGGATGGCAGAATTTGAGCTCCCGCCCATCCACGCCGATGCGTAAGTGAAGGATGTCATCGCATGCACTTCAATTCTGGACGACCAAGGACCCGATATATCCCACCTTTGGTACGAATGTGTGGAGATCCCAATCCCGGTCATCCGTAGGAACCGGCTCTCCTAAGCCGCAACCGAGCGCCTTGGAGACGGCTTCCAGCCGAGTCCAGCGCCGTAGAAACCCTTCCGGCTTTTCCTCCGGCGGAAGCACGCGGTAAGATTGATGCTCGGAAGCGGAAAAACAGAGTTCTGCGATGTCGTCCGCTTCAGGGACGAGGCGTATCTCCTCGATATCCACGCCGACCTCGCGTGTCTTCGACAGGGCGATGACGCCCATATCACCCGAGCGGGAAACACCGAAGTGCAAATCCCGCACAGGCATGCGGCGTGAGAGGTGAGGCTTGCCATGGCAGCCATACTCCAGCTCGACCTCAGTCGGCGGGATCCCTAACCTGGAACCAAGACAATGGCGCAATTGGCCTCTGGTAAGGACGAAGCGGCGACGATCCCGCTCCCACCTTAGGCTTTCGGCGCGGCGACATTCGTCCACAGTCAGGCAAGCGCCCATCTCGTGGATGCACTCATGTTCCACATCGAGCATGCAAGCCAACACTTCTAAGCCGTCGCTCTCGAAGACCGGCGTGAGAATTCCCGGTTTGGGGTCAGCTGCCAAAGTCATAGGTGAATCCCATGGATTGGGGAAATTCCGGTATGCGCAAATGCCGATCAAACTAAGGAGTGGTATTGTCATTCATGCGAAGTTCTCCAATGAAGCATTCAAGATACAGCAGAAGCAAGTAAGGGTTGCTGGATATTTTGATGTAGGATTGCGCTACGTTGATAGGTGCGAGCGGAGTCGGACGTGGCGCGCTGTTGCTACCGAATGTTCGACACGCCAACGAACGACAAGATGACGTCTTCCGCCCTATCGCCCCATAACGGGCTCTGGTAAGGGAGAGCGACGTTTGTCATATGCCCGCCGGTATGACTCTTCCCGGCGCAGAATGGCAGGGCGTTTCAAAACATGAAGGGCGCGCTCTACAGGAATTGCCCAAGTCCGTCCTGAATGCGGACGCGACGACTTCCTTGCGACTCGTCAGCGATCCCGAGAAGAGATTTCACGCCTTCCTGCCGCGTTAGATGCCCCAGGCCACAATACTCCATGGATTTCGGTGTCTTACCGCTATTCTTACAGATTTCGGTAAATTCTACGACTTTTGCTTTGTGGGTACCCCCTCGCTCGATGGTGGTAGCCACGTATCGAATTCGAAGAGAGGAGGTGGGTTGCTGTAGAAGACGGATTCGAACTGGGGCATTTAGCAAGCCGTTTGGGCCGATGCTACGATAGGAATCGGATGCAGAGAACAACGCAGACCGAACTGCGGAGTGTTTCCAAGCGCCGCAATTCATAACTCTCACGGTGCAAGATCAATATGGAAACCTGGAAGCTGCCTAGACGGATAAAGATGCCGTCGCAGACCGTCTCCCGCGTAGCAGCTTGGCTGCTGCTTGGTGTCATTGGGTTCTTCACCCTTTCGCCGATCGAGTTGCGGCCCGTGACGCATGCGCCCGTCAGTTTGGAGCGCCTTGGAGCGTTTGCGCTCATTGGGGCTGCCTTTTGCTACGCCTACCCGAAGCACAGGTATGCCATTCTGATTTTTCTTATCGGATCAGCCGCATTTCTCGAACTCGCCCAGAATCACATCCCGGGCCGACATGGCCGTCTTTCAGATGGGCTGGTGAAGGCATTGGGCGCTTTTCTCGGAGTCGCATTCACAACAATCATCGCGCATCGGGCGCAGACGAAATAACGTGCGACAGGGCCTGTCCGGACCAGGTGAAGCCGATGTCTGAGGCTTCTCCCAGGATCAAGTGATCTAAAGGGCCTCCGCGCTCTTGGGATCCCAAAGGCCTGAACTGACCGCGCTCACTCTGCCTATGGTTGGCGGCTAGGATCAGGCATTTGGCCGTCGGCGGTATTGGACTTCGGCGTAGGCGTTGGGGTGGGTGTCGGCGTCTGGTCTGTGCTGGAAGGAGCGCCATCCCAGATCTGGACGTCGTCGAGCCAGACATCGACGGGCTTGTTGGCGTAAGGATTGCCGATGAAGACGCGGTTGATCGGGGCGTTGTTGACGCCGATGTTGTCGCCGGTGTTGTCGAACACGGTCTGGCCGTTGACCTTGAACCAGGTGCGGCCGTCGGTGTTGTCGCGGTGGGTGAACATCTCAACCTTGAACCACTCGCCCTGCGGCACCGCCACGCTGGTGTTGACGCCGCGCCAGAGGGTCTCGAGCGGCACGTTGCCGTTGGCGTTGGTGTCCCACTGCATGTTCCAGGCGAGCTCGCCGTTGCCGAGCGCGATGATCGAGGCCACGGCGCGGAAGTCGCCGGCGGTCTTCCATTCGGGCAGGGCGGCGAGCCAGCCGCCGGAGCCGAGCGTCGACCAGAGGTTGTCGGGCAGCTTGATCCAGGCGCTCATGTAGAAGTCGCCGGGCTCGGAGGTGGGCTGGAACAGCAGCGGCGACTGGGTGTAGTCGGCGGGTCTGGAATTGACGTCGAGGTGGAGGGCGCGGGTCTGGGCGCCGTCATGGCCGGTGGTGGTGGTGATGGCGTTGGAGAACACCGAGTCGTAGTTGCCGGCGCCCGAGAGCATCTGGATGGTCGGGGCGCGGCCCCAGACGGTGCCGGTGTTCTGCAGGCTCTGCAGCGCCTCGACGTTGCTGTTGATCTGCGGCGACGACAGGGACACCGGGCCTTCAAACCCGGTCGAAAAAAGAAGGCTTGCCATCATCACTCCCCTTCGGATGGGCCATGCTTCGCATCTCGGCGAGGCGCCCAATCGCTGCGACAGAATTGCGGCACGGGACGGCTAAAGGGCCATCCTGTATTCCCGGCAGAAGATCTCGAGCGTCAACATCGTCCATAGAAGCTTTTCGTGGTTTCGCAGCTTCTTCTCGTGCTCATCAACGATCTTTGCCACATGCCCTCGTTTATAGAGGGGATGCGTAAGAGCTGTCGGTGAGCAGAGTGCGTCATGAACGAGGCCCTTGAGCGGCCCGCGAAACCATTCATCGACCGGAACCTTGAACCCTATCTTTCGCCGGTTCAGCACCGCCGGAGGCAGCCGGGAGCCCAGCGCTCTCCTCAATATGCGCTTTCCCTGACCCGAGCTGACGAAGTGATGCGTCGGGAGGTCGGCCACGCATCGGGCAAGCTCGACATCCATGAAGGGCATGCGTCCTTCGATCGAGTGGGCCATCATCATTCGATCTCCCCTCTCGAGCAGGTTGTCCGGCAGCCATGACGTCTGGTCGAAGAACAAGTGGCGCTTGAGCATGGTTGTTTCCGCTGAAAACGGAAAGTCAGAGCCGCTTCGGTCGTCCGGCGCGTTGATCATGATCCGGCACTCATCGCTGCTGAGTGCGCCGAACCAACCCGGCAGCTGTTGCACAGGATCCCGTTGCGACAATGCCCGGGCAAGCACGGAGATGCGGCCGCGCTTCTTATACGGGGCCATCTGCAGGAGCCTCGCAAGAAAAGGATCCAGAGCCGCAGGCATCAGGCCTTGCAATACTCTTACATAGGGCTCGGCCCTATGCTTGGGATATCCGCCCAAGAGCTCATCGCTCCCTTCTCCCGTGAGCACCATCTTTACCGTGCGCGAAGCCATTCGCGACAGAAGATAAATCGGTATGTCGGAAGGCTCCGACACGGGAGCTCCTCGGAACGCGGTCGCCGAGACGAGGTGCTCCGAGAGGTCGCCCGATTCGATGACGTGCTCGTTATGCTCGGAGCCATAGAATTGGGCCGTTTCTCGAGCAGCCGACAATTCGGACAGGTCTGAGCCCGAGAACACGGCGGTGAAGGTTCTCACAGGGCGCGTCACGGCTCTCGAGACCTCGGATAGAACGGCAGCCGAGTCGATCCCGCCCGACAGGAATACCCCATAAGGGGCATCTGACCTGAGGCGTATTCTCACCGCCGTCTCGAAGGTGCTCCGGAAACGCTCATCTGCATCCTCCGGAGAAGCGTCGCGGTCTTTCGCCGTCTGGAAGGGAGGCGTGTAGAACCGCGTTATGCTGAGCTTGCCCTCGTGCCAGCGGGCGAAGGAACCTGGGGGAAGCTTCTTGATTCCTTTGAAGAAGGTGTTCGGGCCAGGAACATATCGGTAGCGAAAGTACTCGGAGATCGAATTCGAATCCATTTCGCGTTGGATGCCCGGGTAGCGGAGCAGCGCCGCAATCTCCGACCCGAATACGATCCCCCCATCCGGGAGTTCGCTATAGAACAGCGGCTTCTTCCCAAAATGATCCCTGGCCAGCAGGAGTTCGGACTTGTTCTGGTCCCAGAAGGCAAATGCGAACATGCCACGCAGGCGGGATAGCGCGTCCGTGCCGAACCGATTCAGCAGATGCCACAGGACTTCCGTGTCGGAGCCCCCGTGAAAACTGATGTTGGGAAGCTCATTCCTAAGCTCGACGTAGTTGTAGATCTCGCCATTGAACGACAGAACCCGCCCCGGCTGAAGGGCCATCGGTTGGCTTCCGGCTTCAGAGCAGTCGATGATCGCGAGCCGGGTATGGGCCAGCCCGATTTGCCAGTCGCCGCTCTCATGGATGCAGTGCCCCTGCGAGTCAGGTCCTCGGTGCTCAAGAGCAGCATGGACATCGTTCATGAAATCGCGGTGAGGTCCCAGAGAAGGACGGGTGCACCAGCCGAATATTCCGCACATGACTTGCTTCGCTCTCTGATGGGGATTGCGCCAGGCGTGCTCTCGATCGACTAAGTGAGTACCTCAATCGAGCATGGACCCTTCGTATTCTTAAAGTAGACTTGCCCGAGGCCTTCTTGCTTTTGTCAATCTCCTGGGACATCATAGTAATATATGGAGTCTGCATAGACAATTGCTTGTTCGGGTCGAGTATGAATGTGCATGGAAATTCTGATGTAACCATAGCGCCGAACAATACGATGCTGCAGGCATGCGAAAAATTCTCAACTTGCTGTGGGGCGACCTGAATGATCTGGTCCAGACAAACCGATCGAACCTGTGTGACGACCGGCTGCACGCGGGCCAATGGTTTCCCTCAACCGGCCAGGAGACTTTCAGTTGCCGGTTCGACCGCGGTTCAAGCCTGTCGAGTCAGATGCCGGAACGCGACGGCATAAATTCGAACTGCAGTAAGAGATAACCCGCAGCTCCACGAAAATCCGGCCCCACGCCGTCCGAATAACATCGTGCTCGATGCTCAAATGCTTCCATCAACTCGCCCCCGACATACCCAGCCAGAAGAAGCAGGAGACGCAGAAATGACGTCTACAGGTGGAGTGCTCGTTCAGAGGAGCGGACCCAAGGCAGCCAACCGCGTGCTGTTCATCGTGGAAAATCTTCCGGTCCCGTTTGACCGAAGAGTATGGTCTGAGGCAACGACGCTTCAGGCGGCAGGTTACGAAGTATCCGTGATCTGCCCTCAACGCGACAATTATTCTGCCAAGTATGAACTGCTGGAAGGCATTCACATCTATCGGCACCCGCTTCCGGAGGCCTCGAGAAAGCTGGGGTACATTTGGGAATATGCCAATGCCCTGTTCTGGCAGTTCTCGCTCTCGGTTAAAGTGTACCGGGAGCGAGGGTTTGACGTCATTCACGCCTGTAATCCTCCAGATCTCATCTTCCTCGTCGGGGCGTTCTGGAAGCTGCTGTTCGGCGTGAGGTTCATTTTTGATCATCACGATCTCAACCCAGAGCTTTTTGAGGCGAAGTTCGGGCGCCGAGGGCCTCTATGGTTCCTGCTCGTCCTCTTAGAGCGCCTTACATTCAAGATCGCCGACATATCGATCGCAACCAATGAATCGTTCCGATCTGTTGCGATACAAAGAGGGATGATGAAACCGGAGCGGGTCTTCACGGTACGCTCCGGCCCCAATCTCAGCCGCATCAGGGAGCTCCCACCCGATGACCAGTGGAAGAAGGGAAAATCTTATCTTGTCGCCTATATCGGCGTGATCGGCGAGCAGGAGGGCATGGACCTTCTTCTTGCTTCCGTCGACTACATCGTAAACGCGCGCGACCGCAAGGACGTGCAATTCGTCATCATGGGATCTGGTCCGTCCTTGAGCGCGACGATCCGTCAGGCCACAGAAATGGGCCTGTCCGAATGGATGGAGTTTCCAGGAAGGGTCGACGACGAAACGCTTTTTACAGTGCTCTCCACCGCGGACGTCTGCGTCAATCCAGACCGCCCGAACGCAATGAATGACAAGTCGACCATGAACAAGATCATGGAGTACATGGCGCTGGGCCGTCCGATCGTGCAGTATGACCTCACCGAAGGGCGGGTCTCCGCTCAAAATGCGTCGGTTTACGCGCGCAACACCGATCCCAAGGATTTCGGGGGAAAAATACTCGATCTTCTCGACGATCCTGAACGGCGAGTGGCGATGGCAGCTGAAGGACGCCGCCGCGTGAGACAAGAGCTCTCCTGGCCCCATGAGGCGCCGAAATTGCTACACGCGTATCAATCGCTATCCGCGTTGCAGAACGCGTAGCCCCCCAGCAAATTGAAGGCGCATCGCTTGGCCCGCAATGAGCAAGTTCTATAAAACCCTGAAGCTGCGAGCCGGAACGTATTACTGGTACTGGCAGCGCGCCCATTCGATGTCACCGCCCGAGCTGCTCCATCGGGTTCTGGAACAGGGACGACGCCTTGCATGGAGGTTCGACCGGTCGGGGTGGCGCAGGTTTGATGTTCCGGACGGTGACCTCCAGGCCAATCGAAATCTCGTGGCTGCACTCGCGTCACCAGTCCGTGAAGTGCATCTGGATTTGTTGACGAGCGAGGTCGAGGGCCTTCGAACGAGGGGACTTACCCTGCTGGGCGAGGAGTGGTCCGTAGATGCATTGGTTACGCTCAGTCCGGATCTGTGGCTGCAGGATCCTGTCACAAAGAAGCAATGGCCCGGCAAGGAAGCATTCTGCTTTGATGTCAATTACCGAAATCCCAATCAGCATAGCGACGCGAAATTCGTATGGGAGCTGAACCGGCTCCAAATGCTGCACCCTATTGCTGTCCTTGCTCGCGTTCGAGGCGATCAAAGGGACATACCTTGGATCATGCAGATCATTTCGTCCTGGATGCAGGCCAATCCGCCCTTTCGCGGGGTCAACTGGTCGTCCGGGATCGAATTGGCGCTACGTTTGGTCTCGATTACCATTGTCGTCGCCTGTATCGGAGAGCAATTGACGCCGGACGAGAAGCGTCAGATCCGCACATTCGTTGCGGCGCATGGATTCTGGCTCCAGCGCAATCCGTCCCTTTACTCCTCCGCTAACAACCATCGTGTCGCGGAAGGGTTAGGTCTCCTTCTGGCGGCCCAACTCGTGCCCGATCTACCCGAGTCACCTCAGCGTTACCGTGAGGCCCTGTCGGTTCTACAGAACGCAGCGCAGACCCAATTCTTTGCCGACGGGGTAGGGGTTGAGCAATCCCCTTCGTACACGGCGTTCACACTCGAAATGCTTGCCTTTGCGGCCCTTGTCCTCAAGGGGACTCCCGAAGCGGTACAGTTGGACCCGACCTTGTTGCTCAAGCCCGCATCGACGCTGCGGTGCTTTCTCAATGAACAGGGAATTCCTCCAAACATCGGCGATAACGATGAAACGCGCGTCATTTCGGGGCCGCTCGCGCGCGAGCCGAAATACACCGCCTCCGTCATTGCGGCAATTGGCGGCATTACCGGAGACCCGGAACCGCCACCTTTGCACGATGCACATATCCGCGACCTCTTCTTCGGGAGCAGCGCTGCGTCCCGCCTTCCCGAGACTCGCTTCGCGACGTTCGCCATCGGCGGGTACACGACGTATCAGGAAAGCTCGTCACAGCGGCATCTTCATCTCGTCTTCGATCACGGGCCATTGGGGTTCGGAACCATTGCGGCGCACGGTCACGCCGATGCACTGGCGCTCTGGCTATCGATCGACGGAGAGGCGGTCCTCGCAGATTGCGGAACGTATCTGTATTACTCGATCGGTCCCTTTAGAGACGTATTCAGATCCACAGGATCACACAGCACCCTTCATATCGGGCACGACAGTCAGAGCGAGACGGCGGGCGCATTCAATTGGAAACGAAAGGCCTCCGGCCGCATCATCCGATCAGGCTTCTACGGCCCGGGTTGGGAGGTAGAAGGAGAGCACGACGGCTACGTCAGACGGTATGGAGCCATCCATAGGCGAGGGGTGTCCTATGACGACGGAGTCATCGAGATCAGCGATCGGCTGACGGGATCCTTCCAACCTGTCGAGGCGTGCATCAGTTATCTTCTGGATGCAAGCGTCAGCGCCGAATTGCAGGGCGACCATTCCGTCGTTCTGCGCCGCAAGGAGAATGTTCTGGGGCGGCTCGCATTCTCTGGAGGCGCCACTGGAACGGGGCAGGTTTCTCTGTCGACAGTGCCCTTCTCTCCGCAATTCAACAAGCTCGCATCGACATCCCGAGTGGACCTCCGGGTCAATGTCCGTTCCGGCGACGTGATCAAGACGAGGATTGAGCTGGAATAAAGCCACCGGTGGAAAGTGCGCTCCCACGTCCCCTAGGTGCCGAAGAGAATGAGAGCCTGACCATCTCGTAACTGTGAATATCGAAATCGTGATCGAAGGCGGATGACCGGCGGCCTTCTCCTATGGCTGTCTTGCAACGCTGCTGCCGGCGCCGTTGAGATAGGTCTGAGCACTCGGTCGAACGCTCCTCCTATCGAGCTCGACCCTCCTGCTGCGCTATAAGAGAGCAGAGGAGCACGCCACACCGGCAGCGGGGTCTTTGGTTCCGCCGCTGCGTGGCCAAGCGGCCACGACTGACAGAACCGGGTAACCCTTACGTATACGCAAATTCTCCGAAATAAGCCTCGGCTCAATCGCCAGCATCTTTATACTGCAGCTTATAAGTATGTTTGGCACGCGCAGGTCGGGAGGGCGCAATGCTGCCCTATGGCATGGTCGGTCAAATCTCATAAACAAGCTGCATGCGTGACTGGCGACAGCCTCCTCAAAACAGGAGCACAAACATGGCGGACGGCCGCAACGTCGGCGACACGGGCAACTCGCCGTAAGAGGCAGCCTTTCACGACTAAATCAACAAACACGACATAAAAGCGGAAAATGCACGTCATGAGCGCACCTGCTAAGCAATTTCTCCTTCATGATGGTCCTGCTCCAGACAGGCCGAGCAGTTCTGTCGGATGGCGTACTTACGCCTCAATAGCAAAGCGAGCCATCGACCTGATCGTTTCCATCTGCGCGCTGCTGCTTTGTCTCCCTCTTTTCTTCGCCGTCGCGCTTATGATCAAGATTGATTCGCCGGGGCCGGTCTTCTTCTGCCAGACGCGACGAGGTTTACATGGAAAGCCTTTCAGAATTCTGAAATTTCGAACCATGTTCGTTCTCGAGGATGGCGACGTGGTGCAGCAAGCAAGGCGCGGTGATAGCCGCGTCACGAGCGTCGGCCGCTGGCTTCGCAGCTCCAGCATCGATGAGCTTCCTCAGCTTGTGAATGTTCTTCGAGGAGAGATGTCTCTCGTAGGGCCCCGCCCTCACGCACTTGCCCATGACAATTATTACTCGCAGCTAATCGGGGATTATAATGTGCGCCAGCAGGTCAAGCCCGGTATAACGGGATGGGCACAGGTGAACGGCGCGCGGGGCGAGACACCAGAGCTTGGTCAGATGAAGCGTCGCGTCGAGCTTGATCTTTGGTATGTCAAATCCTGGACAGTGACGCTCGATCTCAAGATCATTATCGTCACTGCGGTGCAGATCCTGCGGAAGCAGGAGGCGTTCTGATTGGCTTCCTACACCCCGGAAAGGCGGAGTCATGGGCTAAATCTTGTAGTCAAGGCCCCTGGGGAGCGAGAGGCAATCTGTCGATCTCTCGATGGATCGACGACAGAAGCTCGTTTCGTGCCGCTGACATTTCGGACTAGCCCTTGAGATACATGGGCGGGCTATATCTGCTCGATGCTTAGGCGCGTAGATTATCGGAAGCTTGTTGTGCCACATGGACCGAATGACGGCATGATGTCTCCGCTCTTGCGCATCACCAGAGGACGCAGTTCGCACCCGTACCGTATATTCGGCCGTCCGATGGGCATAGCCGATCCTTCAGAGCGCAGGGATCGCGGAGCCCTCTCGCGATCCAGAGAGAAGGTATGACATTGACACACGGCGGGTCAGGTGGCGTAGCGCTGGCGGCGGCGGCTCGATTGGGGAGCCTTGTATTAGGCATCGCTTTCCAGATTCTCGTGGCCAAGGCGATGATGACGGCGGAATACGCATCCTATTCCGTCGCATTCGCCGTCTCTGTCGTCGTCGCAACCCTGTCCGGTTTAGGGATCGCGCGTTCGCTATCTCGGTTCCTGCCCCTTGTCATCGCCTATGGCACAGGCTCGGATCTGCTCCGCACGCTTGCCTCGTATCTCTTGATCAAGACCCTGGGCCTGGGAGTGATCGTTACTGTTCTGCTGCAGCTTGGAACACTTGATACGGTGACTCTTTGGAGCGGGCATCCACCCGATCAAACGATATTGATCACCTGGATCGTCATCCTGTCCGTTCAGCTGGATATCGAGGCTGCCGCGCAAGCTCTGAAGGCTTATAGCGTCTGGGCTGTGACGGCGTTCCTCGAAGTGGCTGCGAGGGCCGGCATCTGTTTGTTGATTGCGGGCCTCTATGGACTTCATCCGAACGATCTCATGCTCGTCTGGGGAGGAACATCAGCCATACAGTTAATGCTTGTCGTGCTGATCCTCTGTGTCAGATACAAGGGGATCGTCGGGCGGGATGTCAATGCGATTGATCGCAGTCTCATTCCTGCCTTCGGCCAGCAACTCAAGTTCTCGGCGAGCATCTATATTTCAGCTCTTTCTTGGCTCGCGGCGAGCCCGGCCTCCGTGCGCCTGGCGAGCGCGACGGCTCTGCCGGCTGTCCCTCTTGCGGCGATATCCTTCGTTCAAACCCTGGTGCTCTCCGCGTTGCGCGGGCTGCCAGTCCATTTGTTGTCACCGATCGTCGAGCCCCTGCTTGTCGGAAAAATGATCGTCAAGGGAGATCGGTTGGGAGCGGAGACGACGCTAAGCGTTCTGATCAAGCTGGAAACGATTGTCATCATGGGTGCCGTTGTCGTCGCCGCGCCGCTTGGGCCCTTGGTCATCACGACGCTCGGGAAACCGGATTTCGCCCCTTATGGCTTCATCCTGCCCATTCTGCTGGTCCAGGCTCTTGGAACGAGCTATTTCAGGGCCGCGGAAATTCTGGGGGGCATTCTACAGGTCCATGTGACGTTCCTGGCAATGCTGCCCGTAAGCTTGCTGACCCTTGTGCTCGTCTATCTTACGAGCGCGTCGTTGGGCGCTGCCGCGCTGCTGGTCTGGCCTTGCGTCGACACTGCCGTGAAGCTCGCGATCATGATCTATGCGTTGAAGACCCGTGGTGCGGCGACGATCTTTGATTCCGCGCGCCTCGCCCTGGTAATCGCGCCCGCAATCTTTCTGGTCGTTGCAACGGAGGCGATCATCTGGCATTTCGGCTTTGACGGAGCGGGCAGGATCTGCCTGAGTTTGCTTGCAGGCGTGGCGTTCATGTCATCCCTCTTCATAGCGAGGCCCTTCCGTCGCCGGGAGCATCAACTGATCGACGATATCTCGCCGAGAAACACGACACGTGTCGGAAACATGGTCGGCCTCCTCGCAAAGTGAGTGTCGGATCCTGCCGAAGGAAGTCGCCCTGAGCTCAGGGAAGCCATCTCGCCGTTGATTTCAACGACTTGCAGAGATGCGGGATACTGAACGCTGATCGGCCGCGGCAAGGGACGTAAATCTCGCCGGGATGCAGGTGATCTGATGTGTTAGCAGAATGTCGGCCGAGCAGACGCTCAGAACCGAACCTTATGTTGAACGTCCGGGACGGCGTCGGATCTGATCGCCCGCGCAGGAACGCCCGCCACGATCGTACGAGGCGGCACGTCCTTTGTAACGACAGCGCCTGGAGCGATGATGGCGCCATGGCCTATGGTGATTCCGCCGATGATGACAGCGTGGGCTCCGATCCAGACCTCGTCGTGAATCGTCGGAAACGATGACGAACGACTGCCGTCCGGCCGGATGTCGTCTTTGCCGCCAATCGTCGCGCCGTGAAGCAGGGTCACATTCGATCCGATCTTCGCACGGGGCGTCACCACTAGCCCCCAGCCATGGACGATCAGCAGACCATGCCCGACCTGAATGTCCCAGGGGAGATCGAGACCTGCTTTGCCCTGAGCCCAATTGTGCAGCAATCGGCACAGGCTATTGCCGTTGGTCGCTTGGCACAGGCGCATGGTGACGACTGCGCGAAAGGGTCGCGACAACAAGGTCAGGCGGAGCAAGCCCCCGAGAGAGGAGCGTCCTATGACGCGGTGCATATCGGCCATCAGGTGCGCGCGCAGAGGATAAGGAGCGCGCCCTGGGCGTGTCGTCTGTCCTATCGATCCGCTCTTGGCTTGATTGCGCATGTGGGAGGTATCGGCATCCGGCGACTGGGATCGTCGCTTGCTCTTTTCAAAGTAAACAAGGCTAGGCCCCCGTTAGCAACTATCCCAAATAGCTATCCGAAGGTCATGCAAACATTGATACTACGCGAACTCTGCGCGGCGCGGAGCGTTCTTCTCTCCTTGAACGAGAAAATCGACGCCGACTGCCCACGCGGCGGCCGGTGCAGGATCCGAGAAAGCTCTTAGTGTTTAATACCGAATAGGTAGTTTGATGTGTGGAGCTTTTGATGGAGTATCCGTCCGTTGGCTCGACAGATGCTTGAAGTCTTGACCGCGACGATGCGAACTATTTACCCCTCGCAAATTCTCAAGCTGGCCACAGCTTTCTCCCAAAGTATCAGCGCCAGGGACACACCGCGAATGGAAACAAGCAGTGCTGCAGAGACCGAGGTATGCATTTTGTCGAATTCCTGGAAAGGCGGAAGCGGGTGGTTCACACACGAACTTGCCGGTTCCATCGCACAAGCGGGCCTCCGCGTGACGCTCATCGCCCCCCCGATGCTTCCGCCATCAAAGGAAGCCTCGGGTCGTGGCATAGATCGGCGGATGACTCCGCGTGTTGACTCAGTTGAAGCGGGCTTGATCAAGAGGCGAATGACGACGATCAAGCGCTTCGTCACGAACATCAAGGAACTCTGGAGAGCCCGGTCCTCGGCTCAGGTCTTTCTCTTCAACCACGTTGGGCATGTCGGCATCGAGTTTCCCATGGCTCTGCTCGTGCGCTTGTGGGGACGACGCCTGGTCATCGTCGTGCACGACCCGACACCGCATTCGTGGCTGCTTCCTCAATGGGCACGCGGTCTGGAGCGATTGATCTACAAAATCGACTTTTCTCTTGCGACACACGTCGTGTGCTTGTCCAGCAAGTCTCGGGAAGTCCTGCTCAAGGAATACAACCTGGATCCCGACCGGGTAACGGTCATTCCCCACGGGTCCTATGATTTAGGCGAGCCGAGCCCGTTGCCGAGAAACGGACAGGTTCTCGTCTTCGGCTTTATTCGGCCCAACAAGCTGGTGAAGGAGTCGATTCTCGCCGTTCAGAAGTATCGTCGTGATGGTGGGCAATTGCGGCTCCTGGTCGTCGGATCGAGCGGCCCCGCTGCCTACACTGGCGAGTGCCTGGATTTGGCGAAGCGCGATCCGTGCGGCACCGAAGTCGACATACGCTTCGTTCCGGAAGAGGAGATCCCATCCATCATTGCAGAAGTCGATGCCGTCCTGCTCCCGTACCGGGACTTCAATTCGCAAAGCGGCGTCGCGGTCCTTGCGGGCATGAGTGCGCGCCCGGTCATCGGGAGCGATGCGGGCGGTCTAGCGGACCTGTTCGAGATGGGGCTTGCCGGGGTCAGAATTCACGGCGATCTGTCTGTCGATGCCATTGCAGGCGCGCTGCAGCTCTTCCAAGAGCGTTCTCTGGAGGATTGGGAGCGGGACGCTCGCATGGCGCGCAGAGTTCTGCTCCGCCAACTCAGTTGGACTGCGATCGGCGGGAGCTACACGTCCCTCATCAATCGGATTGCAGGTTCAACCGTCGGCGACCATCAGTTCAGTGGCATGTCCTGAGTGTTCGTCTTGAGGTCGTTGCCGGCATGCCGGTACGGATAAGCCCGCAGGGTGAGTTCCTGCAGTGAAGCCATTTCTGCATGAGCGCACGCCGTGGCGCGCGACATGATATCAGACGCAGTGACGGAAATATCACCGCGTCTGTGATGGTCGTAAAGGCCGGCGCATGAAGGCCGCCCGGGACATGGTCGTTCATGGTCGGGTGGGATCAGGGCCCGGCGTGGAGGCGGGCGCATCGCGCGTCCCGCCTCCTCGAGAACAGCAGATCCCATTGTGACGTCTGGCGGGCCACAGATACGGCACGCCGTCGGGGTGACTCGCCAGACCAGTCCAAAGACCGGCCCCCGGGTCGCTTAGTAGACGAAGAAATCGCCGTGAGTGAGGTTGAGGTTCGGGGCGAGTTTCGCGAACTGGCTCTGCGCCGCCGCTCCGTTGCCGTCAGGATCGTAGTAGAGCGCGCCTGTCGAGCGGTTGTAGATCACGTAGTCGTTCCAGTCCTGCGCCTTCGTGCCGATCCGGAGCTCGCCGGCCCGCATGCTGCCGTTCGTCAGCGACGTGAATGCGAATCCAAGGTCGATGGTATCGTCATTCGGGTTGAAGTCCGTGATCGTGTCAATCCCGCCGGCTTTGACGGTCTTGCTGTCGAACACGAAGATGTCGCGGCCGCGGCCGCCGGTCAGAACGTCGTCGCCATCGCGACCGTAGATGGAGTCATTGCCTCCGCCACCTTTGATGACGTCGTTGCCCGAGGTGCCGGTGAGCGTTTCGCTCCGGGACGTCCCATTGATCGTCTTACCGGTCGTGGGCGTCGGGGTAGGAGTAGGAGTAGGAGTAGGCGTGGGAGTAGGAGTCGGCGTAGGCGTTGGGGTGGGCGTCGGCGTCTGGTCTGTATTGGTTGGGGCGCCATCCCAGATTTGGACGTCGTCGAGCCAGACATCGACGGGCTTGTTGGCGTAAGGATTGCCGATGAAGACGCGGTTGATCGGGGCGTTGTTGACGCCGATGTTGTCGCCGGTGTGGTCGAACACGGTCTGGCCGTTGACCTTGAACCAGGTGCGGCCGTCGGTGTTGTCGCGGTGGGTGAACATCTCAACCTTGAACCACTCGCCCTGCGGCACCGCCACGCTGGTGTTGACGCCGCGCCAGAGGGTCTCGAGCGGCACGTTGCCGTTGGCGTTGGTGTCCCACTGCATGTTCCAGGCGAGCTCGCCGTTGCCGAGCGCGATGATCGAGGCCACGGCGCGGAAGTCGCCGGCGGTCTTCCATTCGGGCAGGGCGGCGAGCCAGCCGCCGGAGCCGAGCGTCGACCAGAGGTTGTCGGGCAGCTTGATCCAGGCGCTCATGTAGAAGTCGCCGGGCTCGGAGGTGGGCTGGAACAGCAGCGGCGACTGGGTGTAGTCGGCGGGCCGGGAGTTGACGTCGAGGTGGAGGGCGCGGGTCTGGGCGCCGTCATGGCCGGTGGTGGTGGTGATGGCGTTGGAGAACACCGAGTCGTAGTTGCCGGCGCCCGAGAGCATCTGGATGGTCGGGGCGCGGCCCCAGACGGTGCCGACGTTCTGCAGGCTCTGCAGCGCCTCGACGTTGCTGTTGACCTGCGGCGACGACAGGGACACCGAGCCTTCAAACCCGGTCGAAAACAATTGGTTTGCCATACGTATTTCCGTTTCTTTTTGCTTTGTGCGCGTGAAGGCACGCTCAGGAAGCGCGGGGAAGCGTTCCCGAGATGAAAAGAGGTCCTGCAGGGCATCCGAGCCGATCCGCTTGGCTCATTAAGAATCCAAGTGGCCGCTTAACGCTGGATAGGCGGGTCATCGCTTTCCGGAATCTGAGCACGCCGAAACGTGAGCAGAACGATCAAGCAACGATCCGGCCAGACGCTGCAATTCCAAGATTGGTGGAGAACGCTCGTGTGAATGAAAGGATTTGGTTGAGTAAAAACCAGGAACGAAAGGCTTAACGCAGAACTGGGCTCTCGTCGTTCGGCTTACCAAGCGTAAACGTCTTGCTTGATGTGAATATAAACATAGGTTATCTGCCCATTATATGATTTAGTTTAATTATTTATCTGCCGATGTACTGGCAAATCGGGCTTAAATATCAAATAAGGCGAAGTTTGGGCATCAGTTTCTTCCTAGTGCAGTGCGTTATTCCTATCGCCCTGTGTAAGGACATCTGGCGTAGCGGGTTCGGCACTCTTTTACAGTCGGAATTATCGACCATGTCCACTCGTACGATCTTGCTCGTGGCTCTCCATGCGAACCACGCAATGTCTTCATGTTTGGATATCGTGCAGTCCCAGCGGGCCGCACTCACCCATATGCTCATCCAAGAAGGGAGGGTCATGGGGGCGCACAGATACTGCGCATACGGATGTGATGAAGGTGCAGAAAGGACTGGCGGGATCGATGTCTCCCGAGCCAGTTCGTCGGCAAGGAGCCCTCGTCATGCCGGTTCGGACAACGACATGGCGCTCATGGCAAAGTCCTGCGGGGAATGGAGTGCGACGGCGCTAGCCGCAACTCAAATTCGCTGAATGGTCTCGATGAAAGAATTGTCTTCGACGGCTTGCAGGACGCGCAGACCGTCATCGCGACTCGCCCCAGGTGCACGGCCAGCCCGCAAGAACGCCGAGAAGGCTCCCGCGAGGCGTCCGGAGGTGCAGCGAGTTGTTGTACACCCGAATGAGTTATCCTGAGTGGGTAGAGCAAACTATACTTATGTGACGCAACCCAGGTTGCGTTCGAATGTGCGCAACACTATCATCAAGGAAAGGATACTTGTTGCCGAAAAAGCAAACGGCGGCAGATCGTTCTGGGTTTATAATGCAATACTCGGCGCATCTCGTCGGCGTAATAAGCAATACAAGTTTCCATCAAAGCACAAGCAGCAATCAAAGCAGCAGTATTGGCTCTAGCGCAGCGAGGTTCAGTTCAACTATGCTTGATAGAGTCAAGTGGCCGATCGAAAACGAGTATGAAGCCGTCCCTGCGGGATGGGATAAACTGCAGCCCCAGTTCGGCGCCCGCGAAATTCTCACGGTGCTCAGACGGCAGTGGAAGATCATCGCCAGCTTTCTGGTTCTCTGTCTTCTCCTCTCGATCTGTGCCCTGATCGTATGGCCGGTTCGCTATCGCGCGACGGCGCAAGTCATGATCGATCCGGCGCGTGTTGAAGTCGGTTCGAATGCAAGCGGACCCGACAGGCAGCTCGACGCGCTCGCGATCGAGACGCAAGTGGAGGTCAGCCGATCCGGCAACGTGCTGCGACAGGTGGTACAAACGCTGAAACTGGTCGACGATCCAGAGTTCGGAGCCTCTCGGGAGGATCCTGGCCTTGGGCTAAGTTCGTTGCGGAAACTGAAGGATCAGCTTGTCGCATTCGTTCGACCGGATGCGCAGGACAAGACAGGTGCCGCTGCGGTGCAGGACGACGTTCAGGCAACGATCGAAAAGTTGCAGCGTTCGCTGGTAGTCCGGCGCGTGGGGGCGACCAACGTTCTCGAGATCGAGATTCTCTCCAAGGATCGTCTGAAGTCTGCGGAGATCGCCAACACGGTTGCAGACGAATACCTTGCGGACCAGGCCCGAGCACGCAGCGACGCAATGGACAAAGCAAGCAAGTGGCTCGACGAACGCCTCGCTGCGCTTCGTACCGAAGCGCAGAATGCCGAGGATGCTCTTCAGGATTTCAAGGCCAAGAACCGCAGCGGCCAATCGAGCGCGGTGCTGCTCGACCTCGAAGCTCAGGCGCAATCCTATCGAAAGCTCTATGAGACCTTCCTCGACCGTCATATCGCGGTCGACCAGCAGATGTCGTCGCCCACTCTCAGCGCACGCGTCATCACGCGCGCGACACCACCCCAGAACAAGAGCGAGCCGAAGTCGATCCTGATCTTAGGCGCCGGACTCGGGTTGGGCGGCGTGCTGGGGCTCATCGCAGGCCTCATTCGGGAGCGATTGTTCCGCAGGTTGCGTTCGGCGGACGATGTTTCCTCGACGCTCGAGCTTCCGTGCCTGGGCACCATTCCGGATACCGGGAAGACCGAACTGCTCTCTCTGTGTGGACCCGGTTCTCCGCATCTCTCCGAGAAAGCGGCCCTCAGCCGGATGAGAATGCAGAGCGGCTTGGCGCATCTGACTCATGCTGTCTTGGCAGAGACGAAGCCTCTCGATCGACGAGTCCTTACGGTCACATCCTTGAAGAAAGGGGAGGGTGTGACGAGCATAGCAACGGCATTGGCACACAATCTGTGCCGACTGGGCAAAAAGGTGTCCCTGATCGACGCCAACATAATAAGCGGCTCGGATCCCACGCAAGAAGCGGGGACCATGTCTCCTCCGGGCGCGGGCGAGGCTCAGGCCGGTCATTCGGATATCTACCGGGACCAGCATGGAATCGTGGTCACGCGGGCTGAGATGATCTCCGATGCCCCCACCCTCGAGAAAGTCATCAATACGGCAAGAAACGTCTTCGATTATGTGATCATCGATGCTCCGCCTCTGGAGGACGGGCTGGACGTGCTCCCATCCCTCAGCTTATCGGATGGCGTGCTGCTCCTGCTGAATTCGACAACCGCCCACAAGTCGCAGGTGCTGAGCGCACTCGCGCCATGGTCCTACATGAGTGGAAAGATCCTGGGAGTGGTCTTGAATCGAGCCCCGAGAAAATCCTGATCACCAAAGCCAAGTTGGGTGCCATGCTGCTCAAGTTTCTGCCTCTCCGACGCAAGTCGACCGCTTTTCCGGCATTTCTCCTGTCGCTCTGCGTCTTCGCCTTGGCTGACGCACCATCCGCAAAGGCCGAGTACAAGCTTGGGACGGGTGATGTCGTCGAGCTCTCGATTGCGGGTGTCTCCGAATTGACGGCGCGCGTGCCGGTCGACCTCGACGGCTCGGTGAACGTCCCGATCATCGGGAGCTATCCTGCAAAGGGTCTTTCCCTCACTGATCTGCGGGCGGGCCTGCAAGCAGAGTTCACGAAGCGCCAGATCCCTGCTCGTACGCCGGATGGCAGAACTGTCCTCACCTCCGTGGCGCCGGAGGACGTTTCGGTGAAGATCGCCGAGTATCGGCCGGTCTATCTCCACGGTGACATCGCGCGCGCCGGCGAGGTCCCGTACCGGCCCGGAATGTCGGTAAGACAAGCGATCGCACATGCCGGCGGCTTCGATGTCGCGCGCCTGAGGATCAGCAATCCCTACGTCGATACGGTGGAGTATCAGGCGCAAAGCAAAACGCTCGTCCAGGAGCTTGCCGTGGAAGGCGAGCGGATCAAGCAGCTGCAGGCTCAGCTGCAAGGCGCTCCTGCCGCCGGCGCGGAGGCGGCTCCCCGGCCGGCCGGAACGCCTTCGGACGAGGCCAACGCTCTCGCGGAACGGCTTAAGCTGCAGCAGCAGGACTACACGAAACAACTTCGCTACGTTGTCGCTTCCGCCGAGTTCGCCTCTTCCCGAGCCACGCTCCTTTCAGAGCAGAAGTCGAGAGAAGAGGAGGGCAGCAAGGCCGATGTCGAGGATTTCGAGCGTTCCAGAAGCCTGTTCGAAAAGGGCACGGTGTCGACACAGCGCGTGAGCGATGCGCGCCGCGCCATGCTTCTGTCGTCGACGAGGGCGCTTCAAACAGCGGTCGAGGCAACCCGCGCGCAGCGGGAATATGAAGAGGCGACCCGCGACTCCCAGAAGTTGCAGGACGAAAACAAGATACGATTGCTGACCGAGTTGCAGGATGCCCTGTCCCGCCGGGCAAGGATCACGGCGCAGCTATCGGCCGCGCAGCAGAAGCTGGCCATCGCGGGCGCGCTGAAGTCCGTGTGGACAGAGGGCCCAGGAACGACCGTGATCACCCTTTTCAGAGTCGACGAGGCAGGGGTGGAACAACAGATCAACGCCACGGAGTCGATGTCCCTTCTGCCCGGCGATGTCATCGAGGTCGCCATCAAGCTGCCGGCTCTCTAGCAATCCGGAGGCGGTAGCCGCCCCCGCTGCGATCTCAGGGCCGAAGGGATCGTTCGTCCAAATCCGCGCATTCCGTTTCTCGCGAGACAGAGCGCGCCATCATCCACTTCCAGAAGCGGGCCGATAGGCCCCAGGCAACGTATTCCATGGGCGGACAGACACAGAGCAAGTGGATCGATTATTTTTTCGTTTACTGGCTTCTGATCAGCACCGGCGGCTTCGTATTCATCCTGACAGGGTCCAGCCCGATGAAGCCGCCCGGGGATGACCCTGCCTCCTATCTGGGCCGGGCCAACACCATCGTCATATCCCTTGTGACGTTCTGGATTTATTTGAGCCATTCACGAGCGGTGAACGCCGTGATCCGAGCATCATGGCTCCCTTTCCTGTTTCCGCTGCTCGCCTTCCTGTCATGCCTCTGGTCTGATAACCCAGCGGTCACGTTCAGGCGCGCTTATGCACTCTCTTTCAGCTTCCTCGCCGCCGCTTGCTTAGTGGCCCTGCTTCCTCCGCCCCGCATCGTCAGGGCGCTGTCTCTCGCTCTCGGCTGGGCCATCTTGCTGAGCGTGATCTGCGTATTCGTCGATCCTGCCTTCGGCATCCATCAGGCCAGCGATTGGGCCGAGCCCCGGTGGGCGGGCCATTGGCGCGGCATCTACAGCCATAAAAACTCGCTGGGGAACACAGCCAGCATAGCTCTCTTGGTCTACGTGGTGTTTGCAAAGCGCGTGCTCACGAGCACCACCTTCAGAGCCGCTGTCCTGATCGCGATCGCCGCGTGTCTCTTCGGGTCCGGATCCGTCACCGGCTTCGTCGCCGCAATGACCATGATCGCTCTTGCAATCGCATTCTCGATGATCCTCGAGGCAAAGCAGGGATCGAGAGTGCTCATCCTCGGCAGCGCATCCTTGATCGTCGCTCTGATTCTCGTCACCGCCGTTCCGGTCCTGACCGTCGGCCTCGAAATGGTTGGCAAGAAGCCCGACCTGACGGGGCGCGTGCCGATATGGGGCACGATTCTGCCATGGGCGAACGAGCACCCGTGGGTCGGAACTAGTTATGGAAGCTTCGAAGAGACCATCATGCCGCGGTTCTTCGCGGTCACGGGGGAGAACCTGGTCAACGCCCATAACGGGTACCTGGAAACGTTCATCAATTTTGGATATGTGGGGGTTCTTCTTCTGGCGCTGGTGCTGGCTTCCTTCGTTCTCAAAGTCGTACAGATCCTCAAGTCCCGCGCTCCATACGAGAGGCTGGTTCTTCCGCTCGCCGCCGCGCTCTTCATGGGAACCGTCCTTTCGAATATCACCGAGTCGTTCTTCCTGGCCTACTCGTCGATCCATGGCATTTGCTTCGTGATCGCATACATCATGGTATCGGCTGCTCTCGCACAGGCGAGAGCGGCGGAGTGGGCGTCGCTGCGGAATCGTGGCGCTTACGCGGGACGGCTCAAAACGCTGACGCAGATCGGGCGAGGCGCAGGAGTCTCGCGCGCATCGTAAGCAGCAGCGGGCTCTTCAGATCGTGCGTGCCGGTTATCAACGTCTGCCGGCACGGCACAATTTTAGAGCATCGGACGTGAAACTGGCTTTCCACTTTTCACATCCGATACTCCAGCTTGCAAGGCCTCGCCCCTCCATGAGCCGGGCTCGCGAGGTTCAGATCTTTCAATCCACCTTGCGGTACGATCACATCCTGAGATTGTCGTATGCGATGTAGTCGAACGCCGTGACGTCCCCGTTACTGTGCAGGTGATGCGTTCCCTTGGCTTTCGGCTTGAACTCGGGCTTGATGGTCAAGGCGCATTCCTCGACATACGCCGTGCTCGTGAGCTCGACAATCTGGTTGATGCGGCTGCGTCGGCCATAGAAGTCGAACCCCTGACATTGGCTCACGCGGTACAGTTTTCCGCCCTCCCGCACGAGGCCCGCATTTCTTGCGCACGACGCGTCGATGAGAACGGGATTCTGCTCGTGGGGCGTCCACTCGGTGGACAGAGGTGAATCCGCATAGAAGATCGAGAGCTCCGACCCATGATCGTAGTTTCCGAAAGGATCGACGTTCGTCAGCATCCACCATCGGCCGTCTTGCTCGAACAACATCGTGTCCGCAGCGTGGATATCGGTCAGAAGGATCTTCTCCAGGCGCCATTCCATTGGAAAATTCACGCAACGGTAAACTCGAATATCCCTGTTGCTCGCCGTTTCCGGGCACATATACAATTCGCCGTTGTAGGTGAACAAGTATGGGAACGAAAGATGAAAGGGCTCCTTGATCGCTGTTCCCAACCGTAGGTCCCCTTCGGGCGCGAGTTCGTATACCGCAATGTCGGCTCGACCCGTCTTGTAGCAGAAATCCTCGACGAAGCAGTAATGCTTCCCCTCCCGGCTGACGACGAAGGGGTCAGCCAGAAAACGCAGAGGAGGATTCTTGATCTCGATGCCGCGCGATAGAACGGCGTCAGCCCAGTTGGTCGGAACATAAGCGACTCTCCAGCGAAAGTCCCATCCGGCACGGCGCAAGAGCTTGATCGCCACTTTGCGGAATATATGATGCGCGACGTTCCCGCTGTATTTGAGAGATTGAAGGGGGGTCGGCATTTGCGCCGAGGGGCCAGCATACGGCAACTGAGGCCGCGCGGCAGGCAGGCTGTCCTTCTCCACGATGTCTTCGACCAGGCGCTTGAGGTGATACATCGAGCGCTGATAAATGTTGGCCTCGTTGTATTTCCAGAAGAACTTGGTGGAGACCCGGCCCTGGCGCAGGGGAACTCCGCCATGTGCCTCTTGGGTGAACAAGGTGAGGGAAAAGCCACTCGTCTCGTTCTGAAAGTACACATCCCAGAAGCCAGGAGGGGAGTCGCGGCCGCCCCGGTTGTCGGAATACTGGACGGTGATGATTCCGAGCCGCGCCGCTTCGAGGATGTCGCCGCTGAGATTGACTCCGACAGGCATGATCAGAAGATCAAGGTCGAGCTCCCTGATCTTCGTAACGTCTTCCGCTTTGAAACGGTGCGCCAGGTCTGGCGACGAGAGCGACGTGGTGGCGCAGATCTTGAATGGAAGCAATTCCGAGATATCGAACTCGCTCACATATTCCGTGTGGTGGGTCGAGGCTCGCAGAACCGGTTCCTCGATCAAGCCTAGGATGCGCATGATACTCGGGGTTGGAGATGACGCGGCATGGCCATTGGAACCGTGCCTGTCGGCAGTACGTTCCCGCATGACGATCAGGTGAGACAGATCGATGCTTGGATGGGAAAGGCACCACTTCAGGAAATCGGCATGATAGGTCGATAAAGCTGTGCTCCTCGACAAAATGCCTATGCGAAGTTTCCTGTTTCTGATCATCGATATATCAACCGATCAACTTCTGATCGCCGGAAGCCTTCTGGAGACCTGATCTCGACTGGCTTTAGACGATAGCGCCGCGTGAAAGGAATGAAGCCGGCAACTCGACACTCAACTCGACACTGTGGTGTTCGCCATCTGCACATGCCATGAAGAGTTCGGCCTTATGTCGGCGGCGAAACGGATCTACCTGAATCTAGCCCACTGCATGAGTTTCCTCATGGGTGGAATGATGTAATCAGAGGCTGGCGAGTTCTTGGCAAGCTGTTTCAACTTTGTTTGCGTCTGAGTGACCATCCAGAGGGGATGGCTTGTGGTCACACAACCTTCGAGAAGTGGGATCCTGCGATTGAAAAGCCGTAGCTTGTAATGATTGTCTCCTTTTCCGAAATCGATTGTTTCAATCCCGAGCGCGGGTGCACCTTGGATCATCTTCAAGAGCAGGAGTATCCCGGGCGAAAAACGCTGGAATTCGAGATCGTAGGCGGGGAACCAGTAGTGCCAGAACTTGAGTGAACGGATGCCAAAATGCACGGCGATCGGCCTGTCGCCGACGCGCAGCACCGATAGAATTCCAGCAAAGTGCTGCTCACGGTAAGTGGCTATGACATCTGCCAGGGCTCTCGCCCACGGACGCGAAAAAAGATCGAGAAGCCCGGTGCGATGATATTGCTCCGACTTCCACCGAATGCAGCTCTCGAGAAGTGCTGGATCCTGGACGTCCAGGTCGACCTGGATTTCGCCGTGCGCCTCCTCGAGGCGGCGCCACTTGCGCCTGTGGTTCGAATGCAGTCCGGTCGACCCGGCGTGAGCAGCCTCCGAAATGTCCAGGATGGGCGATGAGGTGCTGACCGTCTTCCAGCGCGCGAAGACGGCTTGATCCGCGGGGACGTGATCGAAGTTCCAGCGCTGCAACCGGCTTGCTCTGAGAACCTCCACCATGTCGCATGTGTAGTCCGGCGGCGCGATCAGGCCGTGATAATCGGACATGGCGCCTCCCACAGGTCGCCCCAGGCCGAATGAACTCCGTTGGAACGGGAGGAATGCGGCGCCGTCATCGATGCAGGCGACAAAGACGTCTTCCCGGACCCGCGCGACGGCCTGCGTGAACTCCGGTCGGAAGAAAGGGCTTGCAAGGCCGGGGTTGTTCTCCTGAATCTCTGCCCAGCGGCTTGCCAGTTTGTCGGGGAGCTGGTTCGCCGGGGAAACGATCACCCTCATGAAGGCTCCTCATCGATCGGAACAGGCTGCGAAGATTTCTGCAAGTTTATATGCGCAGCACTTTGGAAGAAAGGATACAAAGGGGCTAGCCGATCTCGGGAAGCTCTCCTGACCGGCAGGCGGCAGGGCTTGAATCCCGCGCTGATCATGCAAATGGCAAAGTGCTCGAAGCAAAGCACGTCCTCGTCGTGCAGAGACGGCGATTAGACTCAGGTCGGCGTGGTTTCTGCCGCCGGATCCGGACTTCGGAATAGGGAGTACTCCCTTTGATGTCCCGCGTCCTTCTACCATTTGACGGGCGGAGCGGTCATAATTCGCCTGCCTTATGGATCAAGCAGACGAAATAGAACCGATAAGCTGTCAGAAAGCTCTTCCCTCATGTTTCCGGCTGGTCCGTATGCTCTTCTGTTTAGAGATCGAAGGTGGCTCGGAGTATCTCGATGATTGGGGACACTTTGATACGGTCAAGAGCTCCACTCCGACTGGGACTCGCTGGAGGAGGGACGGATCTCAGTCCCTACTGCGACCAGTATGGAGGAGCTGTCCTGAATGTGACGATCGATCGGTATGCATTCGCCTCGATCGAGCCATCCTCGGATGGCCGCATTCACTTTCAGGCGCGGGATCTTGGGATCGAAGAATCCTTTCCCGCGAACGGCAAGACCCTCTCGCGCGCAAGGCTGCAGCTTCATGCGGGAGTGATGCAGCGGATCGTGTCGCAGTACATGAACGGCCAATATCCCGCCATCAAGATCAGCACGATGGTCGATGCTCCGATGGGATCGGGGCTCGGGTCGTCCTCTGCCTTGGTGATCGCTCTCGTGGAGGCGTTCCGGACGCTCGCCAATCTGCCGCTCGGCCCCTACGAGATCGCGCGTATCGCTTATGAGGTCGAACGCTTGCAGCTCAACCTCGCCGGAGGAAAGCAGGATCATTATGCTGCGGCCTTCGGTGGCATCAACTTCATCGAGTTCCTGCAGGACGATCGCGTGATCGTTAATCCTTTGCGGGTTCAGAGCGATCACTTCAATGAGCTCCAGATGTCCCTCATCACCTGCTTTACCGGGGTGTCCCGCAGGTCGGATGCGATCATCGCCGAGCAGCAGCGTTCGATGAAGGAGGCGGATGCCGCAAGCATCGAAAGCCTGCACCAGCTCAAGCAGGATGCCGTCGAGATGAAGCGAGCGATGCTGGCCGGCGAGGTCGGCTACATGGCGGAGCTGCTCAATCGCTCCTGGCGGGCGAAGAAACGCACGGCGAGCGGAATATCAACCGAGCGGATCGAAGAGCTGCTTGACTATGCTTTCAGGCAGGGAGCGCTCGGAGCGAAGGTTTCCGGCGCCGGCGGCGGCGGATTCCTGATGCTGATCGTCGATCCCGAACGCCGGTACGATGTTCTCAAGGCTCTGAATACGGCAGGCGCGGTGGCGACGGGCGCCGACTTTACACCCAGAGGAGTTGAGTCGTGGACATGCAGGCGCAGGACTATATCAGAGAGTACCTTCTACGATCGGCTGACAGCCTGAACGCCTTGGCTGCAGACAGCGTCTACCAGGACATCATGCAGCGGATGGGGCGTGTCATTGCCGACGCAATGGAGCGGGGGGGTAAGCTGCTGATCGCTGGAAACGGCGGGAGCGCGGGCGATTCCCAGCACATTGCCGGAGAGTTTGTCTCGCGCCTGATGTATGACCGGCCGGCACTGCCTGCGATCGCCCTGACCGTCGATACGTCCGTCATTACGGCCATCGGCAACGATTACGGTTTCGAGACCGTTTTCGAGCGCCAGGTCTTGGCTCTCGGCAGGCCGGGCGATGTGTTCCTTGCGATCTCGACATCGGGGACCTCCAAGAACATCATCAGGGCGCTTGCAGCGGCCCGCCGCCAAGGGATGACGACTCTCGGATTTTCAGGGCAGACCGTCTCCCCGATGCACGACATGTGCGACTACGTTCTTGCCGTTCCGTCCCGCGCGACCCCCATCATACAGCAGATGCACATCGTTGCCGCCCACATCATATGCGCCCTGGTCGAGCGTGATCGATTCCCGCAGCACGCCACCTAGGACCGTGTATGCCCTCTTCTGTGAAACAAGCCGCCGTCCTGGTCGGAGGACTTGGGACCCGTCTCGGCGACCTGACAGCCAAAAAGCCGAAACCTCTGCTGGCCTGCGGCGATCGCCCTTTCCTGAGCTGGCTTCTGCGCGAGCTCGTCCGGTTCGGGATCGAAGAGGTCGTGCTTCTGGCAGGACATATGGCGGAGGAGTTCCGTCGGGACCTGCCTCACATTCGCTCCAGGTTGCCGCGCGAGGTCTCGATTCTCGTATCAGAAGAGCCCGTCCGCTCCGGGACCGGCGGCGCTCTCTACCACGCCCGCGATTACCTGTCGGATCAGTTCCTGTTGTTGAACGGCGACTCGTTCTTCGATGGAGCGCTCGCGGAGCTGCTTTCGCGTCCTCTCCGGAACGATCGCGTTGTCGGCAGGGTCATGCTGCGCAGGGTGCCGGACGCTTCGCGCTACGGCGCCGTCTCGCTGGCGGGCGATACGATCGTCGAGTTCAGGGAGCGGCCTGATCACGCGGGTGAGAATCTCATCAATGGCGGTGTCTACCTCTTCCGGAAATCGGTTCTCGAATCCATAGCGCCGATCTGCTCTCTGGAGCGGGATGTTCTTCCAGGCCTCGCCTCTCAAGGATTGCTGGAGGGACGCGTCGGAGAGGGATACTTCATCGACATCGGCGTTCCGGCCGATTTTCAAAGAGCCGGGACGGAGGTCCCCGAACGGATGCGCCGTCCGGCTCTGTTCCTGGACCGGGACGGCGTCGTCAATGTCGATCATGGATGGGTCGGAACGCGGGATCGTTTTGAATGGATCGAGGGCGCCCGCGAGGCCATGGCTCTTGCAAGCCGCGCCGGCTGGCATCTGTTCATCGTCACCAATCAGGCCGGCGTCGCGCGCGGTTTTTATCCCGAGGCGGCAGTGAATGAGCTGCATTCGTTTATCACGGACGAGGTGCGCAAGCTCGGCGGCACCGTGGACGACATCCGTTATTGTCCGCACCATCCGAATGGGCGTGTCGAAGCGTACCGGGTCCAATGCGATTGCCGCAAGCCGGCACCGGGGATGATCATGAGTCTTCTGCGCGCTTGGGAATTGAATGTCTCCCGGTGCGTTCTTATCGGAGATAAGACGACCGATCTGGAGGCAGCGCAAGCGGCCGGGGTGAGAGGCATCCTTTTCGAACGCGGAGACCTTTACGCTCGGGTGCAGGAGGTCTTGGCCGGGCATGAGCCCGCGCGGCCTCTCGAAGGCGGGGTTGTCCGCACCGGCGATGGGCAATGTCTTCCCGCCTGAGGCCGCCGGTGGAGGCAGCGAAGTCCTGTTCCGGAGTTCCGTGACGAATGATCAAGCGGTTCTGCAGTTCCCATCCAGAGGAGATACGCGACATGCCGGAAAGAGATATAGATCCAGCCTATCGAACGACAGAGGCCAACAAGAGCTTGGCTCTGATCGAGGTCATCAAGGCATGTACCGATGTCCCTGTGAAAAAGGCGCTCGTCGTCGGATGCGGATCCGGCCGTGAGGCCGGTCTCCTCGCGCGAGGCTTGCAGGCCAGCACCGTCGGAATCGACATCGGAGGAGAGTTCGATTTCGACTACGCCGGTTCGAAACCAGCAGAGCTGATGATCATGGACGCCAGGGAGCTCCAGTTTCCCGACGCGACGTTCGATTTCATCTTCTCGTTCCACGCCCTTGAGCATATTCCTCAGCCGGAGAGGGCTCTCGCCGAAATGGCGCGCGTTCTCAAGCCCGGCGGAAGTTATCTGATCGGGACGCCCAACAAGAGCCGGCTGGTCGGCTATGTCGGCTCGGCTGTGTCCTTCAAGGAAAAGTTCCAGTGGAACCTCGCCGACTACAAGCAGCGTTTGAAGGGACAGTGGAGCAACGAGGCCGGCGCCCATGCGGGCTTCACGCAGCAGGAACTGTTCGATCTGTGTTCTGCAGCGTTCGGCTCCAAGCCGATCGCCGTCTCAGGCCAGTATTATTCCAAGCTGTATGGAAAACCGGTGGCGTGGATGAAGGCGACCCAGCTCGATTCGGTTCTGTTCCCATGCGTCTATGTTTTCGGCAAACGAGCCTGATTCGTGGCGAGATCCCAGGCATGAGCCGCTCCATCATCAATCCCGCTCGGGATCTGAGCAGACGATGTCTCCCGCGAAGCGCCGTCATGCGCTGGCGGCCGACCGCGGCGCCAGTCCTGCACCCGGCGGCGCTCACAGGGCGCCCTCCCGATCCCCTGTGATCGGACGTTTCCCATTCCGCCCTGTGCTCCCTCAACGCCCTTGATGAGTTAGTGCCCGGTCATCGTATGCGGGGCCGCGACGGGCTTCGACTCGGGCGATCCCCGCTCGCGCAGGAAGATGCCGAGCACCAGCAGCACGCCGATGGACAGGAACTCGCTCTGCCAGTTCTGGAAGCTCTCGAACCAGAATTCCGGCGTCGCCAGGGTCTCCACCAGCGTCTGCTGAGGCTGGCCGTGCTGAAGCGCCTCCGCGTTCATCCGGCGCGTGCTCCCCGCCAGATGAAGCCAGAAGGATGCGAGGAAGAGCGCGACCAGGGCCAGGCTGAGCGAGTGGGAATAGAGCTTCAGCAGCAGGCCGCCGCGATGGACGGGCCCGGGCGCATCCGGGTCCCTGCGATGAGCGGACGGAGACTCGTCTTCGGGATTCGCCTCGTCCGGCTTCTTGGATTCCGAGGCGCCCTTCTGGAACAGAAAAATGGTGAGCACCACGTAAGCCGCCATCTGGAGGAACTCGCTCTCCCAGTTCTCGAATACGGCGGAGATGAAGTGGCCGCTCCGGAGATAGGTCAGCAGGTCGATGGCAGGCTGATCGTGAAGGCGCAGCTCCTCGATATAGGTTCTCCATCCGGTCAGCGCCTGGCCGACGAGAGAGACCAGGAACAGGCTGAACAGGGCTATCGATAGCCCGTTGTCACGCAGGAACCGCCGCATACGCATCACCTCACGCACTCGAACTGCTACGGCTGGGGAACGCAGGAGAGGAATGTTGGTTTCGTTTCGGTCGCCGTGGGTCGAGGCGGATCAAGGTCTCGCGGTCAGTCCAGAGGCCCTCGCGCCATGAGGGAGACGATCTCCTTCAGGATCACGCCGTCCGGATCCGCAAGCTCCTCGAGGATGCTGAAATGATCGTGCCCGGGCAGGGGAACCAAAGAGGATTCGAGCCGTCCGGCCGTCCATGCGGCGTGGAAATCCTCCGACTGGCGGCGCAGTTCCGGAAGCTCGTTCCCGCCGTAGGTGATCACGAGGGGCGGGGTGGGGGCAGGAACCCGGCGCTGCGGGCTGTATTGCTCCACATCGTCGGGCGTCAGCCTTACCGCCTCGTTGAGATAATTCAGGCTGATCGGCTCCAGATCGAAGATCCCGCTGATCGATGTGCCGCTCGCAACGCCTTTCTCGGTGAGGTTCATCGCCACGAGATGCCCTCCGGCCGAGTGGCCGGAGATGTGGAGGACCGCATGGTCGGGAACAGCCTGGGCGAGATGCCTGTCGAGACAGCCGATCGCCGCCCTGATCTCCTCGACGATCCCGCCGATGGTCTTCTGCGGCGCCAGGGTGTATTCGATGTTCGCGAAGTTCAATCCCCGCGCGAGAGCCCCCTTCGCGAGAAAGCGATAGGTTTCCTTGTCCTGGCTCCTCCAGTAGCCGCCATGGATGAAGGCGAGCGTCGCGCGGCCTTGGAAGCCTGAATCACGGGACGCCTCGAAAACATCGATGCGGTTGCGCTCTCCCTCGCCATAACGGATTTCCGTAAGGCGGCCGGACGATGCGATGTCCCTGCCGCGCGCCGTCCAGTCGGCCATCATCTCCTGCAGCCTGGGCAGCCCGACGGCGCGGGGATTGTCGTAGGCCGCGTCCAGCGCGGTCCTGTCCATTCCACGATAGAGCATGCGCCCTCCAGCAAGAGATCGAGCCATCCGGCGCTCATCCAACGCGAGGGAGAGGCTCCCTGCAACAGTTTTCAGACGTGCAGATACCGTTCCTTGATCCCGGGATCGGCGGCGAGTTCCGCGCTCGTGCCCGTCCAGACCGAGCGGCCCTTCTCGATGATCACGTGACGGTCGGCAAAGCTCGTCAGCGCGTCCACGTTCTTGTCGATCACCAGGATCGACTGGCGCTCGCTGCGAAGGCGCTTGAGGCACGACCAGATTTCCGCGCGGATCAGGGGCGCGAGCCCTTCGGTCGCCTCGTCGAGAATGAGGAGCTTCGGGTTCGTCATGAGGGCCCGGCCGACCGCCAGCATCTGCTGCTCGCCGCCGGAGAGCTGCGTGCCGAGATTGGTCCGGCGCTCCTTCAAGCGCGGAAAGAGATCATACACCGCGTCCAGATTCCAGCGCCGCGCGCCTCTCCGCGCGGCGGCGGTCGCAACGAGGTTCTCCTCGACGGTCAGCGTCGGGAAGATCTGCCGCCCCTCCGGCACGAGGCCGATGCCGGTCTGCGCGACCTTGTACGGCGCGAGCCCCGTCACGACGGCTCCGTCGAACCGGATGTCGCCGCCTCGCGGCCGCAGAAGACCCATGATCGACTTGATGGTCGTGGTCTTGCCCATGCCGTTGCGCCCGAGCAGCGTCACCACCTCGCCGGCGCCGACATCGAGAGAGACGTCGAACAGGACCTGGGCCGCACCATAGGATGCCTGAAGATGTCGGACGGACAGCACTAGACCACCTCCTCCTCGCCCAGATAGGCGGCCCGGACCTCCTCGTTCGCCCTGATGCGCGCAGGCGTATCGGTGGCGATCACGCGCCCGTAGACGAGAACGCTGACGCGGTCCGCGAGGGAGAAGACCGCATCCATGTCGTGCTCGATCAGCATGATGGTGATGCGGCTCTTGAGCCGCTGCAGGGTTTCCACCACGCGCAAGGATTCCTCGTGGCCGGTGCCCGCCAGCGGCTCGTCGAGCAGAAGCAGCTTCGGCTGCGTCGCGAGCCCGATGGCGAGCTCGAGCTGCCGCTTCTCGCCATGGGACAGAAGGCCTGCCGCGATCCGCGCACGGGGCCCGAGGCCGACCATGTTCAAATATTCCATGGCGGCTTCGTTCAGCTGTCTTTCCTGTGCCGCGTTCCCGAAGAAGCGGAAGCTCGATCCCGAGCGCGCCTGAACGGCGAGCGCCACGTTCTCCAGGGCGGAGAAGGCGGGAAGGATGGATGTGATCTGAAACGAGCGGGCGAGCCCCCGCTGGACCCGCTGCTGCATGGGCAGACGGGTGACGTCCTCGCCGTCGAACAGGACCTGTCCCGAATCCGATCTCAGCGTGCCCGAGATCTGGTGGATGAGCGTCGTCTTGCCAGCGCCGTTGGGGCCGATGATGGCGTGCACCTCACCGGGACGAACGGCGAGGTCGACGTCGTCGGTGACGACGAACGCCCCGTAGGTCTTCTTCAGGCCGCGCAGTTCGAGAAGAGGTTCAGTCATGACGGCCTCGCCGCAGGAGCCCCATGATGCCGCCACGGGCGAACAGCACGATCAGGATCAGGATGGGGCCGAAGACCATCTGCCAGTTTTCCGTCAGGCGCCAGCGGAGGTCGTCGTTGAGGAAGAAACCCGCCGCGTGGAGGATTTCCGGCAGGAATTCCTCCATCAGGAGAAAGGCCGCCGCGCCGATGATCGCGCCATGAAGCGAGCCGAGCCCGCCGAGCACGACCATGAAGATCAGCTCGCCGGAGCGCTGCCAGGTCATGAAGGCCGGGCTCACGAATTCCGCCTGATTGGCCAGGAGGCATCCGGCCAGCCCCGCGATCATGCCGCTGATCACGTAGGCGGTGAGCTGAAAGGAGAAGGGCTGGAAGCCGATGGCCTCCATGCGGGTCATATTTTCCTTCGTTCCGCGTAGCACACGCCCGAAGCGGGAGGCCACGATCGACCTCAGGAGGATGTAGACGCCGAGAAGGCAGGCGAGCGTCGCGCCGTAGAGCGCATAGTCGCTCTTCAGGAGGTTCGCGCCGGCCACGAGGCTGCGCGACGGGAGCGTCATGCCGTCGTCGCCGCCATAGGGGGCGAGCGACGATGCCAGGAAGTAGAGCATCTGCGCGAAGGCGAGGGTGATCATGATGAAGTACACCCCCTTTGTCCGAAGGGAGATCGCGCCCGTCACCGCGGCGAAGAGCGCCGACGCCGCCAGGGCGACCGGAACCTGAATGAGCGCATCCTCGGTGCCGTGGCTCGCCAGGATGCCCACCGCATAGGCTCCGATGCCGAAGAAGGCCGCGTGACCGAAGCTCACGAGCGCGCCGTAGCCGAGAATGAGATCGAGCGACATGGCCGCGATGCCGAAGATCATCACGCGGGTGAGGAGCGAGAGCACATAGCCCTCCGCTCCGGATGCTGGTGCGAGGAAGGGCGCTGCTGCGAACGCCGCGAAGATCGCCACGGGAAGAAGGTCGAACCGCGCAGGGGCGGAGGGCATGGACGCAGACCGGGTATGGGTCAGTTCTGTCATCGGTCTGCCTTTATCGCTTCGCCGGGAACAGGCCGGAGGGGCGGAAGAACAGCACGGCGGCCATGAAGATGTAGATCAGCATCGGCGCGATCGCGCGTCCGGTCTGGCTCGCGGCCGAAGGGTCGAGAAAGAGGCGCAGGAGGTTGGGCGCGAACGAGCGCCCGAGCGTGTCCACGAGGCCGATCAGGAGGGCTGCCAGGAAGGCCCCGCGGATGGAGCCGATGCCGCCGATCACGATCACCACGAAGGCGAGGATCAGGATGTTGTCGCCCGTGCCGGGCTGCACGGAGAGGATCGGCGCGACCATCGCCCCGGCAAAGCCCGCGAGCATCGCCCCGAAGCCGAACACGATCATGAAGAGCCGCCGGATGTTGACGCCGAGCGCCGACACCATCGCGGCATTCGTAGCGCCCGCGCGCACCAGCATTCCGACGCGTGTATGGCTGACGACGACATAGAGGAGCGCCGCGACGAGCAGGCCCGCCGCGATGATGGCGATGCGGTAGACCGGATAGAGAAGACCGTTCGTGATCTCCACGGATCCCGACAGGATCTCCGGCACGGGCACGCTCAGCGGCGCTGCGCCCCAGACGAATTTCACGCCCTGGTTCAGGAACAGGATCACGCCGAAGGTCGCCAGGACCTGATCGAGATGATCCCGGTCGTAGAGGTGCCGGAAGATCAGGACTTCGAGCAGGAGGCCGAAGGCGAGGGCGGTCGGAAGCGCCAGCAGAAGTCCCCAGCCGAAGCTGCCTGTCCAGGCGCTGAAGGCGGCGACCAGATAGGCTCCGACCATGTACTGCACGCCGTGAGCGAGGTTGATGAAGTCCATCACCCCGAAGACGAGGGTCAGCCCGGCGGCGATGAGAAAGAGGATGAGCCCGAATTGAAGGCCGTTCAGAGCCTGAATCGCAAAGAATGTTGCAGTCATCGGCACTTCGTTGGCAGCAGGCCTGGATCGGTCGAGCGCCCGCTCGGACACTCACGGAAAAGAAGAACGCTCATAGGGCGAAAGAGGAAGGCCTGTCTGCTCGAAGGCGACACCCGGAGCAGACAGGCCCATCCATTCGCGCCTCAGTTCGTGGGCGTGCATTCCTTCGCATAGGCGTCCGTGTAATCGTCGAACACCTTTTCCACCACTTCCGTCTCGAGCTTGCCGTCCGGACGCTTGGCGGCCTTCACGAGGTAGAAGTCCTGGATCGGGAAGCCGTTCGTCCCGAACTTGAAGTCTCCGCGCAGCGACTTGAAGTCCGCCTTCTGGATCGCGGCGCGCAGGGCGTCCTTGTTGTCGGTCTTGCCGCCCGTCGCCTTGACGGCGCTGTCGATGAGAAGGGCCGCGTCATAGGCGTGCATGGCGTAGGACGCCGGCACCGTGTTGTAGGCCGCCTCGTAGGCCTTCACGAACTTCTTGTTGTCCGGATTGTCCATGTTGGGAGCCCAGTTCGAGCCGCTGAGCATGCCGATGGCGGCGTCCTGCTGCGCGGGCAGGTTCGTCTCGTCGACCGTGAAGGCGGACAGGAACGGAATGCGGTCGGCAAGGCCTGCGGCGCGATACTGCTTGACCAGGTTCACGCCCATGCCGCCCGGCATGAAGGTGAAGATCGCGTCGGGCTGCATGGAGGCGATCTTCGCGAGCTCCGACTGGAAATCGAGGGTGTTGAGAGGAACATAGGATTCCTCGACGATCTCGCCCTTGTAATGGCGCTTGAAGCCCGCGAGCGCATCCTTGCCCGCCTGGTAGTTCGGGGCGAGCAGATAAACCTTCTTGTAGCCGCGGTCCTGGGCCACCTTGCCGAGAACCTCGTGGTTCTGGTCGTTCTGGTAGGAGGTGGCGAAGAAGTAAGGGTTGCAGCTCTTGCCGGCGAGGTTCGATGGCCCGGCATTCACGCTGATGTAGAACGTCTTGGAATCGACGATCGGCTTGTGGGTGGCGACCGCCACGTTCGAGAAGATCGGGCCGACGACGAAATCGACCTTGTCGCGCTCCAGCAGCCCCTTGACCTTCGTGACAGCGACGTCGGGCTTCAGCTCGTCGTCGACGACGATCACTTCGACATCCCGTCCGCCCAGCTTGCCGCCGAGATCCTTCACGGCGAGCTGGAACCCGTCCCGCGCGTGCTGGCCGAGGACGGCCGAGGGGCCGGAGAGGGTCAGGAGCAGGCCGATCTTCAGCTTCTCCTGCGCCATGGCGGGCGCCGCGGCCAGCGTCACGGCCGCTGCCAAGCCAAGGGTCTTGATCGTCACGTTCATCATGGTCTCCCGAGTCGCTGTTCCCTGCGCACGTTTGCCGTGCTGCATCATTGTTCCCGGCGGGACGTTCAGACGCCTCGACGGAAGGTCGGCGCTATACTGCCGCAAAACGATCCTGCCGAATACTCCGTTTTCGACAGTAAAGGAATGGTAGATTCGATCTCCGGGATTGCCAAGGAATATTTTAGGCTTTAAATAAATGTGCACGAAAGCCACCCGAATTATTGGGTCAACAAGCAGGTGGCAGGAGGGGCTTGAACGGCGAACCCCGGCCGAGGCTCTGGTGATCGTGAAGCTGCGCATTGTCCCGACAAAGGTCGATCCAAGCCTCATCACTCCTCGCGGCGCTTCGTTGGTCGGGCGAAACCAGAGGAAACGCAGCAATGGCGCACACGGCACATGTCGATACCTTCACACGGGACAACCTTCCGCCTCGGGATCAATGGCCGTCTCTCCTGTTCACTCGTCCTGAACTTCAATACCCGGAGCGGCTGAATTGCGCCGTGGCTTTCCTCGACCGCTGGGTCGATGAGGGCAGGGGCGACGAGCCCTGCCTCATCAGCCCGTCCGAGACGCTCAGCTACCGCGCGCTCCAGGAGCGCGTGAACCGGATCTGCAATGTGCTGGTTCGCCGCTTTGGTCTCGTGCCGGGCCATCGCGTTCTGCTTCGCTCCGCCAACACCCCGATGATGGTTGCGGCCTATCTCGCCGTGCTGAAGGCGGGCGGCGTGGTCGTCGCCACCATGCCGCTGCTGCGCGCCAAGGAAATCGCCTATCCGTTGAACAAGGCCAGGATCGGCATTGCCCTGTGCGACCATCGCCTCTCAGAAGAGATGGAGCGTGCGCGAACCATGGCGCCGGAGTTGCGGCACGTGGCGTATTGGGGCTCGGACCGTGCCGACGGTCTCGAGGCTCTGATCGCCGAGGCTTCGCCCGAATTCGACGCGGTCGATACGGCGGCGGACGACGTGTGCCTCATCGCCTTCACGTCCGGCACCACCGGCGAGCCGAAGGGCACCATGCATTTCCATCGCGACATGCTGGCGATCTGCGATGCCTATTCCCGCAACGTGCTGCGCCCCGAAGCGACCGACCGCTTCATCGGCTCGCCGCCCCTGGCCTTCACTTTCGGGCTCGGCGGGATCGTGCTGTTCCCGTTGCGGGTCGGCGCCTCGACCGTTCTTTTGGAAAAGGCGGGGCCAAACGAACTCCTACCGGCCATCGAGCACTACAAAGCCACAATCTGCTTCACGGCGCCGACGGCCTATCGCGCCATGCTGGCCAAGCTGGAACATCACGATATCTCCTCGCTGCGGAAATGCGTCTCTGCAGGAGAGCCGCTGCCCAAGGACACGTTCGACAGCTGGAGGGATGCAACGAGCATCAAGCTGATGGACGGAATCGGCGCGACGGAGATGCTCCATATCTTCATCGCCGCGACCGAGGACGAGATCCGTCCGGGAGCGACCGGCAAGCCCGTTCCCGGATACGAGGCGAAGATCATCGACGACGAGGGGCGCACCCTTCCCGCCGGCGGCATCGGCCGCCTCGCCGTCCGCGGTCCGACCGGGTGCCGCTATCTCGCCGACGAGCGGCAGCGCAATTACGTGCAGGACGGCTGGAACGTCACCGGCGACACCTACCTCATGGATGAGGATGGCTATTTTTGGTATCAGGCGCGCTCCGACGACATGATCATCTCGGCGGGCTACAACATCGCGGGACCGGAGGTCGAGGCGGCGCTCCTCACCCATCCGGCGGTCGCCGAATGCGGCGTGGTGGGCGCGCCTGACGACGGGCGCGGAGCTGTCGTGAAGGCCTATGTGGTCCTGCGTTCCGGCGCCAGCCCCAGCGCCGACCTGACGAAGGCGCTCCAGGAGCACGTGAAGGCGGAGATCGCGCCCTACAAGTATCCGCGCCTCATCGAATATGTCGACGCTCTTCCGCGCACCCAGACCGGCAAGCTGCAGCGGTTCCAGCTTCGCCAGATGGCCACGCAGCACTCTCATGAGGCCATGGTTTCCTGAAGGGTGCCGCGTCGCGCGGAGGAGTTGCGCCCCACGTGAGAACCGAGGGGCGCATCCTGGTGACGATACGGCAGTCCGGTGCCTGGGCCACGAGAGTGGCCGCGACATGGCGTCGAAGAAGAAAAACGGCAACGTAAGCGCAAATATGACCGGATCGATCACATTTATCGCTGCCCCGAAGTTGCTTCGTAATTATTTTATGCTTAAAATAATTACACCTTGCCTTGGAGGCGTCTGGCATGAAAACGGCGGTCATCGGCGGAGGGCCTGCGGGTCTCTATTTCGCCATTCTGATGAAGAAGCTCCAGCCGGGGGCGGACATCACGGTCTATGAGCGCAATCGCGCCGACGATACCTTCGGCTTCGGCGTCGTCTTTTCCGATGCGACCCTCGACGGCTTCGAGAAGTACGATCTGCCGAGCTACCAGAGGATCACCCGCGAGTTTGCCTATTGGGACGACATCGCGATCCATTTCAAAGGGACCGAGCATCGCATCGGCGGCAATGGATTTTGCGGTTGCTCGCGCCGTACGCTGCTGCTGATCCTGCGGGACCGCGCAGAGGAGCTCGGCGTCAGGCTGCGGTATCAGGTGGATGTCGATGACGAGAGCCTGTTCGCCGATGCGGATCTCGTTGTCGTCGCTGATGGCATCAACAGCCGCTTCCGGGACCGATATGCCGATCACTTCCAGCCCGAGGTGGATCTGAGGCCCAACAAGTTCGCCTGGATGGGGTCGACCCGCCCGCTCGATGCCTTCACCTTCATCTTCCAGGAGACGGAATGGGGACCGTTCATCGCCCATGCCTATCAGTACGAGGCGAACCGCTCCACCTGGGTCTTTGAGACGGATCCCGAAACCTTCGACCGCGCCGGGCTCGGGCAGAAAACGGAGGAGGAAACAGCGACCCTCATGGAGCAGATCTTCGGCTGGTTCCTGAATGGGCACAAGATTCTCACCAATCGCTCCCTTTGGCGCAACTTCCCGATGATCCGCAACAAGCGCTGGGTCATGGGGAACAAGGTGCTGCTCGGAGACGCCAAGGGGTCGGCCCATTTCTCCATCGGCTCGGGCACCAAACTGGCCATGGAAGACGCCATCGCCCTTTATGAAGCCTTCCGCCGCGCTTCCGATGTCGAGCGGGCCTTGTCCATCTACGAGACCGGTCGGCGCGAGGAGGTCGAGAAGACCCAGCACGCCGCTGACGTGTCGCTCGTCTGGTTCGAGCATGTCGCGCGCTTCTGGAAATTCGACCCGGTGCAGTTCGCCTTTGGGGTGATGACCCGTGCCAAGGCGATCACCTACGACAACCTGCGCCTGCGTGCGCCGGACTTTGTCGCTGCCGTGGATCGCACCTTCGCGCAGCAGGTGAGAGGCAAGGGGTTCGACGTCTCCATTGAGAATCCGAAGGTGCCGATGTTCCAGCCGTTCCGGCTGCGCGACATGACCCTCGCGAACCGCGTGGTCGTCTCTCCAATGGATATGTATTCGGCTCACGAGGGTATTCCTGGCGACTGGCATCTCGTTCACTATGGCTCGCGTGCCACAGGAGGCGCGGGTCTAGTTTTTACCGAAATGACGTGCGTCTCACCCGAATCACGCATCACTCTCGGTTGCGCGGGTCTGTGGAACGACGAGCAGGAGATCGCTTGGAAGCGCATTGTCGACTTCGTCCATGGCAATTCCGCAGCCAAGTTCTGTCTGCAGCTCGGGCACGCGGGCCGCAAGGGCGCCACGAAGCTCATGTGGGAAGGGATCGATCGCCCCCTCGAAAGCGGAGCCTGGGATATCTGCTCCGCCTCGCCGATTCCGTATTTCCTGGACAGTCAGGTGCCGCGGGAGGTGACCCGTGCGGACATGGACACCATCAAGGCGCAGTTCGTCGAGGCAGCGAAGCGGGGCGACCGGGCAGGTTTCGACATGCTCGAGCTCCATTGCGCCCACGGCTACCTGCTGGCGAGCTTCATCTCCCCTCTCACCAACCGGCGCACGGATGAATATGGCGGCTCCCTGGCGAGCCGTCTGCGCTATCCGCTGGAGGTTTTCGACGCCATGCGGGAGGTCTGGCCGGCGCACAAACCCATGTCGGTGCGCATTTCCGCCACCGACTGGGCCGAGGGCGGCATAACGGGAGAGGATGCCGTCGAGATCGCGCGCGCCTTTGCCGAGCATGGCGTCGACCTTGTCGATGTTTCAGCGGGACAAACGGTGCGGGAGGCACGGCCGATCTATGGACGCATGTTTCAGACGCCGTTCTCGGATCAGGTGCGCAATGAGGCGCAGGTCGCCACCATGTGCGTCGGCAACATCACCACGGCCGATCAGGTCAACACCATTCTGGCGGCAGGGCGGGCGGACCTGGTTGCGCTGGCGCGTCCGCACCTGACGGACCCGTTCTTCACCATGAAGGCTGCGGCCTGGTATGGCGTGAAGGACATCTCGTGCCCGCCGCAGTACCTTTCCGGGAAGGATCAGATCTTCCGCAACAGTGTTCGTGACCGGCAGGACCTGGAAGAACTGAAGATCAAGGCCAAGCCGAAGACCCGGGCCGAATTGAAGATGGAGGCCGGCGATAAGTCTCTCGCCGCGGAATGATATGGACATGAACCCTCTTCAGGGCCGCCACGCCCTTGTTACAGGCGGTGGGCGCGGCATAGGGCGGGCCATAGCCAAGGGGCTTGTAGGGGCCGGGGCCAAGGTCACCATCCTCGGGCGTGATCGGACAACTCTGGATCGCGCCGTCTCGGAGGGCGACGCCCATGCGGCCTCTGTCGCCGATGTCACCGATCCGGCGGCCGTTCAGGCCGCCGTTCAGGCCGCGATCTCTTGGCATGGCCCTGTCGACATCATGATCGCCAATGCCGGATCGGCAGCTTCGGCTCCCTTCTTGAAATCCACGCCGGATGTGTTCAGGCAGATGCTGGATGTCAATTTGCTCGGCATCACGAATATTACCCATACTGTGCTCGGCTCCATGATCGAGAGGCAGTTCGGGCGTGTCATCGCAGTGGCCTCTACAGCGGGCCTAAAAGGGTATCCCTACGTGAGCGCCTATTGCGCGGCGAAGCACGCGGTCATCGGCTTCGTGCGGGCGCTTGCGCTGGAAACCGCGGCGACGGGCGTGACGGTCAATGCCGTCTGCCCTGGCTTCACCGACACAGACCTCGTTGCAGCGAGTCTCCAAAAAATCGTAGCGAAGACGGGCAGAACGCGCGAGCAGGCCCTGAACGAACTCATAAAGCATAACCCTCAGCAAAGGCTGATCAGCCCAGCGGAAGTTGCCGATGCAGTTCTGTGGCTATGCGGGGAGGGGGCTCGCTCCGTTACAGGCCAAGCCATTGCCGTAGCTGGTGGAGAGATCTGACATGAGCAACCAGACAATCCCGCTTGATGCCGAGACGAAGGCTATCGAGATGCCGGAGGATCACCGTGACGAGCTTCGGCTCTGGCTGCGGCTGCTGACCTGCTCCACGCTGATCGAAGGTGAGGTTCGCCGCCGTCTGCGGGACCGGTTCGACGTAACGCTTCCCCGCTTTGATCTGATGGCTCAGCTCGACAAGGCCTCGGATGGAATGACGCTCTCGGACCTCTCGAAGCGCATGATGGTATCGAATGGCAATCTCACCAGCTTGGTCGATCGGCTGGTTGCCTCCGGGCATCTCGAACGCCGCGTCTCACCAGTCGATCGGCGGGCTCAGATCATCAACCTGACACCGGCCGGTCGAGCGGAGTTCCGCACGATGGCTGCCGAGCACGAGGCATGGATCGCAGAGATCTTCGGCGGTCTCACGCAGAAGGAGCAAAAGGATTTGATGCGCCTGCTCGCCAAGACGAAACTCTCCGCCAGAAACGCCATCATGGGAGTGCATTCGTGACGCAGTTCGCCAATCCAGTCCAACTGCCCCTTTCCAAGTATACGCCTCGCCACTTTCTTCTCTCGGTGGAAGGTCCGGTCGCGACAGTCACATTTAACTGTCCGGAGAAGAAGAACCCACTGACATTCGAGAGCTACCGCGAGTTGACGGACTTCTTTCAGGCCTGTGCGAAGGACAACGATGTCAAGGCCATCATCGTGACAGGGGCCGGCGGCAACTTTTCCTCAGGTGGAGATGTATTCGAAATTATCGGTCCGTTGGTGGAAATGGACACGAAAAGCCTGACGGCTTTCACGCGCATGACGGGCGAGCTGGTGAAAGCCATGCGCGCCGCTCCACAGCCTGTGATTGCGGCTGTCGAGGGGATCTGCGCCGGTGCAGGAGCCATTGTCGCCATGGCATCCGATCTGCGGCTCGCGGCGCCAAGCGCCAAGGTAGCCTTCCTGTTCAACAAGGTAGGGCTTGCTGGCTGTGACATGGGTGCCTGCGCGATCCTGCCACGTCTGATCGGGCAGGGCAGGGCCTCGGAGCTTCTTTACACAGGTCGGTTCATGAGGGCCGAGGAAGGTGAGCGATGGGGCTTCTTCAGCCGAATCGTCGATGAGGCGGAGCTGTTGCGCGAAGCGAAGATCTTGGCACGTGAGATTGGTTTGGGGCCAACCTACGCCAATACGATGACCAAGCGCATGTTGGCCATGGAATGGGCAATGTCTGTGGAGGAGGCGATCGAGGCGGAAGCCGTCGCCCAGGCTCTGTGCATGACGACGGAGGACTTCGCCCGCGCCTACAGGGCTTTTGCGGCGAAGGAAAAGCCAGTCTTTCTGGGAGACTGATATGATTGACGCCACATTTCTGAAGTGGCCCTTCTTCGACGATCGTCATCGCCACTATGCAGAGGCGCTGAGGAGTTGGGCCGAAACCGAATCTCACAGCCTCGTCGACCATGACGACGTGGACGGATCGTGTCGTCGTCTTGTGCGCGAGCTCGGTGCGGATGGATGGCTGAGAGCCGTTATCCCGGAATGCTACGGTGGTCTCTATCCGACTCTCGACGTGCGGACGCTCTGCCTGTCCCGTGAAACACTGGCCTACCAGGATGGACTTGCGGACTTCGCCTTTGCGATGCAGGGGCTTGGCTCCGGGCCTATCAGCCTTTTTGGTTCCGAGGATGTGAAGCGACAGTATCTGCCGAAGGTGGCACGAGGCGAGGTCATTGCGGCCTTCGCCCTGTCAGAGCCCGAGGCCGGTTCGGACGTCGCCGCCATGAGCACCACCGCTGTTCCGGATGGTCCTGATCATGTGCGGATCGATGGATTGAAGACGTGGATCTCCAATGGCGGGATTGCGGATTACTACATCGTTTTTGCACGCTCGGGTGAGGCGTCGGGCGCAAAGGGATTGTCCGCTTATGTGGTCGATGCCGACACGCCCGGTCTCATCATCGAAGAGCGTATCGACGTCATCGCGCCGCATCCGCTCGCGACACTGCGATTCGAAGGCTGCAGAGTTCCATTGACGAAGCGGATCGGCAATCCAGGAGAAGGCTTTAAGGTCGCCATGGCGACTCTGGACGTCTTTCGTGCAACCGTCGGAGCCGCATCGCTCGGATTTGCCCGCAGGGCCTTGGATGAGGCCTTACGCCACGCCTCCTCCCGTCATCTCTTCGGAGCTCCGCTGGCGGAGCTCCAGATGACGCAAGCTGCCTTGGCCGACATGGCGACAAACGTCGACGCTGCAGCACTTCTTGTCTACCGCGCAGCATGGACGAAGGATCAGGGCGCTTCTCGGGTGACGCGGGAGGCTGCGATGGCCAAGATGCACGCTACCGAAGCCGCCCAAAGCGTCATCGATAAAGCAGTCCAGATCTTCGGAGGGCTTGGGGTTACAAAGGGCGTGAAGGTCGAGGAACTCTATCGGGAGAACCGTGCGCTGCGAATCTATGAGGGCGCAACGGAAGTACAGAAGATCGTGATCGCGCGCGAGCTTCTCAAGCTGCTGAGGGAAGTCCGCTCCGGAGGCTCGCCGGCTAGCGATTTGCGACATGGATAGCGCATCCTCGAAGCCCCGGGATAATGCGCCCGGCGAAATGGTCTGGAGAACCATCGTACCCATCCGGTTTTCCCACTGCGACCCAGCGGGGATCGTTTATTTTGCGCGTTACTTCGACCTCATCAATGGCGTCATCGAGGACTGGTTCTGCCAAGAGCTGCAGATCGATTATCATGAGATGACCGGGCGGCGCAGGGTCGGCCTCGGATATGTAAGCGCGGGTGCCGAGTTCTCCAATTCCAGCTTCATGGGAGACAAGCTGGAACTCGCCATCGTGGTTGACCGCATAGGACGGTCATCTGTTAAGCTTCGTATCCATGGCTCCCGTGGCTCGGAGCCAGTGTTCCTAGCGAAACTCGTCATCGTAACAACTTCGCTTGAAATCCATCAATCCATTCCGCTTCCGGACGATCTTCGCGCGGCCTTGGAGCGCTACCAGGAGAACTGCCAATGACACTCTCTAGAGGTTCCCAAGCCACATCAGACTTCGATAATGGAGTCGAGGTTCTACAGCCCAAAAATTGGCCGGTTCCCAAGGGCTATTCGAACGGGATGATGGCGGAAGGGCGGGTCGTCGTGACGGGCGGGATCGTGGGCTGGAACGAGGCTGGCGAGTTTCCAGAGGGGCTCGTTGCGCAGGTGCGCCAGTTGTTGGAAAACATCTGCGCCATTCTGGCGGAAGGCGGGGCGAGCCCCCAACATGTCATCCGGCTGACTTGGTATGTGGTCGATATCGACGATTACCTGGCTAACCAGCGTGAGCTGGGTCGGGCCTATAAAGCCGTGTTCGGGACGCATTATCCGGCGATGGCCCTGGTTCAAGTCGTGCGACTGGTGGAGCAGAAAGCCCTTGTCGAAATCGAGGCAACGGCTGTCGTGCCTTCGGGACGTCGTTAGCCCAGCCTGCAATGGGATGTGGCGACTCAAAGGGCTGGCGAGCCGATCAAAAATCGTCCCGCTCTGCGAACTCCGCCATCAGGTCCGGATAGCGCTCCAACGGAGGAAAACGCTCGAAACTGTGGGCTGCAGGCGTCCTGGCCCAGGGTAGTGCTTCGCTGGTGTAGGTTTCGATGAATGGCATGAACGTCCTCGCATTGTCTAGCATCGTCGCGCGGATATTGACGAAGTCGTCCAGGCCTTCGGGCCGAGTGAACAGCCAACTCATGCAATGCGGGCAGAAGTAGTGTCGAGTTGCACCATGTAATCCGCCAATGACCGGATCGCCCTGGATTAGCCTGAAGCTGTCGCTCGGATATAGAGCGCTCAGGGAAAATGCACTCGCGGTCATACGCTGACAGCCGGTGCAATGGCAGGCCATGGTGATAATCGGGGAGCCTTCAACCCGGAACCTGACCTGCCCGCACCGGCATGCACCCTCGCGCACGACGCCGCTGTCCGCCATTGCTGCCTCCCATCAACTGCCGCACTGGTACGAGGGTCGTCCCGGTTAGGGACACTGCTACTGAAGATAGTGCGTAATGCCTTTATCAGAAATAGAGCGTATAGCGAAGCGGACACTCGGTCCAACGGCGAACTATCCCGGCTGACCTCGCGATGCGAAGGATGAGACATCGCCAGCCTTCGTCCATACAGCGATACCCAGCCCTGTTCCGCGAATGTGACGATGCTTCTGCTGCCTGTCTAGAGATGTGTACTTTCGGGGAAAAGGGATCGGAGACGCCTGGCCTCCTAATCGCAGGGAAGAATATGCCAGGCCCTTCCTTGGCATCGCTGCCGCCTCGCAGCAGGCTTGCCATGAAGGGATCGAGGGACGGTCCGAGACAGCCGATGCTCCGCAATGTGTCTAATAGCATCGCGGCCGCTTCTGGCGAAGGGGGCGCAAGGAAATGAAGCGGCGAGTAAGGCCAAAGAGATCGCATTGATCTAAACGGTGCATGAGCGTCAAGACGGCGCCTGCACCACTGGCGGCAGCCGGCCGCTGTTTCAGTGCTGTTCGATAGTAAGACGCTTGCGGTAACGTCATGCGATCCATCTGACAACGACAAGGATGTGCTTGCTGCGTATGGCGCCGGTGATAAAAGGTAGTCGAGGCTCTAGGCAGACCGCCTTGAGCCTCGGCATCGCCCGATTATCCCACCTCAAGCTGCTTTGACGCCAAGCAGGAACGAGCTGACCTCCTGCCCCAAGTTGGAGGATTGTCGCGCAGTTCCTGAGTCGCCGATTGCACCTTGGAGGCAGCGGATCCGGTCTCGTCCGGCCCCCTGACGCACATCGGCGATAGTTCCCGTGACCTGCTCCGTGCCGCGGGCAGACTCTTGCACATTGCGGGTAACCTCCGCCGCGGAGCTTCCTGCTCTTCCATGGCAGCTGCAATCGAGACCGATGTCTGCGACATTTTCGTGATGGTACTAGCGATTTGCTCAACCGCACTGACCGCGTGTTCCGTGACCTGCTGAACCGATCCGATCTGAACAGAAATCTCGTCAGTCGCTTTGGACGTTTGCGGAGGTTTGCACGGCGGCGGATGCTGCCGTGACGGTTTGACCATTGGTCCGGTCAGCGACACTCGCCATCGATCGGGCGGCCTCTTCCATCTCAATTGCCGAAGCGGAAAGGTTATTCGTCAGGACGGAGACATTCTCCTCAAGCCGCTTTGTAAGCTTGTCGAGCATCTGCGCCCGGTATGTCCTGGCGTCAGCCTCGAGAGAAGCCTTTTCGTCGGCTTCACGCTTCGCAATCAACGCCTCCTTGAAAAGCTGGACGACATCGGTAATCCTGCCCATCTCGATTTCTGGCCTCAGAATGGAATTGAGGCTGAGAGATTGCCTGCTGCCAACGCGCTCATCGGGGCATTCACATCGGTGATTCCTTGCACGATGCTGCGAATGATCAATATTGACATCGCAATGGTCATCAAAGCTGCGCCGATCAGGATGGCGATGATCGTGGTTCGGATCGCAGTGTAGACCGCCGCAGCCGTTGTTCGTGCGTCGGCTGAGAGGTCTGCGTTGAGACGTACGAGATTTGCAAGTGCTATGCGGACGTTAGATGAAGCAGGCTGCACTTTCTAAATGTTATGGCTCCATGCCTTCGAGTCCTGAAAATTTCTGGAGAACTCGACGGCTGTATTCATTTCTGCTGGATAGATACTCCAGGCCTTGTCGAATCCCTCATACAACGCACGGACATCATCGCGCGTGATAGTTTGCTCATACTGCTTACGAGCGTTGAAGATTTCTTGGGCCTTCTTCTCGAGGGCTGTATCGATTTCCCGTTTGGGATCAAAATCCGTAGCCATAAGGTGGCATAGGAAATTCGGCTGGTATTCTACCGCAGCAGCATTAAGCGCTCCCACCTTTTCTATGCCGGGCAACCACTCGTTAGCAATGGCAACCGTTCGCTGAGATTGAGCTTACTTAAGCTACTGATGCTGAACAAACTACTCTCAATAAACAGCAGGAACATAATTGAAAATGCTCCTACGAGCTTTTAACGTATAGAGGGTTTTTGAAGTGCCAAATTCTGCCCCCGATTGGCCTTCATGCGACGCATCGCAAGCCGACACGCCTCAATGTGAGTTGATCCGATTTGTCCGGATCGTATCTGTTCCAATGCAATGATTGTTGAAATAGCGAAACACCACGAGTGCGGGTATATTCATCCGACCCGGTGGCGGTATCGGCTCGCTTCGATTGCAGTGCGCAGCCATTCTGGCAAAGTTGGGCCTGCCACCGCCTGCCTTCAGTGGCTCGCAAACGGTACAGTTCGCGAGCCACTTCAGCCCTTGATAGAAGAGCGTTACTTCACCGGCTTGATGTTCATCGCCAATGTGCCTTCACCTGAACGCGGAGTGATCGTTACCTTATCCTTGAGCATCGCCCAGGCAGTCACGATGGAGGCGATCGGATTGCCGATGGCAAAGACGCCAATGAAGACCAGGCCCGACATCGCCAGCATAACGATGAGCGCCTGCGCCAGCCTTTGGATGAGAAATCCTAGCATGATTTCGTCCTGTCACATCGGCTTCAGGGCCAATTCGAAGCGATAAGATCGCGCGTTTCTTCGACGGCGACCGACCAGATCGCCATCATGTCTTCATCCGGCCGCTGATAGAGACCGTGATAGTTTCTATTACCCAGAAGAGCTCGCTTCTCGGTAGGGTTCGACATGGCGAGACGCGTAAAATCTACGGGCGGTTTGCGCTCCGTGGGCACGGTAACGCCGGCAAGCCGAGTCCAGGGAAAATTCTCCATCCACGAGGCGGCCGGGTCGACTTCCGTGACCTTGGACCAGACACGAGGCGCACGCCACCAATCGTGGAATTTCACACGTGCGTCGCGGCGCCGATCCATCCATTCCGAGATGAAGGCTGCCACGGGCGTATTGCCGCCATGACCATTCACGATAACAATGCGGCGGAAGCCCCGCGATAAAGGCTTTCGAGGATGTTCTCCATCACAGCAAGATAACTCGACATTCGCAGCGAGATCGTTCCGGGATCGCCGAGAAAACTGGTCGCAAGTCCATAGGGACGGCCAACGGGAATATCGGTGCCATTATCCGCTGGGCGCGGAGGTTTAATCATGGAACCATATCTCTCCGTATCTATGTTCAGCAAGCGCTTCACGCCGCAACTCACGCTCAGCGACAGGATCGCGGCTGCACTTGGGAGCGCTCCCGAGAGGCGTGCAGTCCGTGCGGTCGATGAGATCGATCTCGTCCTGAAAAAGGAGAGGCGGTTGGCTTGGTGGGCGAGTCCGGCTGTGGAAAGTCTACTCTCGGGCGCATCATTGCGGGCATCCTGCCACCCACGGAAGGAGAGATCCGGTTGAATGGCCAGCCGGTTATGTCGGCGGGCAAGCGCTCGCTGAAAACGACAACCCGGGTTCAGATGGTGTTTCAAGACCCGTTCGCGTCTCTGGACCCTCGAATGCGCATAGGAGAGGCCTTGGCCGAGGGGCCAGTTGCCCACGGCTTGATCACGAAGAACGATGCGTTAGAGTATGTAAAGTACTGGCTTACTGCCGTCGGCCTTGATGCTGATTACGTAATGCGCTATCCGCACCAGTTTTCCGGAGGCCAGCGGCAGCGCATCGCCATTGCGCGTGCCTTGGCAATGAAGTCGGAGGTTCTCTTCTGCGACGAGCCGGTCGCTTCCCTTGATGTTTCGATCCAGGCACAGATCATCAATCTGTTCCTCAAGCTGCGGCGGGAACTCAATCTCACGCTCCTCTTCATCTCGCACGATCTCGGCGTCGTCCGCCATTTGTGCGACAGGATCGCAATCATGTATCTCGGCCGCATCGTCGAGCAGGGACCGACGCAGCAGGTCTATAGTGATCCTCGGCACCCTTATACGCGGGCCTTGCTCGATAGCGTGCCGAAACTCGTCATCGACGATGATGTCGACGTTCAGTTTAAACCTATCGAGGGCGAGTTGCCTTGTCCGTTATCGCCGCCACCCGGCTGCCGTTTTCACGCCCGCTGCCCGTTGAGCATCGACCGGTGCCGGAGCGAGCGTCCGACTCTGGCATCGCTTGCGTCCGGGCGCGCTGCCGCTTGCCACCTCGCATAATTCCGATCGCTATACTGTATCTCGAATGGAGAAAATGATGGAACCATGGCAATGGCCGGATGACGTCTGGCGCAGGAAGGTCCACAAGGTCCGCGCCGGCCGCTCTCTGAAGCCTCAATCCTGGAAGAACGGAGCGCGGTGCGCGGTGGCTCTCTCGTTCGACAGCGACCACGAGACGAATGAGCTGCGGGATGGCGGCGAGTCCATCGGCCTCATCTACGACTCCTCGCTCATGGCGGACGATGATCCTTACGAAATTCTTGAAGGTGGTGAGCCGACAGGCATCGTTGAACTACCCGTGGAATGGATCCGTGACGATGCAGTGTACTTCAACATGAACCGTCACTCGGCGTTGCGTCCCTATACGCCGCCGACTGCAGTGCTGGACATCTTCCGCCGTGAATTCGACCGGGCGTATGAGGAAGGTGGTCTGTTCCTACTGACCATGCATCCTCATGTCATCACCTATCGCTCGCGAATCTTCATTCTTGAAGAACTGATTGCTCACATGAAGAGCCGCGCTGATGTGTGGTTCGCCACGCATGCCGATGTGGCACGTTTCGCGCGAGATAATGCCTGAGGATGTTCGGCACGATGGCTCATCGTCGTGCCGAACGTTTTAGAAAGCGTATGGTCGCTCTCGACCCACGCACCCGTCCTCCTGCTACTGCTTGGCCGGTTCTTCGACATGCCGCTTTTGTCCGTTTATGGCGTCTACGAGGTTATGACGTTCTATAAACGGTGCCTTAGTATCAACCACATGAGTGTTGTCGCAGAGCGTTTTACCTCAGAACCCCTTGATGCACGGAAGGCCTCACAGACTGCCGCGCTATCTCAAGGCTCTTCGGAAAAGGGATCCAGTTCATTGTCGGAGAATGCGCCAGGAGCAAAGAGAAGAGCTGAATCCAAGCCTGGGGAAACAGATCTAGAGCCATTTCCGCTTACTCCGGTTCATATCCGGCGGCCCTGAAGTAGTTGGCGCATTCCTCAGACGAGAACTCGTCCAGCAGCTCGCCGATGGTCTGCCAGAGTGTTTCTTTCGTGCGGGCTGCTGCCTTGCGCAGCAGCGCCTTGAGCTTGGCAAAGGCATTCTCAATCGGGTTGAAGTCGGGCGAATACGGCGGCAGGCGCTTTAGCGTGGCGCCTGTTGCCTCGACACGCTCTCGAACGGCCGCACTCTTGTGCGGCGGCAGGTTGTCCAGGATCACCACGTCGCCCGGTCGGAGGGCCGGCACCAGGACCTGCTCGACATAAGCCGCAAACCACGGGCCTGTCATCGGTCCATCCAGTACCATGGGCGCGGTGAAGCCGCTCAGGCGCAGACCGGCTACAAAGGGGGTGGTCTTCCAATGCCCGTGTGGAATGCCAACCCGCAGGCGCTGCCCTCGCGCGCAGCGTCCATACAGGCGAGCCATTTTCGTCGAGGCGCTGGTCTCATCGATGAACACCAGCCGCTCCAGGTCGAGATCAAGCTGACCGTCAAACCAGGCCCCGCGCGCGGCTCTGACGTCGGGCCGGTCGCGCTCGCAGGCGTGCGCGGTTTTTTTTGACTGTGATCGCCCGCGCGTGGAAGAAGCGCCAGAGCGTACCGATGCCGGCTGAGACGCCGCGCTCCTCCCTTAAGCGGGCCTGCATCTCGTGAAGACTGATATGCGAGGAGGCGCCGATCAACTCCAGAAGAAAGGCGGCATGCGCATCGAGCTTGGAGCCCTTGGGTTGACCCTGCCGGCGAGCCTTCACCTCGCCAGATCGGGCGCGGCGCACCCACAGAATGGCGGTTGAGGCGCCAACGCCATAGCGGGCGGCGGCCTACCGCACTGAGACGCCACCCAGGGCTGTCTTGATCACGCGATCCCGCAGATCCTGACTGTAAGCGCGTGCCATGCCGTGCCTCCATGTCTGGAAGCCAGCAGGCCACATCAGGCCTCAGAGCGGAATCCCCTCTGACTCGGAATAGCCGGAAATGGCTCTAGGGGCTGAAATGAATGAAGGTTCTATCGAGCTTACCAAGACAGATGTATGAAGAGGAAACCGATGACTCATTTCGCAATTGCCATTCACGGCGGCTGTGGCGTTATGGCGAAGCTCAACCTGACTGAGGCGGAATGGAGCGAAGCGCGCGCCGATTTGGCTCAAGCCTTGCGTATCGCCTGGTCGAAGTTGGCTGCCGGCGCCAGCGCCCTTGATGCCGTAGAGGCGGCGGTCATTGTCATGGAAGATTCGCCCCATTTTAATGCGGGGCACGGGGCGGCTCTCAATACCAATGGTGAGCACGAGCTCGATGCTGCTGTGATGGACGGCGCTACCCTGGGGGCCGGAGCGGTTTGTGCTGCACGGCGAATTCGTAACCCTGTCAAGGCAGCGCGCGCCCTGATGGAGCGTGGCGAAAGCGTTCTTCTCGCGGGAAGCGCGGCTGACACTTTTGCTCAGGAGCAGGGCCTGGAGATTGTCAGTCCCGCCTACTTCACCACCGAGCGCCGCCGCGAAGCGCTTGCTTCCATGAAGGCACATGAACAGGCGGGGACGTCGTTAAGTGCAGCGAAGCGGAAAAACACGGCACGGTCGGCGCGGTCGCACTCGATGCCGATGGGCATCTCGCTGCCGCTACTTCCACAGGCAGCTTCACCAACAAGCCCGCCGGGCGTGTAGGGGACTCGCCCATTATCGGGGCGGGGACCTATGCGCGTGATGGAGCCTGTGCGGTGTCCGGTACCGGGAAAGGGGAGTATTTCATCCGGCATGTGGTCGGTCACGAGATCGCCAGTCGGATGCGTTATCTTGGCGAGACGCTTGAGAAAGCGGCCGACAAGGTCGTTATGGGCGATCTGGCTCCCTATAAGATCGGAGCTGGCCTCGCGGCAATCGACGCAATGGGTAACATCGTGGCGCCGTACAATACAGATGGCATGTTCCGTGGCTGGGTTACCGTCGAGGGTGATCTCTACGTTGCGACCCATAATGAAGTCTACTTTGTCGAACGCCTCAGCGGAAGTGCGGTGAGCGCCGGCAAGTAAGGTCTATGCGTGAGGATGTTTCCGATAACCTCTTGCTCCTCCTATTACATCTAACAATCCCGCTCCAACGGCGACGCTGAGATACATAGATGCAAGGTGAGCCGCCTGCGCGTTGCAACTAGGCCCGCCCGTAAAGCGGACGGGCCAAATGATACCTCCCAATACGATTATCCTCTCGGGAGGGTTTCTTGCATTGAGCGCCGCTCCGAAACCGTCGCAAACCATGCGGCGAGATTGGGATGGCTGCTTCTCCAGTCCTTATCCGGAAAGCGGAAGTCGAGATAACCGAGAGCACAGGCGGCCGCGATCGATCCTGCATGGAACGCACTCGATACTTTCCCAAACCACTTGCCTTCCAGATCATCCAGGCCCGAATCGACCTTCGCCATCTGACCGGCATACCACTCGTCCCAGCGTAGACTTGCAGGGCGTAGGACCGTTTCGTAGCGACACAGAAGACAAGCGTCGAGGATGGCATCTCCATGCGCCTCAAGCGTCAGCACTTCGAAACGATCGGCTCCTTGCGGATATACCGTTCCTTCCGAAGGTGCGAGCGAATCGACGTAAGCACAGATCACACGGCTATCGAACAACGGTAAATCATTCTCCAGCAAAGCGCAGGGAACCTTGCCGGACGAATTGTGCTTGACGATTTCGGGGTCCCGTTTGATCGGACCGGCGGCCGAGCCAAGGATCTCAACCTGATCTTCAACACCTCGCTCGTAAGCGGTCACCATGACCTTGCGGACATATGGGGACGCAGGGGAGTGGAAAAGTCTCATCGTCATCAAGGCTTCCTTTTTGATGCTTTTCGGGTGTGGGATTTCGGCCGCTCAGGCAGGATGCGCAGCATGGTTCCAGGCTGGCTGTTCAGCTGACTCAAGAGATAATCCATTGCAAAGAGCACATGCTCCCGCATGATGGACCCGGCGCGAATGCCGTTGCCACGCGACAGCGCCTCGGCAATTCGGCGATGGTCGTCGTGAGAGCGATGAATAATTTTCCAGTGCTCCCACAAGATGATGCGGTCCGACGTCAGCGGCACATTATGCAGGCGCGCAACGAAATCCGCGATCCACGGATTTCCCGCAATCGTTTGGATCAGCTTATGGAAGCTCACATTCATGTCACGGTATGGAGCGTGATTCTCTTCGAGAAGCTGCCCTTCAGCGAGCAGGCGATCGCCCTCTGAAACGAGGTCGAACAATTGCTGCGCCAAGGCATCGTTCATGTTAGGTGCAGCGAGTGTACAGGCGAGAGCCTCAAGTTCCGCGCGCACGATAAAGGCTCCGCGGATCTGTTCGGGCGAGAACTCTCGGACCCTGTATCCACAATTGCTTTCATACACGACGAGACCGGAATCAGCGAGCGCGGCAAGCGCAGTGCGCAGTGGTGTTCGCGAGACACCGAGCTGCTCAGCCAAACGATTCTGATGCAGCTTTTCTCCAGGATGAAGCTCGCCGCGCAAAATCACCTCACGCAGTCGTTCACCCACCATTTCTGCACTGGTGTGATTGTCTGTCAAATGGCTCCCCCTCTGGAAACATTATGAGCATTCAACTTAAGTCGCGCAATGCCAGGGATGAAAATGTATCCAAAATGACGTAATTGCAAACATAGAGTTTGCCACAATGATCAAAATGTGTTCATTTCTGCGCCCGTAGCTTGTTAGGATATATCAAGAATGTCACAAGTTTGTCTCGTCACCGGTGCTGCGGGTGGCATTGGAAGAGCCGTTGTTCGTCGTCTGGCCGAAGATGGTTTCAGCATTCTTGCCGCCGATCTCACACTTGAGGGTGCACAGGGCGCATTGAGCGAACTGCCTGGCGAGGGCCACCGTGCCATTGCGCTCGACGTTGCTGACGAGAACGCAGTCATGGATGCCTTTAAGAGCGCCGAAAAGGCAGGCGCACCGGTTGATGCCGTTGTTGCTGCTGCCGGTATTCTTCTGTTCGCCCCGAACGGCGAGCGTCCTCTGATCACCGAAATCGAGTTGAAAGACTGGAACTTGACGCAGTCTGTGAACTCAACCGGGACTTTTCTGCTGCTGCGCGAATACCTGCGTGGAGCAAACCGTCGTAATCTCAGAGGCGGCCGCTTCGTGGGATTCGCTTCGGTCGCAGCTCAGCTCGGGGGTTATCGCTCCAGCTCAGCCTACATAGCGTCGAAGAGCGCAGTCCTAGGCCTGATCAAGGCCGGTGCACGGGAAGCGGCCCACCTCGGCATTACAGTGAATGCCGTTGCGCCCGGCCTGATCGATGCGCCGATGCTGCATCAATCGCTCGATCCGAAGAACTACTCCACAGTGACTGGAAATATCCCGCTGAAGAGAGTGGGTAGGCCTGAAGATGTCGCCGGCGCAGTTGCCTTCCTGATGGGGAAGGATGCGTCCTACATCACCGGCGCTGTCGTCGACGTCAACGGCGGATATCGCATGCAGTAAGAGCCGTGTCGCGGCCCTGGCCAAAACGGGGCCACGACACACGAGGGAGGACTCTCATGATAAAAACACTACGCTTTCTAATAAACTCACTGACTGTTCTGGCTGGCTTATCCGTCGCGCTGATGATGTTTCACATCATGGCAGACGTTATCGGGAAGTACGTATTTCATTATCCGGTGCCCAGCACGACCGAGGTGGTGGCCAACTACTATATGATCGCCTCTGTGTTCCTGATCCTCGCTTTCGTCGAGGCAAGAGGATCTGCAATCTCCGTTGATCTTATCTATGACAATGTAGGCCCCTCGGCACAGCGGATCATGCGCAAGATAGGCCAAATCGGCACTTTGATCTTCTATATGGGGCTGGGTTGGTTCTCGTGGGACGTGGCGGTGCGAGCTTTTAAAATTAACGAGACCGTCGATGGTCTTTGGCGCGTAACGGTATGGCCTGCGAAGTACATGTTGCCCCTTGGGCTCGCAATTGCCTGCCTCGTGCTGCTGATCAAGATCTTCGCAGGCGATCGCATACGCCTGGTCGACAATCCATCCCCAATCCATAGCCACTGAGGCCTGCCATGGATCGCATTGAAATTGGTTTTCTCGGTATCGGCCTGGTTCTGGCGCTCATCGGTGTGCGGGTACCGATCGGGGCCGCAATGGGTAGTACTGCTTTCATAGGCATCTGGGCCATGATGGGCTGGAGGCCTGCCGTCGGTATTGCCAAAGCCGTTCCCTTCCATCTGATCGGCGACTGGAATCTGTCCGCAATCCCGATGTTCTTGCTGATGGGCTTCATCGCCGTGGAGGCAGGCCTGACCCGAGGCCTGTTCGGTGCTGCCCGCATCATGTTGTCGTGGCTGCCAGGCGGGCTCGCGTCGTCCACGGTTGCGGCAAGCGCGCTGTTCGCGTCGGCATCAGGCTCATCGGTTGCAACGGCTGCAGCATTTTCCCGCATCGCTGTTCCGGAGATGCTCGGATCAAACTACAATAAGGGCCTCGCTACCGGATCAGTCGCGGCAGCTGGCACCCTCGGCGCGCTGATCCCACCCAGCGTTCTGATGATTGTCTTCGGAATGCTGCTCAACACTTCAATCTCGACGCTATTCATCGCAGGAATTATCCCTGGCATCCTGACCGCGGTGATGTTTCTCGGAATGATCACCGTCCGTTGCGCACTGAATCCTTCGCTCGCGCCGAAGGTCCAAGTGAAGGTCACTGCAGAGGAAAGGAGAGTGATGGTTGCCGACGCATGGCCCTTGCCGGTGCTGATCCTCGGCGTCATGGGTGGCATCTTCGCCGGCATCTTCACCGCTACCGAAGCCGGAGCAGCAGGCGCGTTCCTTGCCTTCCTCCTCGCCTTCGTACGCGGTCGCCTGAACTTTGCCATCATGAAACGCGCTCTTGTGGATACGGCCGCCGGGACTTCAGAAATCTTCATTGTGATGCTCGGTGCGGCACTCTTTGCGCGCTTCGTCGCTCTTGCCACAATTCCGGACTTTGTCATCGGCTTCTTTGAAGGCTACTCGACCTTCACTGTGATCATGCTGATCTGCGTCCTCTTCTTGATTCTGGGTGCTTTTCTCGAATCGATTTCCATCATGCTCCTTTGCCTTCCGGTTCTGGGGCCGCTTCTCATTGCGCATGATGTGAACTTGATTTGGTTTGGCGTCCTCACGATCAAGCTTCTGGAGATCGGCCTTGTCACGCCACCGATGGGGATGAACGTATTCGTCATCAAATCATCAATGGGCAATCGCGTCACGCTCGGAGAGATCTTCAAGGGTGTAAGCTGGTTCATCGCGATCGACTTGGTAACGCTGGCTCTCCTGATTGCCTTCCCTGTTCTCAGCCTTTGGCTGCCTGCATTCATGGCTAATTGACGGCCGATGAAAGACTTGGGCACTCCAAGGCGTGCCTGATGACCCCAACGAACCTATCTAGGGAGAGAAATAATGAAGAGAATCCTGACGACTGTCGCTTCAATGGCCATGATGTCCAGTCTGGCCCAAGCGGAATCGTATCAGGCAACCAACTGGATGGCACCAACGCACATCCTGAATGAGGTTGCCTTCGTGAAGTTCGTAGATGATGTAAAGTCTGCAACGAAGGGGGGCGTCAACTTTGAGATCTACTCCTCGGGATCGTTGGTTCCTGCGCCTACGACGCTCGGAGCAATTGGCGATGGCGTGGCGCAGATGGGTATTGTTGCCGCGTCGTATACGCCATCGGATCTGCCACTCTCGGGTTTGATCAATGATCTCGCGTTTGTGGCAAAAGACGACTTCGCCACGGCTTTCGCCTTAACAGAAATCGGCGTGACCAACCCGAGAATGCAGAAGGAATATGCGAAGCATAATACTCTGTTCCTCGGTGGCTACTCGACTCCCGCCTATGTCTTCTTGTGCATGAGGGATCTTGGCGATCTGAAGTCGGTCAAAGGTCTGAAAGTCCGGACTGCTGGAACCGCACAGAATGAATGGGCCGCCTCGCTCGGCGCGATCCCTGTCGCGGCGCCGATGCCTGATGTTTATTCAGGTCTTGAGCGTGGCTCCCTGGATTGCACACTTTCCGATCCTACAAACCTCGATAAGGGCTACAAGTTCTGGGAAGTTGTGAAATCGATCACCACCCTTGAACAAGGGACATCTCTCGGTGCGACCTACGTTTACAACAGCGACTTCTGGAAAGAGGTCGGTCCGGAGAACCGCCGTAAGATCCTTGATGCAACGGCTCTCGGCCTCGCGCGCTCGCAGGTGGCCTATGCCCAAGCCGTCGGTGCAGCCTTCGCTGGTGCGGCGGAACGCAAGATTTCCATTAAGGATCCTCATCCCGAACTCAAGGAAGCTCTGGCTAAATTCAGGAGTAATCTCGTGGAGAACGCGCCAGCTCGCACCATGAAGGAGCGCGGCGTGGAGGATCCGACCGATTTCGTGAAAGAGTTCCTCGCGCTGCAGGAGAAGTGGACAAAGCTCCTCGAAGGCGTTGACCGCAATGATGCCGCAGCCATCGCAAAGGTTGTGCACGAGAATATCTTTGCGAAGCTGGACGAGAACAAGTTCGGCCTGAACTAATCTTTCTCGACCGGCGCGAGCCTTCTCGCGCCGGTTGCTTGAGGTATAGCGGATAGGGTTCCTGCTGCGCCTCGAGCTTTTGCGCTTGATCTATCGGCTCTTGCCCGCCTTGCCCTCAAGGTGTTTGGAAAGCTATACCTATGTCTGAGCACAATTCACCCACTGCACTCGTCACTGGAGCCGGATCTGGAATCGGCCGAGCAATTGCGCACCGCCTTGCCGAGGACGGCTTTGCCATCGTTGTTGCCGATCGCGCGCAACTGCCTGCCGAGGAGACGGTCCGTCAGCTTCGTGAGAAGGGCTATGAGGCCCGTGTGGCGATACTCGATATTACCGATCCGCGGGCAACGCAGGCCCTAATCGATAGCATTGGAGCATTACAGGTTCTCGTCAATAATGCTGGAATTTTCACGGTTATCGAGTTCGACAAGCTGAGTGCGGATGATTTCCGTAAAATGTACGAGGTGAATCTGATTTCGATGTTCACCCTTTCCCAGCAGGCGTCCCGGAAGATGCCCGAAGGTGGCCGTATCGTGAATCTATGCTCGCGGGCAGCCTTCGGGGCACGGCACTATGCCCATTACGTTGCCTCAAAGGCGGCAGTTGCCGGTTTCACGAAGGCTCTTGCGTTGGAGCTGGGTATGAAGCAGATCACCGTGAACGCAGTCGCTCCCGGCATCATCCAGACCGATATGCTCCTAGAGCGCAAGGACGGTCTTGATGAGATGCGCGCTGCGCAGCCTACGGGCAAACTGGGTGTTCCAGAAGATATCGCTCATGCCGTTTCCTTCTTCGTAGACCCCCGTGCAAGCTATGTCACGGGTCAGGTCTTGATCGTAGACGGCGGCCGCTCAGTCGGTGGCACGGCGGCATTCTGAGGTGGAGAGCAGATATGGACCTTCCTGTCGCGTCCCTTCAGGGAAAAGTCGGCGTTATTACCGGTGCCGGTCAAGGTATCGGCGAGGCAATTGCGAACGCATTCATCTCTGCAGGTTCTGTCGTCATTGCTGTTGACCGGGAACCTGCTGGCATCAACGCGCTAGCGGCGAGATCGGATCGGGTCATCCCGATTCAAGGCGACGTGACCGATGCAGGCTTGCCCGAGGTAATCGGCAGCACTCTCGATGGGGCAGGCTTGCCGCTCAGCATTCTAGTCAACAACGCCGGTGTCGCGCGCGGTGCTCACGCCCTTGCGACCTCGGACGAGGATCTTCAGCGCTACTTCGACATTAATATTCTCGGCGTTTTTCGCCTCTCGCGCTGGGGCGTGGCCCGCATGATGGAGGCCGGTGGAGGATCAATCGTCAATACGGCTTCCGTCTTCGGCATGGTCGGTGCCTATAACAGCGCGGGCTATTCGATATCGAAGGCTGCGGTGATTGGAATGACGCGCCAGATGGCCACCGATTTCGGCCCCTCCGGCATTCGCGTGAATGCCGTGGCTCCCGGCCTTATCGAAACGCCGCTTACCGCTGATCGCATCCAAACGGAAACCTGGCGCCGCCAGATCATGGTTGAGCAGTGTCCGCTACAGCGTGTTGGCAAACCTGAGGACGTTGCTCGCGCCGTACGCTTCCTGGCCTCCGATGAATCGTCCTTCATCACCGGGCAGATCCTGGCCGTCGACGGAGGATGGACCATTGGGCGCTTCCCCAGACAGGAGCCGCTCCATGTCGGCTGAGACGCTTCCGTCGAGTTGTGATCTTCTCGTTGTCGGATCGGGCGCGGCGGGTCTGGCTGCTGCAATCAGTGCCGCTCACGCGGGTCTGAAGCCAGTTATCATTGAAAAGTCCGAATACTTCGGCGGGTCGACCGCCATCTCGGGCGGCGCTATCTGGGTGCCCGATAATCCGGTCATGCGCGCGGCCGGAATGGAGGATGACCCCAATGCCGCTCGCCGCTACATTGAACTTGAGACCGGCAATCGCTTCAATGCGGAACTGGTCGACGCTTTTCTTGAAAACGGTCCTAAGGCCATCGCGTTCTTCAACGAGAAGACTGCATTGAAGATGGCGCACCGTCCCTATTCTCCGGACTATCATCCTGAAAAGGATGGAGCTGCTCTGGGCGGACGTGTGCTGGATGCACTGGAATACGATGGCAGAGCTTTAGGTAAGAATCTTGCCCGGCTACGCCCGCCAATCAAGGAATTCACTATTCTCGGAGGCCTGCAACTCGGCCGGATGGATCTCTACCATTTCGTGCGCATGACGCGTCAGTGGCCCTCTTTCGTGCATGCCACCAAGCAGGTTCTGCGGTACTGCAAGGACAGGATGGTGACAGGACGCAACACGCGACTGAGCCTCGGTGCGGCTGTAGCAGGCCGTTTGGCCGAATCGGTCTTTGCCCTCAGGATGCCGCTTTTGACCGAGCACGAACTCGTCTCACTTCAGCAGGATGCCGCGGGTCGCGTAACGGCCGCGACTATCCGCACCAAGCTGGGTGACAGAACGGTCAACGTCATCAAAGGCGTGGTTCTCGCTGGCGGCGGCTTTCCTCATGATTCGAAACGTCGTTCCGAGACGTTCGAACATGTCGGTCACGGCTTGCCCCATTACAGCATGTCTCCTTCCTCGAACACAGGAGGAGCGATCTCCGCTGCCGAGGCGATCGGAGCTGCCTTCGTAACCACCAATTCCGACGCCGCATCCTGGACGCCGATCTCACTCGTTCCCCAGCCTGATGGCTCGAAGCGGCCTTTCCCGCACCTGTTCATGGACAGGGCAAAGCCCGGCATTATTGCCGTCGGTCATGACGGCCGGCGCTTTACCAATGAGGCGGCCAGCTATCACGACTTCGTCAAGGGATTGGTGCAGAAATTGTTGGAGGGGGGCCGGAAATCGGCATTCCTGATCTGCGATCACCACGCCCTGCGCCGGTATGGTCTGGGGGCGGTCCCGTGTTTTCCGGGCAGGATCGGGCCATACCTCAAGTCAGGCTATCTCAAGCGCGGTTCAAGCGTCGAGGAGCTGGCTGAACAATGTGGCATTGATGCTCAGACCCTTAAAATGACGATCGGCCGTTATAATCAGTTTGCTGGTCAGGGAGTGGATCCCGAATTCGGCAAGGGCTCGACAGCGTACCAGACGGCTCTCGGCGATCCGGACCACAGACCGAACCAGTGCCTGAAGCCACTCGAAGGAACGCTTTACGCGGTCGAAATCTTTCCGGGCGATATCGGCACGACAATGGGGCTGGACATCAATGCTGACGGTCAGGTCCGCGATACGACGGGCCGCGTGATCGAGGGTCTTTATGCCTGCGGGAACGATGTCAATTCGATCATGAGCGGATCCTATCCCGGTGCAGGCATTACACTGGGGCCGGCACTCACATTCGGCTACATCGTTGGACGCCATGCCGCATCGCGATAGGAGTTCTGCCGCAGACCCCTGCGGCAGAACATAGCCTGCAGCAGCCGATTCAGCGGAATGGGCTGATCTGCGCGTATATGCCGTACAATTGGGTCTGGAGATGCGGCTTCCGATAGCTACTGCTGAGTTTCGACGCAGGTCATCGGTGAAGGACTTCCTCAAGCCGCGCCAATGCGACGAGAAGGAAGGAGCCTTCGGGACCGAGTTCGCGGAGGATACGTTGTTCGAATGCTAAGGCTTTAGGCACGATATCCTTGTATGCACGGCGGCCCTCTGCAGTCAGAGACAGGATCTCCTCGCGGCGATCCTCTTCGCTCTCGCGACGCTTAAGCCAACGGCGCATTTCCAAAGCCCGGACTGCTCGGCTGACCTTGGTTTTGTGCATGGACGAGTGCTGCCCGATTTCCTTCGCGCTGCTCTCTCCGAATTGGCCCAGGGTTGCGAGGACCCGCCATTCAGGTGTCGTCAGATCGTGATGCGGGCCGTAGACGGATTGGAACTCCCGAGAGACGGCGGCGCTGAGCCTGTTGAGGCGGTAAGGCAAAAATTGTTCGAGTTCGAGTTTCGCCATTGGGTTGTTAGTTACAAAAATGACAGTTACGAATGTAACTAACTTTGGAGGTTACGACCATGAATGTCCAGAACTCAATCTCCCAGACGCAAGCGTCAATCGTGCAGGAGAGCGCCATTCAGCCTGGCTACATGTCGGGCTTCGGCAACGGTTTCGAGACGGAGGCGCTGCCAGGAGCATTGCCCATCGGACGCAACTCGCCGCAGAAGTGTTCGTACGGTCTCTACGCCGAACAACTGAGCGGATCGCCCTTCACGGCGCCCCGCACCACTAACGAGAGATCTTGGCTTTACCGGATCCGGCCGACCGTGACCCATTGGGGGCAGTTCCAGAAGGCCGATATCGGGCTTTGGCGCACGGCACCGGCTGTTGAAGTCGAGGTGCCGATCGCTCCCATGCGCTGGGACCCGATCTCTATTCCAACCGAGCAAGTCTCCTTCCTCGAAGGCGTCCGCACCATGACGACAGCGGGCGATGCCGGCAGCCAAGCTGGCATGGGCGCTCATGTCTATCTCGCCACCCGCTCGATGGTGAATGAGTATTTCTACAATGCGGACGGCGAAATGCTGTTCGTGCCGCAACAGGGTTCCCTGCGCCTGTGGACGGAGTTCGGTATCATCGATATCGAACCGGGTGAAATCGCCGTAATCCCGCGCGGAGTTAAGATACGTGTCGAATTGGTGAATGGTCCGGCGCGCGGCTATCTATGTGAGAACTACGGCGGAGCATTCACTCTTCCCGAGCGAGGGCCGATCGGTGCCAACTGTCTTGCCAATCCGCGCGACTTCCTCACGCCGGTGGCGGCCTACGAGGACAAGGACGCTCCTTCGAAGATGTACGTGAAGTGGGGCGGCTCGCTCTGGGTCGCGGACATGGACCACTCGCCGCTTGATGTGGTAGCCTGGCACGGCAACTATGCTCCATACAAGTATGACCTGCGTCGTTATTCGCCCGTCGGGCCGATCCTTTACGATCATGCCGATCCGTCGATCTTCACGGTACTGACCTCGCCGTCCGAGACGCCCGGCACGGCGAATATCGATTTCGTGATCTTTCCGGACCGTTGGCTTGTGGCGGAGAACACCTTCCGACCGCCGTGGTACCACATGAACGTGATGAGCGAGTTCATGGGCCTGATCTATGGCGTCTACGACGCCAAGACCGGCGGCGGATTTGTGCCCGGCGGCATGTCGCTGCACAATACCATGCTGCCGCACGGGCCGGATGTGGATGCCTTCGAGAAGGCGAGCAACGTGGAACTCAAGCCTCACAAGCTGGAGGGGACGCTGGCCTTCATGTTCGAGACCCGCTTCCCACAGAAGGTGACGGCCTTCGCGGCTGAGACCGAGTCGCTGCAGAAAGATTACGGCGTCTATGGTCACAAGCTGAAGAAGCACTTCAACCCGAACCAGCGATAAGCGGGACCATGACTCAGCTCGATCAAACACACGACCCGAAGCTCGAAAGCTGGGTGGCCTCGGCCAACGGCCATCCGGATTTTCCGATCCAGAACTTGCCGCTCGGAATCTTCAGTCATGGAGGCAGCGAGCCCCGGGGCGGAGTCGCCATCGGTGATCGGATTCTTGATCTGTCGGCCGCCCTCGCGGCCGGCCTCTTCACCGGTGAGGCCGCCAAGGCAGCGGAAGCGGCTTCAGGCTCAACGCTCAACTCATTCCTGGCACTTGGGACGAGGGCGCGGAGGGCTCTGCGTGCGAGGCTGTCCGAGCTCTTGGCAAAGGGCAGCCCTGAGCAGCGTAGGGTGGAGGCATGCCTGCACGCGGCTTCCGAGTGCGCGCTTCACTTGCCGGCGCGCATTGGCGACTACACCGACTTTTACGTCGGCATTCACCATGCCACCAATGTCGGCAAACAGTTTCGGCCTGACAATCCGCTATTGCCGAACTACAAATACGTTCCGATCGGCTACCACGGTCGTGCCTCGTCGATTCGCCCGTCCGGTGCGCCCGTGCGGCGGCCGCGCGGGCAGACGAAGCCGCCGGATGCACCGAGCCCCATGTTCGGGCCGAGCCAGAGGCTCGACTACGAACTGGAGCTGGGAGTCTGGATCGGCCCCGGCAATGTCGACGGCGAGCCGATCGACATTGCAGAGGCTCCCGAGCATGTTGGCGGATACTGTCTGCTGAACGATTGGTCGGCGCGCGATATCCAGGCTTGGGAGTACCAGCCGCTCGGTCCGTTCCTGGCCAAGAACTTCGCCAGCACTATCTCGACGTGGATCGTCACGCCGGAGGCGCTAGCGCCGTTTCGCATCCCCCAGCCACGTCGGCCCGAGGGCGACCCCGCTCCGCTGCCATACCTGACAGACGAGGCCGATCAGCGTGAGGGTGGGCTCGATGTGGAGCTCGAAGTTCTGCTCCTCACCCCCGCTCTGCGAGAGAAGGGACTGCCGCCACATCGGCTTGCCCTCTCCAACGCGCGGCACATGTACTGGACAGTGGCTCAGATGATCACTCACCATGCCAGCAACGGCTGCAATCTCCAGCCTGGTGATCTTCTCGGCACGGGGACGATCTCGGGGCCGGATCACACGAGTTGCGGCAGCATTCTCGAAGCGACCCTGGGCGGCAAGAATTCAATCGTGCTCGCCTCCGGCGAGGAGCGGCGGTTCCTCGAGGATGGCGACGAGGTGATCCTCCGGGCCCGCAGTTACCGTGAGGGCTTTGCTTCGATCGGCTTCGGCGAATGCCGGGCCACGATCCTGCCAGCGCGATGAGGGAAAGGGATGAAGCTCTATACCTACTGGAGGTCCACATCCTCCTATCGTGTGCGCATCGCCCTCGCCTTGAAGAAGATCGAGGCGGAGCAGGCTTTTATCCACTTAGTCCGTAACGGCGGCGAGCAGAATGCTCCCGCCTATCGGGCGCTCAACCCTCAGGGCCGCGTGCCGGCCCTCGAACTCGATGACGGCGCGGTTCTCATTCAGTCGCCCGCGATCCTGGAGTATATCGAGGAGGTCTACCCGACGCCTGCACTCCTTCCGTCCGATCCTGCCTCAAGAGCCAAGGTCAGGGCGGTTGCGTCCCTCATCGGCTGCGATATTCATCCGCTGCACAATGCCGGCCCTCTCAATTATCTCAGGAGAACTCTCGGATGTGATGAGCCGGACGTTGCAAACTGGATTGCAACCTGGGTGGGGCAGGGGCTGGCCGCGGTCGAGGCCCTGATCGGAGACGGAGGCTTCTGCTTTGGCCCCGAGCCCTCGCTGGCCGATGTCTACCTTGTGCCGCAGCTCTATGCTGCGCGAAGGTTTGCAGTACCCTTGGGCGCTTATCCGCGCATTCTTCGCGTGGAGAAGCTCGCAGGCGAACATCAGGCCTTCAGGGGCGCGCATCCGGCCGTTCAGCCGGATGCCGAGTAGGCTGGCCTATGTCGATTCCCCAGAGCATCCTCTTCGATCAAAGCTCCGCGCTTCGCGACCATAAAGATTCATGGTGACAGCAATGAACAAAGTTTACAGCGACGCGGGTTCGGCGCTGGCGGGACTGGTGAAGGACGGGATGACGATCATGGCCGGGGGCTTTGGCCTGTGCGGCATTCCCGAAACCCTGATCGAGGCGATCCGC
>NZ_JBVVAJ010000008.1:0-203692 GCF_055792805.1 Microvirga sp. HS2
CCGCCGCCTGGGAAGCCGAGCGCAATCGCAACAGAGCCAAGGCGCATTGGCATTTCACCACCACGCAGGCTCGCTCCAAACTACGGCGGCTCTATCCTGCATGATCCCTGTGGCAAAGGACTAGGCGGGTTTCCCGTCTTTCAATCTCAGACAATCCTGCAACTCAAACGGCGGTACCCTAAGGGCATATTTATCAGACCCGTCCCAGTTGCGCGGCCCATTGATACGCCAAAAGCCTTCATATAAAGCAATGATATATCTTTAAATTATGATTCCTAACGTCATGCTTGTGGAATCATCGTTGCGGGAATTGCCATGCCGACCCTTGTCATCCAGTCCTTCGACCGCCCGGACGGTTCCAAGCTCATCACTCGCGTCTCGACCGCTGCCGATGGAACACAGGCGGATCGCTCCAGCTATAATGCGCGGATCAGCGCGGACGGGCGCTACGTCCTGTTCGAGGGCAACGCCAGCAATCTCGTGGCGGGCGACACCAACGGCAGCAGCGACATTTTCCGTAAGGATCTGATCACGGGTGCCGTGGTGCGGGTCTCGACTGCCGCCGACGGTGCACAGGGGAATGGCGATAGCTACAATATGCGGATCAGCGCGGATGGGCGCTACGTGCTGTTCGAAAGCGACGCCAGCAATCTCGTGGCGGGCGACACCAACGGCAGCAGCGACATTTTCCGTAAGGATCTGATCACGGGTGCGGTGGTGCGGGTTTCGACCTCTGCGGATGGTGCACAGGCGAATGACTGGAGTTCCAACCCGCAGCTCAGCGCGGATGGGCGCTACGTGCTGTTCGAGAGCGACGCCAGCAATCTCGTAGCGGACGATACCAACGGCACCATCGACGTTTTTCTCAAGGACTTGGTGACCGGCGCAGTGGTGCGGGTTTCGAGCTCTGCGGATGGCATACAGGCCAATGACTCTAGCTTTAATGCCCAGGTCAGCGCGGATGGACGCTACGTGCTGTTCGAGAGCGATGCCTCCAACCTCGTGGCGGGTGACACCAACGGCAGTACCGATATTTTCCGAAAGGATCTGGTCACCGGCGAGGTCGTGCGGATCTCGACCGCCACCGATGGCACAGAGGGAAACAGCTTGAGCTCGAATGCCCAGCTCAGTGCCGATGGCCGGAATGTCCTGTTCAGGAGTTACGCAAGCAACCTGGTGGCAGGTGATACGAACGGCGCTAGCGACATCTTCTACAAGGATCTGTTGACTGGCGCGGTGGTTCGGGTCTCGACTGCCGCCGATGGCGGACAGGCCGGCAACTCCAGCTATGCGGCTCGATTCAGTCCGGACGGGCGCTATGTGCTGTTCGAAAGCGACGCCACTAACTTGGTAGCAGGCGACACCAACCGCAGCAGCGACATTTTCCGTAAGGATTTGATGACGGGCGAGGTCGTGCGCCTCACGACATTCCGGGAGAGTCAGGGCAAGGTTCCGGCCGATGGCAGCAGCTTAAACCCGCAGCTCAGCGCGGACGGCCGTTATGTGCTGTTCGAGAGTGACGCCAGCAACCTGGTGGCAGGCGACACCAACAGGAACAATGACATTTTCCTCAAGGATCTGAACACAGGTGAGGTGGTGCGGGTCTCGACCTCGACCAGTGGCGCGCAGGGCAATGACGCCAGTTCCAACCCTCAACTCACCGCGGACAGTCGCTATGTCGTATTCGAGAGCAGAGCCAACAGTCTGGTCACAGGCGATTTCGGCAGTAACAGCGACATTTTCCGCAAGGATCTGAACACAGGCGAGTTGGTGCGCCTCTCGACTGCCGCCGATGGAACGCAAGCCAATGGCGACAGCTTGAGAGCTCAGGTCAGCGCAGATGGACAATACGTGCTGTTTGAGAGCAGCGCCTCCAACTTGGTGGCGGGTGACACCAACGGTAGCGCCGACATTTTCCGCAAGGATCTGGGCACGGGAAAAGTGGTGCGGGCCTCCACCGCTGCCGATGGTACGGAGGGAAATCACGATAGTTCGAACGCCCAGTTCAGTGCGGATGGGCGCTATGTCGTGTTCCAGAGCAGAGCCGGCAATCTCGTAGCAGGCACTCCCGGTGGTGGGCAGAACATTTTCTGTAAAGACCTGGACACGGGCGAGATGGTGCTGGTTTCGGCTGCCGCCGATGGCACGCCAGGTAACGGCTGGAGCTACGATGCTCAAGTTAGTGAAGACGGGCGCTACGTGCTGTTCGAGAGCGATGCCAGCAATCTGGTGGCAGGCGATACCAACGCCAGGACGGACATCTTCCGCAAGGATATGGTCACGGGTGAGGTCGTGCGGCTCTCGACCACTGCCGATGGTACCCAGACGAACGGTCGGAGCTCCAATGCCCAGTTCAGCGGGGATGGGCGCTATATCGTGTTCCGGAGCGATGCCACTAACCTTGTGGCCGGCGACACCAACAACAGTGCGGATATCTTTCGCAAGGATCTGGTGACCGGCGAAGTAGTGTGCCTGTCCTGGACGAACCAGGATGCGCAGGGCGACGAGCAGGCCAACAACATCAGCGGCGATGCAAGCTACAGCCCGGATGCTCGCTTCATCCTGATAAGAAGTGATGCAAGCAATCTGGTGAGTGGGGACAGCAACGGCTTAGGCGATATCTTCCTCGTGGATGCGTTCTTCTCCAATCAGCAGGCCATGCAAGAGAAGCGCTTCGCGTTCGTGAAGTTCGGGGTGGGCGGCGCATCGAGCGTGACAATGGCCTGGGGCGACGGCACGGTGGAGACGGTTGCCCCCACCCTTGGCAGCGCCGTGTTCTCGCATGCCTATGCCACGAGCGGCCTCAAGGCGGCGCTCGTGACGGTGAAGCAGGGAACCCTGACCTGGCACGTGCCGCACCGGATCGATCTCGCCGCCGGGCAGATGGTCCGCAACACGGGCCTCTCCGATACGCTCGTCGGATCGACGGGCAAGGACGCCATCTCGGGTGACGCCTTTGCCAACATCGTGATCGGCGGTTCGGGCAACGATACGATCAAGGGCAATTCCGGCAACGACCGGCTTTACGGTGGAACGGGCAACGACGTCCTGTCCGGCGGTTCGGGGCGGGATATCTTCGTGTTCGACAAGAGGCCGAGCAAGACGAGCAATCTCGACACGATCACCGATTTCAACCCCACCGACGATACGTTCTGGCTCGACAACGCAATCTTCACCAAGCTCGGCCGGTCGGGCTCCGAGACGCGGCCGGTCAAACTGAACAGCAAGTTCTTCAAGATCGGCAGCGCAGCGGGCGATGCGAACGATTACCTGATCTACAACAGCAAGACCGGAGCATTGTTCTACGATTCCAACGGCTCTGCCTCGGGCGGCATGGTTCAGATCGCGAAGCTGAAGGTAGGCCTCAAATTGACCTATAACGACTTCTTCGTCGTCTGAGGCAAGGACACGTTGGACGTGATCCGCCGGTCCGGGCTGGGTTAGCGGCACGGATGCCGCGACCCACGCCATCGCCGAAAGGGTCGGAGCCGGACCCTTTCCCCCTGGCGGGGGTGGGCGCATGATTGCCCCTCTCCAGTCCAGAGAAGGGATGCGCCATGGAAGCCGATGAGCACGCGGACGATGTCGGGGCCATCGAGGCCATCATCACCCGCCAGTTTTCGAGTCTCGGCTGGACGCCCGGGACATCGGCCGATTGGGAGGGGTTTGCGGCTGACTTCCTCTCCGACGCTTCGCTCTATCCGGCGGCGCGTCCGGCCCAGCGGCAGACAGTGCCGGCATTCATCGAGCGGATGAAGGGCCTCGCGGGAACGAAGCTGCGCTCGTTCGAGGAGGCGGTGCTGGGAACCGAGATCCGCGTCTTCGGGAACGTGGCGATCGCGCTGGCGGCCTGCGAGATGGTCGAAAACGGGGCGGAAAGCCATCGCAGCATCGAAATGATGCTCCTCGTCAGGGACGGGGGAGGCTGGCGGATTGTGTCGCAGGCCTGGGACGAGGAAAGCCCGGCGAACCCCATTCCCAGGCAATGGTTGAACCGTCGGGCGGCGGGGGATGAACCGAATTCTACCGCTTCCGGAGAGCGCGTCGCGCCGGAACGACGCTCTTCCTGATCCGTTGAAAGCCAGGCTTCATCAAGCTCAGGAGTTCATCATGCTTCGTGCGGTTCTCCCCTTCGCGGTCCTTGCCGCCGCTTCCCTGGCGGGCGTTTCTCATGCGCAGGCGCAGTCCGGGACCCAGGTCGGCGTCCTGACCTGCAATGTGTCAGGCAATGTAGGCCTGATCCTGACGACCCAGAAAACCACGGCCTGCGTCTTCAACTCCCAGCGTGGGAGAATTGAGCATTATCTGGGTGTGATCCGCCGCTTCGGGCTGGATATCGGCGCGACGAACAGCGGGGTTCTCACCTGGGCGGTCTTCTCCGGAGGCGATGTGTCGCCCGGCTCGCTCGCCGGGACCTATGCGGGGCCCACCGCCGAGGCGACGGTCGGCGCGGGTCTCGGAGCCAATGTTCTGGTTGGCGGCTCCGGCGCCTCGATTTCCCTCCAGCCCCTCTCGGTCACCGGCCAGACGGGCCTGAACTTTGCGCTCGGCGTGAGCGATTTCGAGCTGCGCGAGTTGCGCTAGGCCGCCGTTTCACGCGCTGCCGGAACGGCCGGGCCCGAGCTTGGCCGTTTCATTGCGCTCGGAAAGACTACTCAAAAAGCCTCTTGCCAACTCTTCCCGACAGGCAGAGCATCCCAGAGACGCGACGGCTCGCGCATCGTCCGGAGACGTGGAACCGTGTTTCCGCATCGAACGATGCGCTGTCAAAGAAGCGAGCATCGGATGGATCCCCGCAAGTGGAAGCCACTGTCGGGTCCGATGCCAAGAGCGCGCTGACGGGGGCAGGGAGGAGACTACCATGGCACCCAACGGCAGAGGACCTGCGGGCCCGCGATGCATCGCCATCGTCGGCCCATTCCAGAGCGGCAAGACCACGCTCCTCGAAGCGATCCTGGAGCGCACCGGCACGATCTCGCGCGCAGGGCGCGTGGCCAATGGCGACAGCGTCGGGGATGCGAGCGCGGAGGCGCGGGCCCACGGCATGAGCATCGAGCCCAATGTGGCCACCGTCGAATTCCTCGGCGAGAGGATGACCTTCATCGATTGCCCCGGCTCCACGGAATTCCTGCACGAGATGCGGAGCATCACTCCCGTCTGCGACGCGGCGGTCGTCGTGTGCGAGTCGGACGAGCGCAAGATTCCCGCGCTCGAAATCATCCTGCGGGAACTCGAGGAGGCGGATATCCCGCGCTTCCTCTTCATCAACAAGATCGACACGGCGACACAGCGCGTGCGCGAGACGCTGAGCCTGTTGCAGCAGGCATCGCGAACGCCGCTGCTGCTGCGCCAGATTCCGCTCTGGAAGGACGGAATCGCCGTCGGGTTCATCGATCTCGCATTGGAGCGCGCCTTCATCTATCGCGAGCATGCGCCCAGCGAAATCGTCGAGATGCCGGACGGCGAAGGCCTGCGCGAGCGCGAGGCGCGCTTCGCCATGCTCGAACGGCTGGCCGATTACGATGACGAGCTGATGGAGGATCTGATCTCCGAGATCGAGCCACCGCGCGACCGCATCTTCGACGATCTTTCCAAGGAACTGCGCGAGCGGCACGTGGTGCCCGCGCTCATCGGCTCCGCCGAGCGCGGCAACGGCGTCACGCGGCTTCTCAAGGCTCTGCGCCACGAGGCTCCGGCGCTGAACGAAACCCGGGTCCGCCTCGGCATTCCGGAGGAGGGCGCGCCACTCGCCCATGTGATGAAAACCCTGCATATGGGGCAGGGCGGCAAGCTCTCCGTGGCCCGCGTGATGCGCGGCACGTTCCACGAAGGCGACATGGTGGTGGGCTCGCGCGGAGCGGAAAGCCGCGTCGGCAGCCTGCTGGCGATGGTCGGCGGCAGCACGGCACGCCGCGGCGAAGCCGTCGCCGGAGATACGGTCGGATTCGGACGTCTCGAAGGCATCGCCACCGGCGACAGCTTCGCATCGGGCAAGAACCGGCCGGACACCATCGTTTCGTCGGCGCCGCCCGAACCCGTCTATGCGATGGCTCTCAAGGTGAGAGACAGGAAGGACGACGTCCGCCTCTCGAGCGCGCTCGCCAAGATCACGGAGGAGGATCCGTCGCTCGTGGTCGAGACCCGGCCCGAGATGGGGGAGATCCGGCTGCTCGGGCAGGGCGAGATGCACCTGCGCGTCGCCGTGGAGAAGCTCGCCTCCCGGTTCCAGGTCGGGGTCGACATCAGCAAGCCGCGGGTCGCCTATTGCGAGACGATCCGCCTGTCCGCATCGGCCCGCGGACGCCATCGGAAGCAGACAGGAGGGCATGGCCAGTACGGCGACGTGATGATCGAGATCAAGCCTTTGCCACGCGGCGGCGGTTTCGCCTTCGAGGACCGGATCACGGGTGGCGTGGTTCCGCGCCAGTACATCCCTTCCGTGGAAACCGGGGTGCGCGATGCCCTCAAGAGCGGCCCTCTGGGTTTTCCGGTGGTCGACCTGGCGGTCAGCCTCACGGACGGCTCCTATCACACGGTGGATTCCTCGGACGCGGCTTTCCAGGCCGCCGCGCGGCTTGCCCTGGCGGAGGCTCTCCCCAAGGGCAAGCCCGTCCTGCTGGAGCCCATCCTGTCCGTGGAAATCACCATTCCCACCGAGGCCTTGTCCAAGGCCACGAGCCTCGTGACCGCCCGCCGCGGGCAGATCCTGGGCTATGACGGGCGGCCGGGATGGTCCGGCTGGGAGGTCCTGAACGCCACCATCCCGGAATCCGAAATCGGGGACCTGATCGTCGAGTTGCGTTCCGTTACGGCAGGCGTCGGGACCTTCTCGACCCGCTTCGATCATATGGCCGAGCTCAGCGGCAAGCCGGCCGACATGGTGCTGCAAAAGGCTCATTGAGCCGGAATCGATGGGTGCCGCTCCGCGTGCGGTGCCCATCGACAAACCTCTTCTTCCGCGCCACATCTAAGCTTCACTGGAGACGCCATCTCCTCGGAAGCGAACTCGCCCTGGAGCGGGAGGAAGAAGAATGAACGCCAAGACCCAACCGGCCGCATCCCTGGATTCGGCAGGGCATCCTTTGGACAGGCCCTGGCTCAAATCCTATCCATCGAACGTGCCCCAGGTCATCGACGATGCGAGCATCGGCACCCTCAACGACATGCTCCTCCAGGCGATCGCGCAATATCCGAACCGGGCTGCCGCAGAGAGTTTCGGGACACGCATGACTTATGCGGGGCTCGGCCGCAGCGCCAATGTCGTCGCCTCCTGGCTGCAGCAGCAGGGTTTGAGGAAGGGCGATCGCGTCGCCATCATGCTGCCGAACGTGATGGCCTATCCGGTGATCATCTTCGGCGTGCTGCTGGCGGGCGGCACGGTGGTGAACGTCAACCCGCTCTATACGCCCCGCGAGCTGACCCATCAGCTGCAGGATTCAGGCGCCCGCTTCCTCTTCGTACTCGAAAATTTCGGCGCCACGGTGGAAGAGGCTCTGCCCGATCTCAGGCTCGATCGCGTGGTTGTCGTGAAGCCGGGCGATCTGCTCGGCGCCAAGGGCACCATCGTCAATCTCGTTTCCCGCTACGTGAAGAAAGCGGTGAAGTCTTTTCGTCTGCCGAAATCCGTGTCCTTCAGGAGGGTGTTGAGCGAGGGAGCGCGAAGGAAGCCCGATCCCGTCGCCGTCACGCGCGACGATATCGCCTTCCTGCAATACACGGGAGGAACGACAGGCATCTCGAAGGGAGCGGTTCTGCTCCACCGCAACGTGGTCGCCAATGTGCTGCAATGCGAGGCGTGGATGCGTCCGTTCTTCGGCGAGCGCGATGATCATGTGATGGTCACTGCGCTGCCGCTCTATCACATTTTCGGTCTCACCGTGTGCTCGCTCCTGATGACGAGGATCGGCGGCTGCCAGCTTCTCATCGCGAACCCACGCGACATCGCCGGGTTCGTGAAGATTCTCCAGAAGAGCAAGATTACGCTCATGTCCGGCGTGAACACGCTCTACAACGCGCTCGCTCATGCGCCGGGCATCGAGAAGGTCGATTTCTCTCAGCTCGTCTTCGCCGTCGCAGGCGGAATGGCGACGCAGGAGGCGGTCGCGAAGAAGTGGAAGGAAATCTCCGGCCAGCCCATCGTCGAAGGGTATGGTCTGTCGGAGACCTCGCCCGTGGTCTGCGCCAATCGTCTCGACATCGAGGAATTCACCGGCACCATCGGCTATCCGCTGCCGTCGACCGACGTGATCGTGCGCGCAAGCGACGGGACTGTTCTGCCTCCCGGCGAGCGCGGTGAGCTGTGCGTGAAGGGCCCGCAGGTGATGGCCGGTTACTGGCAACGGCCCGATGAAACCGCGCAGGTGATGACGCAGGACGGTTATTTCCGCACGGGCGACGTGGCCATGATCCTCCCAGACGGAGAGGTGAAAATCGTCGACCGGATGAAGGATATGATCCTGGTCTCCGGCTTCAACGTCTATCCGAACGAAGTCGAGGACGTGATTGTCAAGCACCCTGGCGTCATGGAAGCCGCCGTCATCGGTCTGCCCGACGAGCAATCGGGGGAAGCGGTCGTTGCTTATGTCGTGCGCAAGGATCCGAGTCTCGATCCCGACGAGCTGCGCCGCTTCTGCCGGGAGAATCTCACAGGCTACAAGGTGCCGCGCCGGATCGAGTTTCGCGAAACGCTGCCGAAGACCAATGTCGGCAAGGTGCTGCGCCGCGTGCTGAAGGACGAGGTCGCATCGTCTTCCTGAAAGACGTCGAGGCCTGAAAAGAAAAAAGCCGGGCCAAAGGCCCGGCATAAGTAGAGGTCCGACAATTCAGTCAAAACCTTCCAGAGGGAACGGCCGACACGGCAGCGCCGGGAGGAAGAAAGCGGTGCCGCGTTGAAATCAGCCACTGCCCATATCGGCCGCATTCGACTTATTTGCAATGCAACATGCCTCATAAAAGGGCTGCATTGGCTGCATGGCTTATACGAAAGACTGACGTAAAACTGCCACGCTCTTCATGGCAACGGCGGATTCGGCCACTCGGTATCCTTCGTGAGACGTGGATGTGGAAGGCTCTTCGGTGCACAGCGGAGCATCCTCTCCGGCAGCAGCCTTCATAAGCTGCGGCAATCCGATGCCGCTTCCGAACGATGACTCAAGCCTCTGATATCGAGCATCTTTCCACGCGATATCAGCGCCCGCTTCGGAGTGAAAAGACGCGCTCTCCCAAAGAGCGGATCATCGGATGAATTCCAAACGTGACAATCCACTTCTGGATCGGATGCTCTAGTAGGTCCAGCGCTGGGCTTTGGAGATCAGGAAGTCGCGGAAGGCCTGGACACGGGCGACGGAGCGCATTTCCTCCGCGTAGACGAGATAGCTGTCGAGGGACGGCATCTCGATGTCGCGCAGAACCTGCACAAGGCCCGGATTTCCCACCACCGCATAATCCGGCAGCACGGCAATGCCCGCTCCGGTTTCGACGGCGAGCTTCAGGGCGGTGATGTTGTTCACTTCGTAGTGATACTGGCGCGGCTCGCGGCCCTCGCGTCCGGCCGTCGCGAGCCAGTGGACCGCCAGCAGATAGGAGGGCTGGTCGCCGCCGAAGGAGACGATGCGATGCTCGTCGAGTTCCTCCAGGGTCTTCGGCTCGCCGAAGCGCTTGATGTAGTCGGCCGACGCATAGACGTGGAAATGGATCGTGAAGAGGCGCCGCTGGATCAGGTCCGGCTGGGCCGGGCGCCGCAGGCGGATGGCGACATCCGCCTCGCGCATGGCCAGGTCCAGTTCCTCGTTGGAGAGGATCAGCTCCACCCGGACATCCGGGTAGAGGTCCAGGAACTCCGCGATGCGCTGCGCAAGCCAGATGGAGCCGAGGCCGACGGTGGTCGTGACCTTCAGCTCGCCCGAAGGCCGCTCGCTCGTCTCGACGAGGCGGGCCTTGGTGGTTTCCAGGCGCATGCGCATGTCGCGGGCCGCGCGAAACAGGAGGTCGCCCTGCTCGGTGAGGATCAGGCCTCGCGCATGGCGATGGAAGAGGGGGGCCTTCAGCTCGCGCTCCAGGGCGCTGATCTGACGGCTGACGGCGGATTGGCTCAAGCCCAGATCGTCACCGGCACGGGTGAAGCTGCCCGCTTCCGCAACGGTATAGAAAATCCGGATTTTGTCCCAATCCACGGCGTTCCCCTGAATACCCCGCATTCCTCTGACGCAGGGCTTCCCTATCTCTTCCGAGCTGGGGGCAGGATGCAATAGGAATTCTGCCCAAGGGTCAACCAGTTGTTAATAGAACCTATTCTGCGGCTTCCTGGGTCGCTTCGAGGGCCGCCAGATAGCGTTCGGCGTCCAGGGCAGCCATGCAGCCCATACCTGCCGATGTTACGGCCTGCCGGTACACGTCGTCCGTGACGTCGCCGGCGGCGAAGACGCCCGGGATATTGGTGCTCGTCGAGCCCGGCTTCACCTGGAGGTAGCCGCCCGGCTTCATGTCGAGCTGGCCGACGAACAGCTCCGTGGAAGGCTTGTGCCCGATGGCGATGAACACGCCATCCGTCCTGAAGTCCGAGACTTCGCCCGAAACGAGGTTCTTCAGCTTCACATGAGTGACCGAGGTCGGGTTCTCGGAGCCGCAGATCTCCTCGACGGCGCTGTTCCAGAGAACCTCGATCTTCGGGTGCTTGAACAGGCGGTCCTGCAGGATGCGCTCGGCGCGCAGGGAGTCGCGCCGGTGAACCAGGGTCACCTTCGAGGCGAGGTTGGCGAGATAGAGCGCCTCCTCGACGGCCGTGTTGCCGCCGCCCACCACCACGACCTCCTTGTTGCGGTAGAAGAACCCGTCGCAGGTGGCGCAGGCTGAGACGCCGAAGCCCTGGAACAGGCCCTCGGATGGCAGGCCTAGCCACTTGGCCTGGGCGCCGGTCGCGATGACCAGGGCATCACAGGTATAGGTCTCCCCGGAATCGCCCTCCAGCCGGAAGGGGCGCTGCTTCAGGTCCACCTTTGTGATGTGGTCCGAGATCATCTTCGTGCCCACGTGCTCGGCCTGGAGGCGCATCTGCTCCATCAGCCAGGGGCCCTGGATGACCTCGGCGAAGCCCGGGTAATTCTCGACGTCGGTGGTGATCATGAGCTGCCCACCGGGCTGGAAACCCGAGATCATGACGGGCTCGAGCAGGGCGCGCGCCGCATAGATCGCCGCCGTGTAGCCTGCGGGCCCCGAGCCGATGATGATGAGCTTGGCGTGAGAATGGGCCATCAGGAAATCTCCAGCGAAAACGCAATGTCCGGCAAACCGAGCGAGCGGCGGTGAAGGCTGAAGCCCCGGACAATGGCAGCAGCAATCTTGGGTGTTGAATTTAAGGGTTCGTAGGGCTGTCCTACAAGACGCCCCTCGAACGGATGCACAATTCCATGGGCCTTAAGGCGCTCCATGTAAACATCGAGTTTCGGATGTCCGCCCGAGGGCTCGAAAACCAGGATCGGCTTTCCCGACGCCGCGGCCTCTCCGATCATGTTGAAGGAATCCGCCGTGGCCACGATGAAATCCGCGAGGCCTAACAGGGCCACATAGGGATTCTCGCCGGTCCCGTCCCAGAAGAAGGCACGATGCCGGGCAGCAAGCTCGATCAGGGAATCCCGTAGCGCCGGAGGGGTACGGCGGGACGCCGTGATCATCAGTCCCGCACCCGATTGAGCAAGCATGCTCAGGCGTTCGAGGAAGAGGGCGATGTCGCGCTCCGTGAAGCGGTGGTGCCGGCTGTCGCCCCCGACGAGGACCGCGACCCGAGGATGGGGCAGGGGGGCGAGCCGCGGGTCGGGGTGCATGCGGGCTGCCTCGATCTTTTGGGCCGAGACCCGGTGCGGCGGGGTCAGCGTGGTCAGCACGTTGGGCCCGCGCAGCCGGTCGTAATCCGGCGACCAGATGAAGTCGGCCGTGTTCGGTCCCGTCCGGGGATCCTTCAGGAACACCGTATAGGTCCGCCTGCCCGAGGCGCGCTTGACGAACCGCAGATAGGGCACCGCCCTGCGGCCGGAGGCGATGAGCAGGTCGGGATAGGGCATGGCGATGGGGCTTCCCGGCGCGCCCGGCCGCTCCCGGGGATCGATCGGCCCCCAGGGCATCGCCCAGGTGAACGGCGCGCGCGGCCGGACCCGGCGAAGTTCCGGCTGAAGTCCCAGCGCCTCTGCCACGCTCAGGGCCTGAAGCTCGTCTCCGGCCTTGCCATCGCTCAGAACCCAGGTGATAAGGCTTGAATTGTCGCGCAACATTCGATCAATGAGCCTGTGGAGTTCATATGGTTCGTTGCGACTTAATCGCCCGTCCCGCTTGTGCGGACCGTTTACACGGTCTACTCAGCCAAGACGAGTTTTTTGCTTGAAGGGTGCATGATCCGGGGCGGAAGGTGTCTTCCAGGCCCAGGCTGCGACCAATTGGAGTGATCGTGCGCGGACGCCTCGATTCGATTGACTGGGCCATTCTGAGGGAACTGCAAGCCGACGGCAGCATCACCAATGTGGAGCTGGCCCGCCGCGTCGGCCTGTCGGCGCCTCCGTGCCTGCGCCGCGTGCGCGCCCTCGAAAGCGCCGGCATCATCAAGGCCTATCGCGCCATTCTCGACCCCAAGGGCTTGGGCTTCGAGATCGTGTGCTTCGCCATGGTCCAGCTCGACGTCCAGGGCAAGAAGGAGCTTCAGGAGTTCGAGCAGCGGGTGAAGGAATGGTCCATGGTCCGCGAATGCTGGACCCTGTCGGGCGACATCGATTTCATCCTGAAATGCGTGGCCCCGAACCTGGGCGCGTTCCAGGGGCTCGTGTCCGAGCTCACGTCCCTGCCGAACGTCCGCAATGTTCGCACGGCGCTCACCCTCGACCTGATCAAGGACGAGCCGCTGGTGCCGATCGCGGATATGGCGGAAGTCGCGGAGTAAGGATCTTCCGGCGCGATCACAGCCTGCGCCGCAGCCATTGCACGTAGAACTGGGCCAGGGCGACCGCGCGGCCCGGCTCGTCCGGATCGGTGCTTCTCCTCGCCACGTCGAGCACCGCATGCTGCGGGAAACGCGCCAGGATCTCGCCCTTCGGTCCGACCGCGAGGACCTCCCCATCCATGCCGTCATGGCTGCCGCCGCCGCCACGGCCGCGCCAGCCCGAGCCCGCGTCCGGGAATGGGGTCATGAAGACATCCGTGATGACGAGGACGAAGCGCGGGCCGCGCGGGTCCACCCGGTCCGCGAACGCACGGTGCAGCTCGTCGAGCGCCGCCTGGGCCACGAGATCGGCGAAAGAGCCGAGGCCCTTGGCCTTCAGGGGCCTGACATCCACGGAAAACGACGAGAACGCCTGAGGGAAGGTCTGGGCCTGAGCCCGGGTATGCGTCAGCAGGCCCGCACCAGCGAGGCCGGCGCAGGCGAGATTCTTGAGAAAGGATCGGCGGGATGACGGGGGCATGGCTTGATGTCTCACTGTTGCCCCCTCATCGCATCAGGCGCTGAACCGGACGCCCACGACTTCGTAGGATTTGCCGCCCCCGGGGGTCGACACCTCCACCGTATCGCCGATGGTCTTGCCCATCAGGGCGCGGGCGATGGGGGAGGCAACCGAGACGCGGCCGGAACGGACGTCAGCCTCGGGCTCGCCTACGATCTGGTAGGTCTTTTCTTCCTCGGTGTCTTCGTCCACCAGCTTCACGGTCGCGCCGAACTTGATCCGGTCGCCCGAGAGCTTGGCAATGTCGATGACTTCTGCGCGGGAAATCAGGCTTTCCAGCTCCAGGATGCGGCCCTCGTTGAGGGACTGAGCTTCCTTGGCGGCATGGTATTCGGCGTTTTCCGACAGGTCGCCGAGCGCGCGCGCTTCGGCAATCGCCTGGATGATCCGGGGGCGCTCGACCTGTTGCCGGTGCTTGAGCTCTTCCTCCAGCGCCGCAAAACCCTTGATCGTCAGAGGAACCTTGTCCATCGTTTGTCTCGTCCAAAAAGAGGTACGAGGCCGCTGTTTCCAGCGCCCTCGCAAGTCAACGAAAACTTACCAGAAGCTTCGCAGTTCCATTGTGCAGGCCGAAGCCTCAGGCGAAATAATCCTGAAGCGCTCGGACCTCAAGATCGCCGCCGAGATAGGCCTTGATGCCCTCGGCTGCAGCGATCGCTCCTGCAAGAGTGGTGTAGTAAGGTATCTTATGCAAGAGGGCAGCCTGTCGGAGCGACCGAGAATCTGACAAAGCGCCCGCGCCTTCGGTGGTATTGAACACCAGCTGGATGTCGCCGTTCTTCATGGCGTCGACCACGTGGGGACGGCCTTCCAGCACCTTGTTGATGCGCTTCGCCTTGACGCCCTGCTCCACCAGATATTTCTGGGTACCCGCCGTTGCGAGAATCTGGAACCCGGCTTCCTCCAGCATCTGAACCGCCGGAAGGATGCGCGGCTTGTCCGAATCGCGAACCGACACGAACAGGGTTCCCGTCTTCGGCAGCTGGCTGCCGGCCCCGAGCTGGCTCTTGGCGAAAGCCACGCCGAAGCCCCGGTCGAGGCCGATGACCTCGCCCGTCGAGCGCATTTCCGGCCCGAGCAGCACGTCCACGCCCGGGAAGCGGGCGAAGGGGAAGACCGCTTCCTTCACGCCGATATGCGGCAGCTCCTTCGGCGCCAGGGCGAAGGTGGCGAGGGACTCGCCCGCCATCACCCGGGCCGCGATTTTGGCGATGGGCTCGCCGATGACCTTGGCCACGAAGGGCACCGTGCGCGAGGCGCGGGGGTTGACCTCGAGCACGTAGATCGTGCCGTCCTTGATGGCGTATTGCACGTTCATCAGGCCGCCCACGTCGAGGGCGAGGGCAAGTGCCTGCGTCTGGCGCTCCAGCTCGGCGATGATCTCCTTGGAGAGCGAGCGGGGCGGCAGCGAGCAGGCGGAATCGCCCGAGTGGATGCCCGCTTCCTCGATGTGCTCCATGATCCCGGCGATGAAGGTGTCCTTGCCGTCGCAGAGGCAGTCCACGTCCACCTCGATGGCGTCCGAGAGATAGCGGTCGAAGAGCAGCGGGTTCTTGCCGAGAACCGTGTTGATCTGGCCCGTCTTGTCGTTGGGGTAGCGGGCCTTGACGTCCGACGGGATCAGGCTGGGCAGGGTGCCGAGAAGATAATCCTCGAACTGGGCCTCGTCGCGGATGATCGCCATGGCCCGGCCGCCGAGCACGTAGGACGGGCGCACGACGAAGGGCAGGCCGAGATCGGCGGCGATCAGGCGGGCCTGCTCCACCGAATAGGCGATGCCGTTCTTCGGCTGCTTCAGGTGCAGCTTGTCCAGCAGGCGCTTGAACCGGTCGCGGTCCTCCGCGAGGTCGATGGCATCCGGCGAGGTGCCGAGGATGCGCACATCCGCCTCTTCCAGGGCATGGGCGAGCTTGAGCGGGGTCTGGCCGCCGAACTGCACGATCACGCCGTGGAGGGTTCCCTTGGAGCGCTCGGTCTCGATGATCTCCAGCACGTCCTCCTGCGTCAGCGGCTCGAAATAGAGCCGGTCGGAGGTGTCGTAGTCGGTCGAGACCGTCTCCGGGTTGCAGTTGATCATGATGGTTTCATAGCCCGCATCCTTCAGCGCGAAGCAGGCATGGCAGCAGCAATAGTCGAATTCGATGCCCTGGCCGATCCGGTTCGGGCCGCCGCCGAGGATGATGACCTTCTTGGCGTCCGACGGATTGGCCTCGTCGGCGGGGCTGCCCGCGAACGGGGTGGTGTAGCTCGAATACATGTAGGCCGTGGGCGAAGCGAATTCCGCCGCGCAGGTGTCGATCCGCTTGAAGACCGGGCGTACGCCCAGCGCCCGGCGCGCCGTGCGCACCTCGGCCTCGGTCATGCCGACGAGAACCGAAAGGCGGGCATCGGAGAAGCCCAGGGCTTTGACCTGGCGGAAGGCGCCCGGGGTCTTCGGCAGGCCGTGGGCCTTCACCTTGGCTTCCATGTCGACGATGGCCTGGAGCTGCTCCAGGAACCAGCGGTCGATCTTGCAGGACTCGTAGACCTCGTCATGGCTGATGCCGAGGCGCAGGGCCTGGGCGACCTTCAGGATGCGGTCCGGGGTCGGCGTGCCCAGCGCCGCCTTGATGGCGTTCCTGTCATCGCCCTTGCCGAGGCCCTCGATCTCGATCTCGTCGAGGCCGGTGAGGCCGGTTTCGAGGGAGCGCAGGGCCTTCTGCAGGGATTCCGGGAAGGAGCGGCCGATGGCCATGGCCTCGCCCACGGACTTCATGGCCGTGGTGAGGGTCGGCTCCGCGCCGGGGAACTTCTCGAAGGCGAAGCGCGGAATCTTCGTGACCACGTAGTCGATGGTGGGCTCGAAGGAGGCGGGCGTCGCGCCGCCGGTGATGTCGTTGGCGATCTCGTCGAGCGTGTAGCCCACCGCGAGCTTCGCCGCGACCTTGGCGATGGGGAAGCCCGTGGCCTTGGAAGCCAGCGCCGAGGAGCGCGACACGCGCGGGTTCATCTCGATCACGATCATGCGCCCGTTCTCGGGGTTGATCGCGAACTGCACGTTTGAGCCGCCGGTCTCGACGCCGATCTCGCGCAGAACCGCCAGGGAGGCGTCGCGCATGATCTGGTATTCCTTGTCGGTGAGCGTCAGCGCGGGCGCGACCGTGATCGAGTCGCCCGTGTGGACGCCCATCGGGTCGAAGTTCTCGATGGAGCAGATGATGATGCAGTTGTCCGCCTTGTCGCGGACGACCTCCATCTCGTACTCCTTCCAGCCGAGAACGCTCTCCTCGATCAGCACCTCGTTGGTCGGGGAGGCGTCGAGGCCGCGCTCGACGATGTCGAGGAATTCCTCGCGGTTATAGGCGATGCCGCCGCCGGTGCCGCCCATGGTGAAGGAGGGGCGGATGATGGCGGGCAGGCCCACTTCGGCGAGCGCCAGCAGGGCCTCGCCCATGGCGTGCTCCTGATAGCGCTTGCGGCGTTCGTTCTCGCCTGCGTCCCATTTCAGCTTGTAGGCGGCGATCGTGCGCTTCTTGTCGCCCGGATGCATGTCGTCGAGGGCCTCGAGCCGCGCGAGTTCCGCCAGATAGGCGTCCCGGTCGGCCTTTTTCAGGGCCGAGGCATTGGCGAGGCGGGATTTCGGAGTGTCGAGGCCGATCTTGGTCATGGCTTCGCGGAAGAGCTGGCGATCCTCGGCCTTGTCGATGGCTTCCGCCGTCGCGCCGATCATCTCCACGCCGAACTTCTCGAGCACGCCCATTTTCTTCAGCGACAGGGCGCAGTTCAGCGCCGTCTGGCCGCCCATGGTGGGCAGGATCGCGTCGGGGCGCTCCTTCTCGATGATCTTGGCGACGATCTCGGGCGTGATTGGCTCCACGTAGGTGGCGTCCGCGAGATCCGGGTCGGTCATGATCGTCGCGGGATTCGAGTTCACCAGGACGACGCGGTAGCCTTCCTCCTTGAGAGCCTTCACGGCCTGTGTGCCGGAATAATCGAATTCGCAGGCCTGACCGATAATGATCGGGCCCGCGCCGATGATGAGAATGGAGGAGATGTCTGTCCGCTTCGGCATAGGCCCACCCAGGCGTGTCCAGCCGCGCGGCCGCTCTATGCGGCGCTTCAAGCGCAGCCGGGATGTGTCAGATTGAAGGTTGAGAGAGGCTCTTACACGGACATGCCGCAAATTCAAAGGCCTTAGCGCATCGTGCGGAAAAGTGGACCCGGTTTTCTGTCCGAACGACGCGCTCGCTAGAATGGAGATGGGATTAGATGCCACAAGTGGAGGCCATTCTGGGTCCGATGCTCGATGATTTGGCGACAGGTCACCTCATGCGGCATGATCGACCGGCAGAATCCTGAAGGAGGCCGAGCATGGCTGAAGAACCGCGCTGGACCGTCGTCACCGGGGCATCGAGCGGAATCGGGGCGGAACTGGCCCGGGTCTTCGCGGCCAGAGGCCATGCCCTGGTTCTCGTGGCCCGGCGGCACGAGCGCCTGGAGGCCTTGAGCGAGGAGATCCAGAAGAACCAGGGCGTTCCCGTGGAAATCATGGCCCTCGACCTGGAGGATCCGGGGGCGCCTCAGGATCTGGCCGAGATGCTCCGCGACCAGGGCATCCAGGTCCATACGCTCGTGAACAATGCGGGATTCGGCCTGCGGGGCAGCTTCGCAACGCTGCCCTTCGAGCGCCAGATGGCGATGATCGACCTGAACGTTTCCGCGCTGACGGCCCTCTGCCGTTTGCTGCTGCCCGGCATGCTGGAGCGGGGGCGGGGCGGAATCCTGAACGTGGCCTCGACCTCCGCCTTCCAGCCCGGCCCCTATATGGCCGTCTATTACGCCTCAAAGGCTTTCGTGCTTTCCTTGTCCGAGGCGTTGCATGAGGAGGCCAAGCCCCGTGGCGTGACGGTGACGGCCCTGTGCCCCGGATCGACCGAGAGCGAGTTCTCGGCGACGGCCGATGTGGAATATTCCAGGAGCTACAGGCCCAGCATCATGTCGGCCGCTGAGGTGGCGAGGATCGGCGTCGAAGGCTACGAGGCCGGCAGAGCCATCGTGATCCCGGGCGGCGCCAACCGAATCGGGGCCCTCGGGGCCAAGTTTCTCCCGCGCAACATCGTTCGGAGAATCGCCGGGCGCCTTCAAAGAGGCGAGGTGACGAAACTCGTGGAAGAAACTCATGGAAGAGGCTAACGAGAAGGCGTGACCGCGCTTCCTCCCCTCCATCGCCTGATCCGTCAGTTCTCCGCCTTCTTCGGAGTAGGGCTCGCCGCGGCCGTGGTTCATTACGGCCTGCTCATCCTGCTCGTCGAAGGGGGCGGGAGCCATCCCGTGCCTGCGACCCTGGCCGGGTACGTGGCGGGCGGGCTGGTCTCCTATGGGCTCAACCGCCGGCATACCTACCAGAGCAGTCGCCCGCACCGGGAGGCGACCTGGCGCTTCGCGCTGGTCGCCTTCGTCGGCTTCCTTCTGACGTGGCTTTCGATGCACATCCTGGTGGAATGGCTCGGGGGGCCTTACCTGCCGGCCCAGGTGATGACCACGGGCGTGGTCATGGTGTGGAGCTTTGCCGCACACAAGGTCTGGACCTTCGCGTGATGCCCGCGACAAACACGACTGTGCAGGGAGACATCAGGCGGGCCGCGCCATGAAGGTCATCCGGGCCTGATTGTGGCCGAAATTGCGCGCGGCGCGCTCGGGCGTGAAACCGGCATCCTGAAGGATGTCGATCATCTCGTCCTCGCTGTACTGAGCAAGGCCGACTTCCTCGCGGATCCGGCGGTAGTCGGAGAATGTCGTGCGAGCGAGGCCCATGAGGGCCGATTTCAGGAACCCGCCCCGCCAGGCGAAGGCGAGAAGGGCCTTGGCATCGGTGAGCGGGCTCACGTCGGGAGGGATCACGTCCGCAAGGACGAGCCTGCCTCCGCTCTTCAGCTTGGCGCGCCAGAGCTTCAGAAGGCTGCGCAGTTCCTCGAGGGAGAGATACTGGAGCAGTGAATTCACCACGATGAGATCGAGCGACGCATCCGCGAGTCCGGCGACCTCCTCGGGGGCCAGGATCGTGATGCGCCCGTTGCGGCCGAATTTGGCCTGCAGCCGTTCGCGCACGAGCGGCGCAGCGTCGCTCAGGAGGAGCTTGCCGCATTTGGCCGCAACCTGATCCGCGAAGAGGGCCTCGCCGCAGCCGTAGTCGAGCACGAAGGCATCGGGCGAGGGGATGAGCCCGACGATGTCGTTCGCCACGAGCTTGTAATGCAGGAGCTTGTGCCGCTCGCCCGAGTAGATCGGCGTGTCTTGGTTCCAGTAGTCTCGCCAGTTCATCATGAAGCGAGTTCTAGCGCATCGTGCGGAAAAGTGGACCCGGTTTTCCGCATGAACGATGCGCTCTTCAAGAGGGTGGAGCATCGGATCAATCCCAAAAGTGCAAGTCCACGTTTGGGATTGATCCGATGCTCTAGCCCAAGCTCACGCCAGCGTCATCATGGTCGGGACCACAGCTTCGTCAGCGGGCCGTCCGCGCCGTCCACGGGATCGGCATCGGGAAGCGGAACCTGGGCGATCCGCTGCTGCGACGAGGCCAGGGCTCCGGGATCGTCGCGGATGGTGTCGTAGGAGCGGCCGGCCGGATAGGCGCCCACCACGGTAAAATCATCGCTCGCATTGATCAGGGCATGCGCCACGCCGGCCGGGATGACCACGACGTCGCCCGCGGATACGGCGACGAGCTCTCCCTCCTCGCCGCCGAAGCGCACGGATGCGGAGCCCGAGACGACGCCCAGCACCTCGTGGGTGTTCGGATGGTAGTGATGATAGTCGTGGATGGTGTCCATCCAGGCATTGGTCCAGCCGTTCTTGGCGAAGGTGGCCTTGAAGGCTTTCGCCGGATCGTCCTGTGACGGCGAAACGGCGCCGCGGCGGACGATCAGCGGCAGCGGCGAATTCGGCACGATGCCGTTGCTTTGGAAGACGTAGGTCTCCGTGCCGAGCGGCGCGTTGTAGCCCTTCGGATCGCCGTATCCTTTTGCCTGAGCCATGCTGATTTCCCTCACGTTAGGGGAGGGAACGCATGGCCCACGCGAAAGATCGAGCTGGAGCGTTCAGGCTCGCGCTTACATGCCGAGGAACATCGCCGCGACGGCGCGGTCGATGGAGAGATAGAACATGCCGAAGGCAACGGTCGCTGCGATGCCGAACTCGATGGCCTGGTTCTTCAGGAGGCGGAACCTGGCGAAGATGTTCTGCCCGAAGATCGAGATCAGCCATGCCGTCGTCAGCACGACGGGAAAAATGAAGAGATACGACCAGGTGCTTTCGGCCGGCCCTACATTCGACGGATCGATGAGAGGACGGATGTTGCGCACCCATGGGGCATAGGCGGCTGCGTAAAGCGAGGTCAGCCAGGACAGCGTGACGGCCACGCCGAGATGAAAGGTGAACAGGTTGTGCAAGCGGCTAAATTCGCCGGAATCGTGATCGAAATCCATCGGAGAAAACCCCCAGGCAAGCCCAGAATCATTGGTTGTTATGGTTAATCGTTTGTTACCGTGATTTGGCCGCAAAGGGCAACGCCGCCTTTGTCGCGGCCGTGCGGGATTGACAAAAAATGAAGGGGATGCCGCTCAAATGAAAAGCGCCGTCACTCGGGTGAGCGACGGCGCTTGAAACATTCGTCCCGAGGCGGACGTGTGATTACTGCTTGGCCTTTCCCTCATCCATCAGCTTCACGAACCGATCGAAGAGATAATGACTGTCCTGCGGCCCGGGGGAGGCCTCCGGGTGGTACTGCACCGAGAATGCCGGACGGTCGGTCAGCGCGATGCCGCAATTCGAGCCGTCGAACAGGGAGACATGGGTCTCCACCGCGTTCTTCGGCAGGGTTTCCGGATCCACCGCGAAGCCGTGATTCATGGACGTGATCTCGACCTTGCCGGTGGTCTTGTCCTTCACCGGATGGTTCGCGCCATGATGACCCTGGTGCATCTTCTTGGTCTTCGCGCCGACGGCGAGGCTCAGCATCTGGTGGCCGAGGCAGATCCCGAAGGTCGGGATCTTCTGCTCCAGCACCTTCTGGATCACCGGAACGGCATATTCGCCCGTCGCCGCCGGATCGCCCGGTCCGTTGGACAGGAACACGCCGTCGGGCTTCAGGGCCAGGACGTCCTCGGCGGTCGCCGTGGCGGGCATGACGGTCACCTTGCAGCCGGCGCGGGCCAGGAGGCGCAGGATGTTGCGTTTCACCCCGTAGTCGATGGCGACCACGTGATGCTTCGGCTCGGCCTGCTGATGCCCGTAGCCTTCGCCTCTCGTCCAGGTCGTCTCGTCCCAGTCGAACCGTTGGGTGCTGGTCACCAGCGGCACCAGGTCCTGCCCGTCCATGGAGGGCAGGGCGGCCGCCTTGGCCTTGAGGGCGTCGAGGTCGAACTTGCCGCTCGGGCTATGGGCGATGACGGCGTTCGGCATGCCCTTGTCGCGGATCAGGGCGGTGAGCGCCCGGGTGTCGATGCCGCTCAGGCCCACGATCTGGCGGGCTTTCAGCCAGGCGTCCAGGTCGCGGGAGGCGCGCCAGTTGGACGGCTCCGTGATGGTGGCGGCCAGCACCACGCCGCGCACGCCGGAGGACGAGGCGGCGTTCACGCTCTCGATGTCCTCGTCGTTCGTGCCGACATTGCCGATATGCGGGAAGGTGAAGGTGATGATCTGCCCGGCATAGGAGGGGTCCGTCAGGATCTCCTGATAGCCCGTCATCGCCGTGTTGAAGCAGACCTCGCCGGTGGCCTCGCCCTCGGCGCCGATGCCGAAGCCTTCCAGCACCGTGCCGTCCTGGAGCACGAGAACGGCCGTTGCGCGCGGCTCTTCCCAGCCACCCGCCGTGTCTTTGTCTTGCAGCATCGTCATGATCTCTTGTAAGTCCGAGGCCAGCAGGCCGTGCTTGAGCAGGCCCGTACCGGGCCGCCGTGAACTGTTCCCGTGACTTAAGGGGCCGTTCGCATTCCGTCAACGCTTGAGACGCCTTAAATTCAAAGGAGATCCGCAATGCTGCGCGAACGTTTCACCGCCGACATGAAAGAGGCCATGAAGGCCGGGGAGAAGGGCAAGCTCGGCGCGATCCGCCTGATCCAGGCTGCCCTGAAGGATAAGGACATCGAGGCCCGGGGCGCGGGCAGGGAGCCGCTGTCGGACGAGGAAATCCTCGCCCTCCTGCAGAAAATGGTCAAGCAGCGCCAGGAATCGATCGCCATGTACGAGCAAGGCGGCCGGACCGAGCTTGCCCAACAGGAAAAGGATGAGGTCGAGGTGATCTCCTCCTATCTGCCCAAGCAGATGGACGAGGCCGAGACGAAGGCCGCGATCGAGGCCGCCATTTCCGAGACCGGCGCCGCCTCGATGAAGGATATGGGCAAGGTCGTGGGCGCCCTGCGCGCCAAATACGCGGGCCGCATGGATTTCGCCAAGGCGAGCGGCTTGGTGAAGGACATGCTGCCGAAGGGGTAATCGCCCCCAGCCGCCAGATGCGCCCTTGCCCGAAGCGAGACTTTGGGCAAGGGCCGCTCGGCGGCTGATCAGGAAATGTCTCGTCCTCTCAGCGCTTTTCCAGAATCGCGGTTCGCCAAGTCGTGCGAGCCTCGACGATCTCGGCCTCCTTCTGGGGGAGGAGGGCGGCGAAGAGACGTGACAGAACGGACGGTAGAACAAATCGGAACATGTAAATTTCCCGTGCCTTGACTTTTCCGAAGAGGCGAGCGCGCCGAAATCTTGAGAGGCTTCCCCCTCGATGGCTTAGGCGGCCTTGCCTTCCATCACCGCATCTCTGAAATCGGTCGTGCGGCGGTCGTAGTCGTCCGCGAGCGCGTGGAGCGCGGCCACACAATCGCCGGAGAACGACGAGCCGTGCATCAGGGCCAGCGTACGCGGTGACAGTTTCGCGAGCTCCCGGATCGTCGCTCCCATGTTCGGGCTGAGACTGGAATACTTGAAGAGATCCTCGCCCGCGATTGCCGGACCGACAATATCGCCGTCAGTCAACGCCGGGCCGTTGCCGGTCTGGGTGAAGAGGTCGCCGCACAGCAGGGTTCCGGTCGATTCCTCATAGATGACGCCTGCATCCCATCCGTGGGGCGTATGCGGGGTATCGATATAGCGGACCCGCTTCCCTCCGCCCAGATCGATCACTTCGCCGTCGTTCAGCACCCGAGGGGCGCGGTCGGCCATGTCGTTGATCGAGATGTAGCAGCCGGTATTGCCATGGGCGAGCTCCACGTTCGGAGCAGCCGCGAGCCACTCGTTCATCGCGCCGCATTCATCGGCCTCGAGGTGCCCCCAGGTCACCCAGCGCAGCTTTTCGAGCGGAATGATCCGGCTCAGGGCATCCCGGTTCAGCGGGAACATCTTCCGCAGGCCGGTGTGGAACATGAGCGGCTCGTCCCCCAGGATGAGGAACTGATTGAACGTGAAGCCGGCCGGCGGAGCGATGTCCGGCACGAAGGTCGAGAGCCTGTAGATGCCGTTGGCAATTTCGCTGATCTTGGTTTCCATCACTTCCTCTGCGCAATGATTGGATGGCTGGTGCGGGCCATCGGGAGAACAATGGACATTGGTGCTTTTTCAGAGTACAGAGGTGTGTAGTCAAAAGTAGAATGCCTGTCAATATAATTGCACAGGCGTGTGTAGCGAAAAAGGTTATGGCACGGAGTTACACTCTCAAACGGCGCGCAGAGCAGCAGGCGGAAACCCGGCGGCGTATCATCGAGGCTGCGGTGGAGATGCACAGTACGGTCGGTCCGGCCTTTACGACCGTCAGCATGGTGGCGGAGCGGGCCGGCGTTCAGCGGCACACGTTCTACGCGCATTTTCCGGACGAGCGCAGCCTCTTCATGGCCTGCTCCGGGCTGACGATGGAGCGCGATCCTCTCCCCGATGCCGCGGCCTGGCGCATGATCGACGACCCGAGCGAGCGGCTCCGGGTCGGCCTCGATGCGGTTTACGGCTGGTACGGGCGTAACGCCGATATGGCCGCATGCGTGCTGCGCGATGCCGAACATCACCCCCTGACGAAGGAAATCACGACGCTGCGCTTCGGGCCGTACATGGCGGCCTATCACGAGGTGCTCGGGGAGGCCTTGAGCACGACCCAGCACGCGATGCTGCAGCTTGCCCTCAGCTTCTCCACCTGGCGGATCCTTGTGCGCCAAAGCGGCCTCGAACCGGACGCCGCCGTCAGCGCAATGGTTCAGGCCATCCGTTGCGCCAAGGACGGTGAGGACAGCTTTTTCCTTCCAGCCGCGAAGAAGGGCAGGGATGTGGGGCGCGCCGCCGGATAGGCCCGGCGCATCGTGCGGACCCGCCGGGTCCGCTTAAACGATGCGCTCTTCGCGTGAGTGGACCCTTAAAGCGGATCCCGTCTTCCGGTCCGGTGCTCTAGAGCCTCGGACGCAAAAGTGGGAACCGGTTTTGCGTGAAAAGAGGCTCACAATCAAAAGCCTAAAGCATCGGGCGTGAGTTCGAATTCACGTCCGATGCTTTAGGCCGCCGCGGCCGTTCCGGCTCCCGCGAGCGCCGCGATCAGTTCCTGGGTCGTGACGACCTGGGCGAATTCGAAGCCCAAGGTCGCCACATGGGTCGCATGGACCGTTTCCGCCGGAATCGTGCCGCCCCTGCCGTCGGGGAGGTCGAAGCAGTCGCAGGCATCCTCGACCAGGATCATGCGGTATCCCAGATTGGCTCCCATGCGCACGGTGGTCGAGACGCACATGTCGGTCGTGATGCCGAAAGTGACGATCGTTCCGGTTTCAAGCCGCCGGAGGCGCAGGTCGAGATCGGTGCCGATGAAGGCCGAGTTCACGCTTTTGATGACGAGGGGCTCGTCGCCTCGTGGGCCGAAGCCCTCCCGGAAGCCGTTGCCCGGCCGGTCGGGGCCGAGGCTCGATCCCGGTTCGACCGAGTCGTGCCTGACATGGATGAGCGGCTTGCGAGCCGTCCTCCAGGCGTCGAGCAGCAGGAGCCCGTTGGCGTCGACGGCCCGGTTCCAGCGGCGCGGCCAGGAGGGATCGTCGAAGGCCTTCTGCATGTCGATGGGCAGAAGGACCGCGTTCGTGAGATCGAGTGCCATTGGAAGCTCCTTGTGAATCCGGCCTTCATCTTCATGAATGTTCGGCCGGTTTCACTCGACAAGATGACGGCTGGACCGGCTAAATGCCGGTCGAAGCACCGTAAGAGGCGTCATGCTGGACGACAAAGACAAGATTCTCGTGGGGGCCTTGCGGAGGAACGCAAGGGAAAGCCTCGTCGGACTCGCGCGCACGGTCGGCCTGTCCCGTAGTGCGACCCAGGAGCGGATGCGGCGCCTCGAACGCGAGGGTGTCATCAAGGGCTATACGGTGGAGCTCGCCCCGGCCCATGATTCCGCCGTCAAAGCCATGATCGCCGTGACCTTCGAGCCGGGCTTTCGCTGCAGGCAGGTGGTGCCCATCCTGTCCGGAATTCCGGAGATCACGGCATGCCACTCGCTGACTGGGGCCATCGATCTGATGGTCATGGTCACCTGCGATTCCAACGCGACCCTCAACAGGATCCGGGATGCCGTTGCGGCCGTAAAGGGCGTGGCCACCGCCACGACCCACATTGTCCTGGCGACGGAGTGGTCGCGGGACTGAAGACCGGGTTCGCGCCCTGCGGCGGGGTGCCGAGCGAGCCTTTCGACGGTGGCGTTCGCAAGGCGTAAGGGGCGATCCGATGGGCCATCCGGTAGAGGAGAGAAAGGCATCCCCGGGACACGCCCGGGGATGCAAGGCGTCAATCGACTCTTCAGGTTCAGCGGGTGGATCCTGTCGAAGTCGGGCTAGTGGTCTTGTGCTTTGTCTGGTTCATCGCCGTGTGATGCCGAGGGGCATGATGCTTGGCCGTATGATGTCGGACCGTTGCATGCTTCTGGACCCGAGGGGCTTCGGACGACATGGAGGGCTGCGAGGACTGGGAGGACTGCGACGGCTGTGACGACGGCGTTGCGGCCTGGGCCGCGAAGGGGGCTGCCATGAGGGAGGCCAGGGCCGAAGCGGCAATCAGGAATTTCTTCATCGGATTTCTCCATTGCATGAAGGTACGCGATCTGTACCTGGCTGCGATGATACTTGGCTCGACTTAGGGGAAAATGAGGACACGCGTGGCGACTTCTCTTGGCCAAGGCGGCAAAATGCATCCTTGAGTGTTCCACTCGTTGGCGCTGAACTCGGATCTGCAACAAGGGCAGGCGGCATGCGGATTCTGCTGGTCGAGGACGATCCTTTGATCGGGCGCAGTTTGACCCAGGCCTTCGAAGGGACGGGGATCGCGGTCGATTGGGCGCGCACGGGCGAGGACGCTCTCGTGGCCCTCAAAGCAATGCCATATTCCGTCGTCCTGCTCGACCTGGGGCTGCCCGACAAGGCAGGTCTCGACGTGTTGAAGGACATGCGGCGTCGCAGGGACACGACGCCCGTCCTGATCATCACGGCGCATGACGACATCGAGACCCGCGTGGCCGGCCTCGATCTCGGCGCCGACGACTTCGTGGTGAAGCCCTTCGACTTCGACGAACTCGCGGCCCGGATCAGGGCTGTCGTCCGCCGTCACGCCGGCCATGCCACGTCGCGAATTCAGTCATCCGAGATCGTGCTGGATCTCGCCGGACACCAGGCCACTTACAAGGGCATCACGCAGCTTCTGCCGGCGCGGGAATTCGCGCTCATGCAGGCGCTGCTGGAGCGGCCCGGGGCCATCCTGTCGCGCAAGCAGCTGGAGGATGCGCTCTACGGGTGGGGGGACGAGGTCGAGAGCAATGCCGTGGATGTCCTGATCTATTATATTCGCCGCAAGTTCGACAACGACATCATCCGCAATGTCCGTGGTGTCGGCTGGATGGTTGCCAAATGAGGCATCGCAGTTCACTCCGCAAACAGCTCACGATGTGGTTCACGCTGCTGCTGATCTCCTTCGGGCTGGCCGGTGGAGTGGGGGCCTACATCGTCGCGCAGCAGGATCCCGACAATTTCCTCGACGATCAGATGCGCGGAATCGCGCTCGATGTGGTCGGCTCCGTCGACGACCTCGCCCAGATGCCCGCGCCTCCGCTGGACGCCGGCGACATGATCGTCGTGCAGGCCTGGGATCCGGATGGGCGCCTGCTCAAATCCTTTCCGCCCCATTTCGATCTGCCGCGTCAAACGAAGACCGGATTTTCGAACTTCACCACGCCGGAGGGGGGATGGCGCAGCTATACCTGGGTCCTGGACGACGGAACCGTTCAGGTTTCACAGCAGTCGCAGGTGCGCCGGGAACTCGCCCTCAAGGCGGCATTGCCGGCGCTCATCACCACTTTCCTGCTCATTCCCATATCCTGGCTTCTGGTGCGCTTGGTCGTCGGCCGGATCCTGAGCCCGGTGGACCATCTCACCCATGAGCTTCTGGCGCGGCAGCCCGACTCGACGCAGCAGCTGTCCTCGTCCGACCTTCCGGGTGAGATCGTTCCCCTCGTCGGTGCGATGAACGAGGCGCTTTCGCGCGTCAGGCTCATGCTGTCCGCCCAGCGGCAGTTTGTCTCGAACGCAGCGCATCAGCTTCGCACGCCGCTCACCGCCCTCAGAATTCAGGTGCGCAACCTGCGCCGGCTGGAGAACCCCATCGGAGCCGGTGATGTGCTCGACGAAATGGAGGTCGGTATCCTGCGGATGTCGACCCTGACCAGCCAGCTGCTGGCGCTCGCCCGCGCCGAAACACTGCCGGCGCCCGAAGCTCCTACACCAGTGCCGTTGTCGGAGGTCCTACAGGAGGCGATCGCCGGCCTGATCCTGCAGGCGGAGAGCAAGGAGATCACGATCTCCTCGTCCGAGATGACGGCCATTCCGATCAGGGCCGAGCGGCACGATCTCGAGATGCTGCTGTCGAACCTGCTCGACAACGCGATCCGCTACACACCGCGCGGCGGGCACGTGGATCTCTCGTTCCAGGCGCAGAACGGGACGGTCACTGTCGAGATCGCCGATACGGGACCGGGAATCCCGGAGGATCTGCTCCCCCGCGTCTTCGATCCCTTCGTTCGCGGAACAGGCGAGCAGGAGGGAACGGGACTCGGGCTCTCGATCGTCAAAGCGCTCGCCGCCCGGATTGGGGCTCAGGTCCAACTGTGTAACAGGCAGAACGGGGGTGGGCTCCTGGCCCGCATAAAGCTGCCGGTTGCTTCAGGCGCATAGCCCAGACGGTACCCATCCATTGACCAGTCCAAGGCAGGGAACGGCGCCGCCCTGTGGATTGCGGGCAAAGAACAGCTTGGCCGTTCGCTTTCCTGCTTCAGCTCTGCCGCCCTAGTTTAAGGAGCATGTTTGGAGTCCGCTGAAGTTGCGCTACCCACCCCAGATCCTCGAAGAGATCCGCGCCCGGCTGCCGGTTTCGGCCGTCGTGGGCAAGCGCGTGCGCCTGAAGAAAGCCGGTCGGGAATGGAAGGGCCTCTCGCCCTTCAACGCGGAGAAGACGCCGTCCTTCTACGTGAACGACCAGAAGCAGTTCTATCACTGCTTCTCCTCCGGCAAGCATGGGGACATCTTCACCTTCGTCATGGAGACAGAGGGGCTCTCCTTCCCGGAGGCCGTGGAGCGGCTGGCGGGAGAGGCGGGGGTGCCTCTGCCCAAGCTCGCGCCGGAAGATCGGGCGGAAGAGGTGAAGCGCAAGACGCTCTATGACGTCATGGAGATGGCGACGGAGTTCTTCGAGGCTTCGCTCCAGGGCCGCTTCGGCCTGAAGCCTCGCGATTACCTGGCGGGCCGGTCCCTGAGCCTGGAGACGCAGAAGCGCTTCCGCATCGGCTATGCGCCGCCGGACCGTTTCGCCCTGCGCGATCACCTGGCCGGGAAGGGCGTCTCCATCGACATGATGGTGGAGGCGGGGCTGCTGATCGCAGGCGAGGACGTGAAGGTCCCTTATGACCGCTTCCGCGACCGGGTGATGTTCCCGATCTGCGACGTGCGGGGCCGTGTGATCGCCTTCGGCGGGCGCGCCATGAGCGCCGATGTGCCGGCGAAATACCTGAACTCGCCGGATACGCCGCTCTTCAACAAGGGACGGCTTCTCTACAATTACCACCTCGCCCGCCAGGCCGCCCATGACCGGGGCGCGGTGATCGCGGTCGAGGGCTATGTGGACGTGATCTCGCTCTCCGTCGCAGGCTTTCCCAACGCCGTTGCGCCTCTCGGCACGGCCCTGACGGAGGACCAGCTGACGCTGCTGTGGAGGCTCTCGGAGGAGCCGATCCTCTGCTTCGACGGCGACAAGGCCGGTCAGCGGGCCGCCTATCGTGCGCTCGAGACGGCGCTGCCGAACATCACCGCCGGCCAATCCCTGCGCTTTGCCCTCCTGCCGGAGGGCCAGGACCCGGACGACCTTGCCCGCTCCGGGGGGCGCAGCGCGGTCGAGCGGGTGCTTGGCGCGGCCAAGCCGCTGGTGGACATTCTCTGGGCGCGGGAGGCCGAGGCCGGGCCGCTCGATACCCCCGAGCGGCGGGCCGGTTTGGAGCGGCGCCTGCGCGAATCACTTGCGCTGATTCGCGACGAAACCCTCAAACGGTACTACCGGGAGGAGATCGAAAGCCGTCTTGCGGCTTTAAGCCCCGATCCCCGCGCCAATCGTTTCAAGCGTCAGGGCGGAGGCGGCCGACGTGATTTCCGCGGCCCCGGACCGACGACGCCGAGCGCCCGTTTGAGCGTGTCGCCGCTCCTGGCGCGCAGCCCGATCTTTACCGGTGGAACGGCGGAAAGTGCCCGGGAAGCGATGATCCTCTGCACCTTCCTGACGCACCCGGACCTCATCCAGAATCACGCGGAAACCCTTGCAGATCTTGAACTTGAGGGGCGCAGCGCCCAGATGATGCGCAGTCTCCTGCTGGACGGCGCCGCGAGCGGCGAACCGGCCGATCTGACAGTGATGCAGGCCCGCCTGGAGCGGGCCGGGATGGCCCAGGCGGCGGACAGACTGAACGCCCTCGTCCGCCCCGGCGACCGCTGGATGCTCGATCCGCACGCGGATCCCTTGCGGCTTGAAGACGCATTGAGGCAAGCCATCACCTTGCATCGCCGTGCGCGCACGTTACATAGCGAACTTCGGGCCGCCGAGCGCGCGCTTGCCGAAGAGGACAACGAGGCCAATCTCGCCTGGCTGCGAGAGGTCCAAAATCAACTGTCCTCCGTCGAGGGTGCCGAGGCCGACTTGGACAAGAACGGGTCCGCTGGGGGAGCCGGCTTCTGAGATCGAGACGAGGCCCTGGCGGGCGGGAGATGGTTAACGGTTAGTCAATTGACTTACTGTTTTATGGTCAGGAATTTCCGGGTGGCCGGGCCCATAGGCCTTGCTGCCCATTCGCGTATCGTAGGTCTCGTTGGGGGGGCCGACGGGGCGCTGGAGTAAGGCAAAGCATGGCAACGAAGGCAACCGAACGGGAAGAAGGCGAGACGACAGCTCCGGAGCAAACGAGCGACGGGCCTCTGCTCGACCTGAGCGATGCCGCCGTTAAACGGATGATCAAGCTCGCGAAAAAGCGCGGGTACGTCACGTATGATGAGTTGAACGAGGTTCTGCCGCCGGAGGAATTCTCCTCGGAGCAGATCGAGGATGTGCTCGGCCAGCTTTCCGAGATGGGCATCAACGTCGTCGAGTCGGAGGAGACGGACGAGGGCGCCCAGGCCGAGGCCGAGGAGGAGGAGGCCGACGGAGGCGACCTCGTCGAGGCGTCCCAGACCCGCGCTGTCGCGGTCCGCGAGACCACGGCCAAGGAGCCGACCGACCGCACGGACGACCCGGTGCGCATGTATCTGCGCGAGATGGGCTCGGTGGAGCTTCTCTCCCGCGAGGGCGAAATCGCCATCGCCAAGCGCATCGAGGCCGGCCGCGAGGCCATGATCGCGGGCCTCTGCGAAAGCCCGCTGACCTTCCAGGCCATCATCATCTGGCGCGACGAGCTCGTCGAGGGCCGGGTGCTCCTGCGCGACATCATCGATCTCGAGGCCACCTATGCCGGACCCGACGGCAAGGGAGCGCCCAAGGTCGACGCCATGGGCGAGGAGGCCGAGGAGGAGGCGCCGGAGGGCGAGGAGGGCATGGCCCCGCCCGAGGGCGAGATGGACGACGACGACATGGAGAACAACGTGTCGCTCTCGGCCATGGAAGCCGAGCTGAAGCCGCGCGTTCTCGAAACCTTCGATTCCATCGCCGACAACTACAAGAAGCTGCGCCGCCTGCAGGTCGAGCATGTGGAACAGCGCATGCAGAACAAGCAGCTGACCCCGGCTCAGGAGCGCAAGTACCGCGAGCTGAAGTCGGACATCGTCGCTGCGGTGAAGTCGCTGTCGCTGAACAACAACCGTATCGAAGCCCTGGTCGAGCAGCTCTACGACATCAACAAGCGCCTCATCTCCCATGAGGGCCGCCTGATGCGTCTTGCGGAAAGCCACGGCGTCGCGCGCGAGGAGTTCCTGAAGCACTACCAGGGCTGGGAGCTCGATCCCAAATGGGTTCTGCGCGTCTCGAAGCTCGGCGGCAGGGGCTGGAAGGATTTCGTCGCCAAGGCGAAGGACGGCATCCACGACCTGCGCGAGCAGATCCACAATCTGGCGAGCGAGACGGGCCTGGAAATCCAGGAATTCCGCCGCATCGTCATGATGGTGCAGAAGGGCGAGCGCGAAGCGCGCCAGGCGAAGAAGGAAATGATCGAGGCGAACCTGCGCCTCGTGATCTCCATCGCCAAGAAGTACACGAACCGCGGCCTTCAGTTCCTGGATCTGATCCAGGAGGGCAATATCGGCCTCATGAAGGCGGTCGATAAGTTCGAGTACCGCCGCGGATACAAGTTCTCGACCTATGCCACCTGGTGGATTCGTCAGGCGATCACGCGCTCCATCGCGGATCAGGCCCGCACGATCCGCATCCCGGTGCACATGATCGAGACGATCAACAAGATCGTCCGCACCTCGCGTCAGATGCTGCACGAGATCGGCCGTGAGCCGACCCCGGAGGAGCTGGCGGAAAAGCTCGCCATGCCGCTGGAGAAGGTGCGCAAGGTCCTCAAGATCGCCAAGGAGCCGATCTCCCTCGAAACGCCCATCGGCGACGAGGAGGATTCACATCTCGGCGATTTCATCGAGGACAAGAACGCGATCCTGCCGATCGACGCCGCGATCCAGTCGAACCTGCGCGAGACCACCACGCGCGTTCTCGCCTCGCTCACGCCGCGCGAGGAGCGCGTGCTGCGCATGCGTTTCGGCATCGGCATGAACACCGACCACACTCTCGAAGAGGTCGGCCAGCAGTTCTCGGTGACTCGCGAGCGCATCCGTCAGATCGAGGCGAAGGCCCTGCGCAAGCTGAAGCACCCGTCGCGGTCGCGGAAGCTCAGGAGCTTCCTGGACAACTGAGCGGATTGAAAAGGCGGGCTTCGAGGCCCGCCTTTTTCATTCCCGGATCAGGCGGCAAAGGCGAACGCCGCGCCCCCCGCCGCAATCGCGGCAAAGCTCGTTCCGGAGACGATCCAACCTGCTTTTGCCGTTCCTAGGCTGAACGTCATACCCGCCTTCACCAGCGTGTTGACGGCAACGGCGACGCCGATGCCGAGCACGGCGGCGCCGGGGGAAATGCCGTCATGCGACAGGCGCGCGAGGGACAGCGTGATCGCATCGACATCGGCAATGCCGGAGAGCGCCGCAAGAATGGTGAGGCCTGCATTGCCCATGACGCCGCTCACCAGCTTCGCCAGCAGGCTGATGACGGCGATCAGCGCAGCCAGTTGCAGGGCCGTGCCGAGGTCGAAGGGGTTTCTGATGTTCAATTGAGGATGCTCCTCGCTCCCACGGCCGTGGGTCAGGAAGAGCAGGCCCGCGATGGCGGCGGTCACGAGGCCGGCCGCGCCCAGGGGCCACGCGAGCGGCAGAAGGAGGGCGTTGTTCAAGGCGCTCGCGATGACGAGGACGCGCACGATCATGACCGAGCCCGAGAGCAGAATGCCGCCGGCGAGGAGGGGGCTCGCCTCCGGATGCTCGCGCGCCATGCGCGAGAGGGTCACCGTCGTTGCGGTCGACGAGGCCAAGCCGCCTGCGAGCGCCGCCAAAGCCACGCCGGCCTGGCTGCCCATGATGCGGATGGCGATGTATCCCGTAAACGAGATGGCCGCGATGATGATCGCATAAAGCCAGATCTGCGATGGATTGATGGCATCCCACGGGTCCACCGTTCTGTTCGGCAGCATCGGGAGTGCGAGGAACGTCATCGCCAGCAGGACGAGGACGGAGCGGATCTCCAGCCACGTCAGACGCCTGAGCCATGAATGAAGCGGCTGCTTGAGGGCGAGAATGAGGGCCACGATCACGCTGGCCGCAATGGCGATCTGCAGATCCCCGAGCACCGCATAGGCACCGAGGGCGAAGGTCAGCAGGGCGGCGACGACGCCCGTGACGCTGAAGTTCCGCTCGCTCTTCGCCTCCAGCCATGCGAAGGCCCCGAACGCGAGGGCGAAGCCGAGGAAGGAGAGGCCGAGAAACACAGGGTTGGTATAGGTCGCGAGGAGCGCCGACAGGGCACCCAGCAAGGCGGTGAGCGTATAGGTTCGCAAACCCGCCGTGCGCTCGCCTTCCTCTTCGTCCCGCTGTTGCCAGCCGCGTTCGAGGCCGACGAGAAGCCCTATGGCAAGCGCAACACCCAGACGCAGAAGAAGAGACGTGTCGTTCATGGCCCAATCTACCTCGGCATCGCTTGTGGAGACCAGGAACGCCGCCTCCCAAGTCGGCCCTTCGGCGCTCTGGTATCACGGCCAAGCTTAGGAGGACAGTCGCGGCAACGCAGCGGCTCAAGAGCCTGCCAAGCTCACGGATGGGCGGTATATAGGACGATATGAATTCACGCGCCGTTCCTGGGGCTTCTCATGATCGTCAGCTTAACCGTCATTCTTCTGTGCCAACTCGTCGGCGAGGTGGTCGTCCGCGGCTTCGGCTGGCCTCTGCCGGGTCCCGTTCTCGGGATGCTCATCCTGCTCGCCGTCTTGAGCCTGCGTGACCGGGTCAAGAAGACACTGCCCGAGTTCGGCCGCACGCTGGACTCGACGGGCAAGGGATTGCTCGCGCATTTGTCGCTCCTGTTCATCCCGGCGAGCGTCGGCGTCGTGCAGCGGCTCGATGTGCTGGAGGCGTACGGCGTCGGGCTCGTCGTCGCCCTGGTCGTTTCGACTTTCATTACGCTCGTTGTGACGGTGGTGACCTTCGTCGTCGTGTCTCGCCTGAGCGGCTCGGCCATGGAAGCCGCAGACGAAGGCAATCTGGGGAAGAAGTCATGACCGATCAGGCTTTCTCTCTGTGGGTTTACCTCTCGCAGACGCCGCTGCTCTGGCTTGTCGTGACGCTGGGGGCCTATGTGGTCGCCGACCGCATCTCGCAGGCCTTCGGCCGCCATCCCCTGTGCAACCCGGTTCTGATGTCCGTCATCGCGGTCGCTCTCGTGCTCTGGGCAACAGGCACGGCGTATCCGGTCTATTTCGAAGGCGCGAAGTTCGTTCACTTCCTGCTCGGTCCCGCCACCGTTGCGCTTGCCATTCCGCTCTACGAGAACCGTCGGATCGTGCTGCGCACTCTCCTACCCATGGTGGCCGCGCTGGTCGTGGGCTCCGTGACCGCCATCGCCTCGGCGATCGCTGTCGCGCAGTTGTTCGGCATGCCCCGCTCCATTCTCATTTCACTGGCGCCGAAATCCGTGACAGCGCCGGTCGGAATGGGCATCACGGAAACGCTTGGCGGCGATCCGGCCCTGACCGCCATTCTCATCATGTTCACCGGCGTCATCGGATCGGTCATGGTGACGCCTCTCATGAATGCCCTGCGCATGAAGGACTGGCGCGCGCGCGGCTTTGCCGTGGGGCTCGCCTCTCACGGGATCGGCACGGCCCGGGCCTTCCAGGTGAATTCCCTGGCGGGCACCTTCGCCGGCATCGCCATGGGGCTCAATGCTCTGGTGACGGCGCTGCTGCTGCCGCTGGTGCTCAAATGGCTTATCGGATGATCGTGACGCCGGGCTGCCGAGGAAACAGATTCCGCGTCCTGCTCGTTTGCCTTGTCGAGGAGCGAGCGGCGAATGGCGGCACAGAATTCATCCAAGAAGGTCATCTATGCGGCGCTCCTGGGCAATCTTCTGATTGCGATCACCAAATTCGTCGCAGCCGCCTGGACGGGAAGCTCGGCCATGTTGAGCGAGGGAGTGCACTCCCTCGTCGATACTGGCAACGAGTTGCTGCTGCTCTATGGACTGCGCCAGGCGGCGCGGCCCGCCGATGTGCATCACCCGCTCGGCTACGGGCGTGAGCTCTATTTCTGGACGTTCATCGTCGCGATCCTGATCTTCGCTCTCGGCGCCGGCGTCTCGCTCTACGAAGGCATCAGCCACATTCGCCGTCCGGCCCCCGTGGAGAACCCAACCGTCAACTACGTGGTCCTGGGGCTTTCGCTCCTCTTCGAGGGCGGGTCCTGGTGGGTGGCTCTCAAGGAGTTCCGGCATGCGAAGGGGAACCTTGGCTATTACCGCGCCGTGCGCGAGAGCAAGGACCCGACGACCTTCACGGTTCTGTTCGAAGACAGCGCGGCCCTCGTCGGCCTGACCATTGCGCTCATCGGCATATCCGCTGCCCATGTCTTCGAGATGCCGGAACTCGACGGCCTTGCCTCGGTCGGGATCGGCTGCGTGCTGGCGTTCACGGCTCTCGTGCTTGCGCGGGAAACGAAGGGACTTCTGATCGGCGAGTCGGCGCGTCCCGGCCTGCAGGATTCGATCCTTCGCATCGTCCAGGCGGATCCTGCCATCGAGCGCGCCAACGGAATCCTCACCGTTCATCTCGCGCCGCGGCAGGTGGTGGCCGCCTTGAGCATCGATTTCCAGGACGATCTGACGACGGCCGGCATCGAGGATTGCGTCACGCGGATCGAGGCGCAGGTGAGGGAGCAGCATCCCGAGATCCGCATGCTCCTGGTGAAGCCGCAGAGCGCTGGAACCTATCGCAAGCGGCACGAGAAGACCGCTGCCCTGGCGCAGGAGCAGGAGCGATGAGGGCAGGGGCGAGCCCCGCCTCATGGTGTCCGCAAGGTCCCTCGGATCAGAACAGGAAGTCCGCTGCGCCGACCATGGCTTTCTGCACGTTCAGCAGCGTGATCGTCTGCCCGTCGGCCTGGATGACGACATCGTCCGCGCACACGTCGCTGTCCGCATTGGCCTGTGCCATGAAGATTGCCCGTTGTCGCTCTCAGGGTCGGCTTATCCGTGCTCCCTTCGTCCCGTCGCACGAATTCCGAATTGGGATGACCTTGTGACGGCGAGATGCGTTTGCGCATCTTTGTAACATGGGTCGTTGCCGATGTAACAACCCTGCCTTGCAGGATCCTATGGGGTCATGGGGAAACAATCTGGTATATAGCCGGTTTGGAAACGCCTTCCCGGGCCGGGCGTCGCTTGGCCTAACCTCAAGAACGCCAATGGACACCAAGTCGCCTGCCTTTGCCGCCGCGCCTGTTCGGACCTCTATCGAGCGGGTGACGATCCCGATCTTGGCGGCGATCAGCATCTCCCATCTTCTCAACGACCTGATCCAGTCCCTGCTGCCGGCGATCTACCCGATCCTCAAGGCGAACTTCCATCTCGATTTCGGCCAGATCGGCCTTCTCACGCTCACCTTCCAGCTCACGGCCTCTCTGTTGCAGCCTCTGGTCGGCACCTATACCGACAAGAAGCCGCAGCCGTTTTCCCTGGTGGTCGGCATGGGCTTCACGCTCATCGGCCTCCTCACCCTGTCCCGTGCGAGTTCCTATCCGCTGCTGCTGATGGGGGCGGCCCTTGTGGGCATGGGCTCCTCCGTGTTCCATCCGGAATCCTCCCGTGTGGCCCGCATGGCCTCCGGCGGGCGGCATGGGCTGGCTCAATCGGTGTTCCAGGTCGGCGGCAATCTGGGCTCGTCGCTCGGCCCGCTGCTCGCGGCCTTCATCGTCGTGCCGTTCGGCCAGGCGAGCATCGCCTGGTTCTCGGGCGTCGCGCTGCTCGCCATGATCATTCTGTTCAACGTGGGGCGGTGGTATCGGGCACGGGTCGCGGACATGAAAGCCAAGCCGCGCGCGGCCGCGACCACATCGCCCCTGTCCCGCAGGCGCATCGGCGTGTCGATCACGATCCTGATGCTGCTCGTGTTCTCGAAAAACTTCTATACGGCCAGCATCTCCAGCTACTTCACCTTCTACCTGATCTCCAAGTTCCAGGTCTCGGTGCAGGAAGCGCAGATCTATCTCTTCATCTTCCTCGGCTCGGTGGCGGCCGGCACGGTCATCGGCGGTCCCATCGGCGACAGGATCGGGCGGCGCTATGTGATCTGGATCTCGATCCTCGGCGTGCTGCCGTTCACGCTGATGCTGCCCTATGCCAGCCTGTTCTGGACGACGATCCTCAGCGTGATCATCGGCCTCGTGCTCGCTTCCGCCTTCTCCGCCATCCTCGTCTACGCGACGGAACTGGTGCCGGGCCGCGTCGGCACGATTGCGGGGCTGTTCTTCGGCCTTTCCTTCGGCATGGGCGGTCTGGGCGCCGCCGTGCTCGGAGAACTCGCCGACCTGACCAGCATCGAGACGGTCTACAAGGTCGTGTCGTTCCTGCCGGCGATCGGGCTGCTCACCTATTTCCTGCCGAAGATCGGGAGGAACCGCGCCTGAGGCGCGGCCTAAAGCGCAAGTTGCGGTTGCTCGGATAGCCGACAAGGCAGCGTGGAACCGGCGGCCATGCGCCGCTCGTGCTCGAGCAGCCATTTCTTGCGCCAGAGCTTGCCGCCGTATCCGGTCAGGGATCCATCGGCCCCGATCACCCGGTGGCAGGGAACGATGATGGCCACTTGATTGGCTCCATTGGCGCGGGCCACGGCGCGTGGCGCATCGAGGCGTCCGATGTGGCGGGCGATCTCGCCATAGCTGCGCGTGCTGCCAGCCGGGATCTGGCGCAGAGCCTCCCAGACGCACGCCTCGAATGCGCTCCCTCGCTGCACGACCGGCACGTCGAAAGACAGGGACCGGCCGGAGAAATATCGCTCCATCTGGCAGGACAGCTCATCGAGAACCGGATTGTTTCCGAAGCAGATCGGCCCGACGCGGGTCTTCAGCCGTTCAATCTCCTTGGGAAGCGCTGCGCGCTCGGAAAATTCGAGAAGGTGAACGCCGCTGTCGTCCGCGATGGCGAGCATGGCGCCGATGGGCGTATCCAGCCATCGGGCCGTGAGGATGCTGCGCCCTGTCGCGCGAAGGGGCGCATCTCCGACGAGCTTCGTGATCGCCTCACGAAACCCGCTCCCGGATTCGTATCCGGCATCCAGTTGCGCGTCCATGACGGATCCTCCCCGTTGCAGGCGGCTGACGGCGTTCCCCAGGCGTTGGGATCGCGCATATTGAGCGAAGGTGACGCCGTACTCGCGTTGAAAGGCGCGACGGACCGTCGAAGGATCGTAGCCGAGGTCCCGGATGTCCGCGGCGCTCCATCGCCGCTCCGGCTCGGCCTTGATTTTCTCGCGCAAGGTATCGAGGGCGCCGTTCGTCGGCCGCTGACGATCCAGCGGCCTGCAGCGCAGACAGGGACGGAAGCCCGCGTTCTGCGCATCCTCGCAGCTTCCGAAGAAAACCACGTTGCCGCGCTTCGGCTTGCGGGCGGGGCAGGTGAGGCGGCAGAAGATGCCGGTGGTCTTCACGCCTACATAGGCGAAGCCCTCATAGGAGGGATCGCGGGCGATCAGGGCGGCAAAGAGAGTGTCATCGCTGTTCATGCCTCTCTTATACCGCAGGCGGACAAGCCGCGCCGCCGGAAACGAGGCGTCTATTTTATGCCGTCAGGGAGCGGTCGCGGAGGCCACGTCCAGGCTCAGGCGCATCTCCGGGTGGATGCCGCAGATGATGTCGTAATGGCCCGGCTGGTCGAAACCGAGGGTCACCGTATCGCCGGGGTTCTGCCCATCGGAGTTGAAGTGCAGGTTCGCGCCGTCGACGCGCACGTTGTGCGTGCGCGTGTCGTCGTTGACGATGCGCAGGGCCTCGCCCAGCTTCAGCAGAATGGCCCCGGGCGCGAAGCGCTTGTCCTTCTGGCTTACCGTCGTGGTGGAGACGGCCTGGGCCGTCGCGCCCAAGGTCATGGTCTTCGGCGGCAGGGTCGCGGGACGCGGGGGATCGTCGCTCGAAATCGTGTTGAGGAAGGCGACCAGCTGCGCGCGCTCGCTTTCGCTGAGGTCGATCGATCGCGGCAGATCGGCCGAAAGGGTGGGGCGCTTCACAATGCCTTTCGCATAATGGTCCACCACGTCCTCGAAGGTGGCGAGCGACCCGTCGTGCATGTAGGGCGCGCTCCACACGCGCTCGCGCAGGCTCGGCGTCTTGAACGCATGATCCGCCGCTTTCACACCGAGGACCGGGCCGCGTCCCTTGTCGTCGCCGGTGAGACCGATGTCATGGAAGGCTTCGTCGGTGAAGCGCCAGCCCTGATGACAGGCGACGCAGCCGGCCTTCCCGACGAAGAGCGCGAGACCGGCGAGCTCATCCTTGTCGAGGGCCCTGTCGTCGCCCTTCACCCATCGGTCGAAGCGCGTTTCCGGAGAAATCAATGTGCGCTCGAAGGCGGCGAGCGCCTTCGTGAGATTGTCGCGCGTGACGGCGGGATCTTCGGGGAAGGCCGCCGCGAAGGATTGCCGCATCAGCGCATCGGCCGCGAGAGTCTCGATGGCTCGCTTGAGATCGCCTCCCATCTCGCGCTTGTTCTCGATGGGGCCGGCGGCCTGTGTCTCCAGGCTCGCCGCTCGGCCGTCCCAGAACCAGGAGAGGCCCCAGGCCATGTTCCAGAGCGGCGGCGTGCGCCGGTCGAGAGGCTGACCGTCGAGGCCGGGATGGCGCTCGACACCGTCCGAGAACGACAGTTCCGCCTGATGGCATGTCGAGCACGACACATCACCGGAGCCGGACAGGCGCTTGTCCTCGAAAAGTGCCGCGCCGAGCGTCACCTTCTCCGGAATCGTGGGGTTCCCCGCAGGCTCGGGTGCGTGGTCGGGACGCGCGAAGGCCTGCCGCCAGTGCTCGACATCGAGGGCGGCGGGTTTTTCCGCCGCGCCCCCGACCAGCGTGGCGACGATCAGGGCGGGCACCACCCGCCGCAGAATGTGCAGGCCTTCGCGCATCGCGAACGTTACTGGAAGTTCCCGAGCTGAAGCTCGAAATTGGCGATGGCGCTGAGGAATTCGGCTGCATCCTTCACCGGCTGCTTGGGAGGCGTAACGGCGGGGAACACCGCCTTCAGCTCTTCCAGGCTCGCCTTGAGGGCTTTTGCGGCCTCGGCGTCCTTCGCGCCGGCGTCCTGCATCACCGTGCCGACCAGACGATCCGCCTCGAACACGAAGCCGCGCGCGTCCTGGTATTCGACCACGTTCGCGATGCGGTTCTTCTCGATGGCCTCGCCATATTCGTCGGCCGCCTGCTGCAGAACTTCCAGCGCCGTTTCGAGGGTGAAATAGAGCCCCTTCTCCTCCTTCGCGCGAACGGCCGTCTCGGCGGCGGAAAGCCGCTCATCGAGGGCGGCGCGGGCGCGGGCATAGGCGTCCTTGTTCTTGGCCTTCACGGTCTGCGACAGCGACTTCAGGGCCGCCTGAAACGGCGCGATGCTGAACGCCTTCAGGTCATCGCGCAGGCTGGCGTAGATCTCCTCTTCCGGGTGCAGGAAGTGGGGCAGGGCATCGGCCCAGCGGCCTGCTTCGATGAGTTCGTTGCCGACCAGCAGGTGCCCCCGGATCATTTCGATCCCGCGATAAAGATGAAGAGGGGGAGCAAGCTTCGCGGCGCCTCCACCTTCGCCACCCTCGCCACCTTCCCCGCGGGCCGTCGCCGGTGCGGCGTGGCCCTGGTGAGCCTGGGCGAATTGCAGCAGGTGCTGATTCGCCTTTGCCTCGACCGTGGCCGGAGGATAGGTCGGCACGCCGGCGGCCTGAGGCGCGACCGGAGCCGCAACGAGAACGGCGGTGCTCAAGCCCGCCCAAATCTTGCGCTTTTTCATCTTTGTCCCCTTCCAGCAGGTCAAGGCTGCCGGCGGCTAGTTTAGAAATGCTAAAAACTACTAGTCTTTACAGGCACTTAGCTACATTCTATGAGGGCTGAAGGCAAGTCTGAAGGTTGGCGCACGATGTTGATCACCATTGCGGATGTTCTGTCCCCCGGCGAGATCGAGGAGATCCGCGCCACCCTCGGCTCCATGCGGTTCGAGGACGGGCGAGCCACGGCGGGGTGGAGCGCCAAGCTCGTGAAGGACAACGAGCAGGCTCGGGAAGGCGCCGCCCTCACGCTCCTGCGCGAGCGGGTGGCGAAGGCCATTCAGTCGAACGAGGTCTTCCAGCTCGCCGTCCGGCCCAAGGCGCTGACGCCGCTTCTCTTCAGCCGCTACGCGCAAGGCAAGCAATACGGGTCCCACGTGGACAATCCCCTGATGGACGGGGTGCGTACGGATGTGTCGTTCACGCTCTTCCTGGCCGATCCCGACTCGTACGACGGCGGCGAACTCGTGATCGAGTCCGTCTCGGGAGAGGAGGAGATCAAGCTGCCCGCGGGCCATCTGGTGGCTTATGATTCCACGAGCCTTCATCGCGTCGCGCCGGTCACGCGCGGCGAGCGCCTCGTTGCGGTGGGCTGGGCGCAGAGCTATGTGCGCGACAGCGCCAAGCGGGAACTTCTGTTCGATTTGGAGACCGCTCGGCGCAACCTCTTCGCGCAGCACGGCAAGACGCCGGAATTCGACCTTATCGCCAAGACCAGCGCCAACCTGTTCCGGATGTGGGCGGAAGTCTGACGCCGCCTACTGCCAGGAGCAGTTGAAGCTGATGCTGATGCGCTCGCTGTCCGCCTCGTTCAGCGGCACCTCGTGGCGCAACCAACTCTCCCAAAGCAGCACCGTGCCGGGCACCGGCTTCATATAGGCGAATTGCCGGTTCTCGGGCTTGGCCTTGGCCTTGCGGGGCGGGGCCGCCATCATGAAGCCGAGGCGTGGATCCTCGAGCTTGAGCGCGCTCGCGCCTTCCGGGATCGTCACGTAGTAGGTGCCGCTGATCACCGAATGCGGGTGGATGTGGGACGTGTGGATTCCGCCGGGCGGCAGGATGTTGATCCACAGGCTGTCCATGACCAGCTTGCGGCCCTGAAGGTCGTATTCGAGCTCCTTGGCGAAGGCGGCGACGTGCTTGTCGATGTCCTTCACCAGTTCCCCGAAGACCGGCACCCGCCAGGGCAGGTCGTTGAGCGAGGCATAGGAGGTGTATCCCGGATAGCCGTTCTTGGCGCACCAGCGCTGGCCGGCCTCGTCGTCCTCGGCAATGGACAGGCAGGCTCCTTCGAGCTCGGCGTTACGGCGCTCGGCCTTGGCGCCGGTCAGTTCGGCGCGGTAGATCTTGGTGACGAAAAGCGTCTCGATGCTTGGCATGGTCCGGCTCTATGACGACGGGGGCTCTCTGTCAAAATGATTGCCCTTTTGGGGCGCATAGCATCTTTTCTCAAGTCATGCCTCCCCGCTTCTTGAAGGAGCCGCGGGAACAACACACCTTGGCCCTATGATGTCGCTCTCTCCCCTGGCAGCCCTTCCGGACGACCTTCTGTCCCTGGCCCGCAGTCTCGACGCGGAAACCCTCCCGAGGGTCATCGCCTTGCGGGACTGGCTCGTGACCACGGCTTCCCGGATGGAGGATGCGAACGAGGTCCTGAACGGGTTCCTCCACCGGCTGATCTCTCTGGGCCTGCCGATCGACCGGGCCGTCTCGGCCATCGAGGCGCTTCATTCCGAATATGCCGGGATCGGACGCTTCTGGACGCGGGAGGAGGGGACCATCGTCCGCTATCTCCCGCATGGCGACCGGCGCGAGGCCATCTACCAGACGAGCCCCTTCGCCTACGTGAACCGCATCGGCGAGTGGCTCATCCTCGATCTCGCCGATACGCCGGACGATCTGTTTCCGATCATTCCGGAGCTGAAGCAGGCGGGATACCGTCATTACCTGACGATCCCGATCCGCTTCACCAATGGGGCGGAGAATGCCATCTCGTTCGCAACGCGGGCGCCCGAAGGCTTCGGGATACAAGGGCTGACGATCCTGCGCCTCGTCATGCCGTCCTTCGCGCTCGTCACGGAGCTGCGCGCCACCAGCAACCGCCTGGACGAGGTGCTGCGCATCTATGTCGGCGACGATCCGCATAAGGCCATTCTCTCAGGCGCGATTCAGCGCGGACAGGTGACGCGCATCCGCTCCGCGATCCTCTTCGCGGATATGCGCGAGTACACGCGCATATCCTCCTCCTTGAGCCCCGAGAGCGCGGTGGAGCTGCTCAACAACTATTTCGACTGTCTCGTGCCTCCCATCGAGGACGAGGGCGGTGAGGTGCTGAAATATCTCGGCGATGGGCTGCTCGCCATCATGCGCGATCGCGGCGACGACACGGGCGGCGCGGCGCAATCGGCGCTGACGGCCGCGACCAAGGCTTTGCGGCGCATCGAAGCCGCGAACAACGAGGGCCGCTTCCCCGTGCAGATCGATGTGGGCTTCGCCTTGCATCACGGCGATGCCGCCTATGGCAATGTGGGCTCGGGTCAGCGCCTCGACTTCACGGTGATCGGACGGGACGTGAACCTCGCGAGCCGGATCGCCGATCTCAACAAGCGTCTCGGCGAACCGCTGCTCATGTCGAAGCCCTTCGTGGAGCATCTCTGGGGCAATCCTCACCCGCTCGGAGCCCACGCGGTCGAAGGCTTCGAGGAGGAGGTTGAAGTCTACAAGCCTTGATCGTTCGTGCAAAAAGCGCCTTCGGTTCTCGCTTCCGACACGCTAGAGGCGCTCGCGCCCATGCGGCGCGTCGAGATCCAAGATAGGGCCGAGGGGCACGATGCCGGTTGGATTGATGGTCCTGTGGCTCTCGTAATAATGCCCCTTGATGTGCAACATGTTCACCGTCTCTGCGATGCCGCCCGTCTGATAGAGATCGCGCAGATAGCCCGACAGGTTCGGATAATCCGCGATCCGCCGCAGGTTGCACTTGAAATGTCCCACATAGACGGGATCGAACCGCACCAGGGTCGTGAACAGCCTGATGTCGGCCTCCGTGAGAACCTCGCCGCAGAGATAGCGCTGCGAGGCGAGGCGCGCATCGAGCCAGTCCAAGGTTTCGAAGAGGGGGTGTACGGCTTCCTCGTAAGCCTGCTGCGTGGTGGCGAAGCCCGCCTTGTAGACCCCGTTGTTGACGGCGTCGTAGATGCGCGTGTTCAGCCCGTCGATCGCCGCCCGCAGGTGTTCGGGATAATAGTCGCCGGGGGTCGCGCCGATGCCGTCGAAGGCGGAGTTGAACATGCGGATGATCTCGGCGGACTCGTTGCTGACGATGGTGGCTCTCGCCTTGTCCCAGAGCACGGGCACCGTCACGCGGCCCGTATAGGCGGGTACCGCCGCCGTGTAGATCTGGTGAAGATACTGCGCGTTATGGATCGGATCCGGGATCGTGCCGGGCCCTTCATCGAAGGTCCAACCGTGCTCGAGCATGCGCCAATGCACGACCGAAAGGCCGATCGTCGTCTCCAGGCCCTTGAGCTTGCGCATGATGAGGGTGCGATGGGCCCAGGGACAAGCGAGCGAGACATAAAGATGGTACCGCCCGGGTTCCGCCGCAAACCCGCCCGTTCCCGTGGGACCCGGCGCCCCGTCCGGCGTGACCCAGTTGCGGAAGGCCGTGCTGTTCCGGACAAATCGCCCGCCCGTGCTCTTCGTGTCGTACCACCGGTCCTGCCAAACCCCGTCCACCAGCAATCCCACCAGACCTCTCCTTCGATAGCCGCTCGGCCCCACGGATATGGCCCTGCCCATGGACTTATTCGAGGGGATCGGCCGGTCCTGGCTGCAGGTCGCCCGGTCAAGGCGTGGGGGCCCTGCCAAACAGGGGGGTGACGAACGGCCCGCCCTCGGTTAGATGATATCAGACCTTCCCTGGAAGGGCCTGTAGCTCAATGGTTAGAGCCGGCCGCTCATAACGGTCTGGTTGCAGGTTCGAGTCCTGCCGGGCCCACCATCCATTCCTCGGCCGAGCCTCCGCAAGCACCGATTCGCCGTGAGAGGGCCGCTCACGTCCTGCCCAGCATGTAGAATTCGTCGTTCGGGCGCATGTTGGTGACGTTGGCCAGGCGGTTCGACATGCCGAAGAAGGCGGCGATCGCGGCGATGTCCCAGGCGTCCTCCTCGCTGAAGCCGTGGCTGCTCAGCTGGGCCAGGTCGGTGTCGCCGACGGTGTGGGCCTCGAAGGCGACCTTCATGGCGAAATCGAGCATCGCCTTCTGGCGGTCGGTGATGTCGGCCTTCCGATAGTTGATTGCGACCTGATCGGCGATCAGCGGGTTCTTCGCCCTGATGCGCAGGATCGCTCCGTGGGCGACGACGCAGTACTGGCATTGGTTGGCGTTGCTCGTTGCCACGACGATCATCTCGCGTTCCGCCTTGGTGAGATTTCCCGGCTTGTCCATCAATGCGTCGTGATAGGCGAAGAAGGCGCGGAACTCGTCGGGACGGCGGGCCAGGACGAGAAAGACGTTCGGCACGAAACCGGACTTTTCCTGAACGGCCAGGATGCGCGTCCGGATGTCGTCCGGCAGATCGGCGATCTCCGGTGTGGGGAAGCGGCTGATGGGTGCCTTGTTCATGAAGAGCTTCCTTGCTGTCATATCGCCGCGGCGGAAAAGGGCGATCGTGCCGATTGAGCATCAGCTTATTCAGCTTGGCTCGCAGGGACAACGTGCTTAAATTCATGACAGGAGAGAGGATCCATGAGCGCGCAGATTGTTTCCGATGAGCCCATCCTGATCCGCGACGAGCGGGAGGGAGTCGTGACGCTGACGCTGAACCGGCCCGGTCAGTACAATGCCCTGTCGGAGGAGATGCTGCAGGCCTTTCAGCAGAACCTGGACGAGCTTGCCGCCGACGAGGCCGTCCGCTGCGTCGTGATCGCTGCTGCCGGCAAGGCGTTCTGTGCGGGGCACGATCTCAAGCAAATGCGGTCCCATCCGCGCCAGGACTATTACGAGGACCTGTTCCGGCGCTGCGGGCGCGTCATGCAGAGCATCGTGAACCTGCCGGTTCCGGTGATCGCCCGTGTGCAGGGCATGGCGACTGCGGCAGGATGCCAGTTGGTGGCCTCCTGCGACCTCGCCGTTGCGGCCGAGAGCGCGACATTCGCCGTATCGGGAATCAATGTCGGCCTCTTCTGCTCCACGCCGGCGGTTGCGCTCTCGCGCAACGTCGCGCCCAAGCGGGCCTTCGAGATGCTGGTGACGGGGCGCTTCATCTCGGCGGACGACGCTCTCTCCTACGGCCTGATCAATCGCGTGGCGCCGGATGCTCACCTCGATGCAGCCGTGTCATCCCTGACGGCGGACATTTGCGCCAAGAGCCCGGTCGCGATCCGAACCGGTAAGGCCATGTTCGGCCGCCAGCGCAGCATGAGCTTGGAGGAGGCTTACGCCTATGCCGGACAGGTGATGGCCTGCAACATGATGGCCGAGGATGCCGCGGAGGGAATCGACGCCTTCATCGGCAAGCGCAAGCCGGTGTGGAAGGGGCGCTGACGGCGCCTGTCCTCACACCGCCCCAACATGCGCCCGCGCCATCTCGCGCAACTGGAACTTCTGAATCTTGCCGGTGGATGTTTTCGGCAGCTCGGTGAAGATTACCGTGCGCGGGCATTTGAAGGAGGCGAGATGCTGACGGCACCAAGCGATGAGATCCTCGGGCGTCGCTGACTGATCCGCCCTCAGCTCCACGAAGGCGCACGGGGTCTCGCCCCATTTCTCGTCGGGCATCGCGACGACGGCGACGACCTGAACCGCGGGATGTTTGTAGAGCGCATCCTCCACCTCGATGGAGGAGATATTTTCGCCGCCTGAGATGATGATGTCCTTCGAGCGGTCCTTCAGCTGCACATAGCCATCGGGATATTTCACGCCGAGGTCGCCGGAATGGAACCAGCCGCCTGCGAAGGCCTTCTCGGTCGCGGCGGGATTTTTCAGATAGCCCTTCATCACGACATTGCCGCGGAACATGACCTCGCCGAGCGTCTTGCCGTCGGCCGGCACGGGGCGCAGCGTGTCCGGGTCGAGCACGTCGAGCGCTTCGAGCACCGGATAGCGCACGCCCTGCCGCGCCTTCTTCGCGGCATATTCCGCAGGCGTCAGCTGGTTCCAGTCCTCATGCCATTCGTTGACGACGGCGGGGCCATAAACTTCCGTCAGGCCGTAGAGATGCGTGACGTCGAAGCCTGCGTCCTTCATTGCGGCCAGCACGGCTTCCGGCGGAGGGGCCGCCGCCGTCATGAAGCGGACCGTCTGCGGGAACGTGCGCTTGTCCGCAGCGGGCGCGTTGAGGAGCGTCGACATGACGATGGGCGCGCCGCATAGATGCGTGACCTTGTGGTCGGCCAGAGCGTCGTACATCGGCTTCGCGCGGACGGCGCGTAGGCAGACATGCGTTCCGGCGACGATCGAAAGCGACCAGGGGAAGCACCAGCCGTTGCAGTGGAACATGGGCAGCGTCCACAGGTAAACGGGGTGCTGGCCCATGGCGCTGGTGACGATATTTCCCATCGCGAGCAGGTATGCGCCGCGGTGATGATAGACGACGCCTTTTGGGTCGCCCGTCGTGCCCGATGTGTAGTTCAGGGTGATGGCGTCCCACTCGTCGCCGGGCAGGCTCCAGGCGAATTCGGGATCGCCTTCGGCCAGAAGATCCTCGTATTCGAGGTCGCCCAGGCGTTCGCCCGAACCGGCGAACTCGGGGTCGTCGTAGTCGATGACGAGCGGCTTGACCGAGGAAAGCGCGAGGGCGGCCTTCACGACGCCTGAAAACTCCCGATCGGTGATGAGCACCTTCGCCTCGCTGTGTTCGAGCGAGAAGGCGATGATCTTGGCGTCGAGCCGGGTGTTGAGCGTGTTGAGAACGGCGCCCGCCATGGGCACGCCGTAGTGGCATTCGAGCATGGCCGGGGTGTTGGGAAGCACCACGGACACCGTGTCGCCGCGACTGATCCCGCGCCGGGCCAGGGCTGACGCCAGACGCCGGGACCGGGCATAGAAGTCACGGTAGCTGCGCTTCAACGAGCCGTGGATGATCGCCGTCTGTTCAGGGTGAACGCTTGCGGCGCGCTCCAGGAAGGAGAGAGGAGTCAGCGGCTGGTAGTTCGCCGGATTCTTGTCGAGGTTCGTGTCGTAAACAGTCGAAGTCACGAGCGTTTCCCCAATGGCTGCCAAAGGACGTCCCGAGAGCCTGAGGCGTGGCAGGACGTTTCTGTATTTCCCATTCTATCAAAGGCACATGCACCCGTCTCGGGGGGCATGATAAGCGTGTCTTAGCAATAAGGCGAGCCGGTGATGCGCCCCAGGACAGCCCCGCGGTGACTTTGGGCCTACTCCAATCCGCTGGCATGAACATCGGTAATCAGGGCGGGAATGGGGGGATCTCTGGGAGAAGGTCGCCTCAAGCAATCCATCACTTCACCTAGGACACAATCGCTGCCCGCAAACCTGTGCCCCTCCCATCGTGAGCTGCCCCATTGTCCGGTGCTCCTAGAGTGGAAGGTTCCGAAGGGCGGACACTGCCGTCATCACGCCGCGCAGTTCGGCGAGCCCCTTCAGACGGCCGATCGCCGGATAGCCCGGATGGGTCGGCTTGCCCACATCGTCGAGCAGCTCGTGACCATGATCGGGGCGCATGGGGATGCGCCAACGCGGATCGCCGGAATCCTTCCGGCGCTTCTGCTCCTCCAGAAGAGCCGTCACCACGGCCACCATGTCGGTATCGCCGCCGAGATGGTCCGCCTCCATGAACGAGCCGTCCGGCTCCTTGGCGACGTTGCGCAGATGGGCAAACCAGATGCGGCTTGCGAAGCGCCTTGCAATCGCGGGAACATCGTTCGATGGGCCGGCTCCGAGCGAGCCGCTGCAGAGCGTGATTCCGTTCGCGGGCATATCGACGGCGCTGACGATGAAGGCCAGATCGTCCGCGTTCGACACGATACGCGGCAGCCCCATCAATGGCCGCGGCGGATCGTCCGGGTGGATGCACATGCGGATTCCCACTTCCTCGGCCACGGGAATGACCTCACGCAGGAAGCGTGCCAGATTCTCACGCAATGCGCCTGCGTCGATGCCCGCGTAGCGGTCGAGCATGGCGCGAAGGCCCGGAATGTCGTATCGATCATAGGCTCCGGGGAGGCCCGCCATGATGTTCGCGAGCAGCTTGTTGCGATCGGCTTCCGACGAGCGCTCATACCATTCCTTCGCGCGCGCCAGAACGTCCGGGCTCTGCTCCCCTTCCGCGCCTGGGCGTCGTAGCATGAAGCAGTCGAAGGCAGCGTATTCATGCGCATTGAATCGCAGCGCCGTTCCTCCACCGGGAAGAGGGTGGGCGAGTTCGGTGCGGGTCCAGTCGACAACCGGCATGAAGTTGTAGCAGACGGTCGTGATGCCGCAATGCGCGAGGTTGCGAAGCGATTGCCGGTAATTGTCGAAGAGCGGCGTGAGATCGCCTTCGCCGATCTTGATGCTCTCGTGGATCGGCAGGCTTTCGACCACGCTCCAGCGCAGCCCCAGGGACCGGTCGGCGGCAATTTCAGCCTTGCGCTTCTCGATCTCCTCCACGGTCCAGACGACGCCGTAGGGAAGATGGTGGAGTGCCGTCACGATGCCTGTCGCACCGGTCTGCCGAATATGGGGAAGGCGGACGGGATCATCGGGACCGAACCAGCGCCAAGTCTGTTCCATGAAAGCACCTTACGGATGTGAGCCGACCTCCCGGATCGGCCTTTGAAGTTGAACTCTTGTCGTCGCTTACATCACTGCGCCGACCTGCCAGGGCAGGAACTCGGCGTCGCCATACCCGAGCAGCTCCGACTTCGTACGCTCGCCCGAGGCGACCTTCAGGATCGTCTCGAAAATCTCCCGGCCCTTTTCGGCGATCGAGACACCGTCGAGGATGTCGCCGCAATTGATGTCCATGTCATCGATCATCCGGTCATAGATATCGGTGTTGGTTGCGAGCTTGATCGACGGCGTCGGCTTGCAGCCATAGGCGGAGCCGCGTCCGGTCGTGAAGCAGAGGACATTCGCGCCGCCCGCCACCTGTCCGGTCGCGGAGACGGGGTCGTAGCCGGGCGTATCCATGAACACGAAGCCCTTCGCCGTCACAGGTTCGGCATAGCGATACACGCCGTTGAGCGTAGTCGTGCCGCCCTTGGCCGCTGCGCCCAGCGATTTTTCAAGAATGGTGGTGAGGCCGCCGGCCTTGTTGCCAGGAGAGGGGTTATTGTTCATCTCGCCCCTGTTGCGGGCCGTATAATCCTCCCACCACCCGATGAGATCGACAAGCGTCTCACCGATTTCACGTGTCGCCGCGCGGCGGGTCAGGAGATGCTCCGCACCGTAGATTTCGGGCGTTTCCGACAGAATCGCCGTGCCGCCGTTCCGGACCAGAAGGTCCACGGCCGCCCCGAGCGCAGGGTTGGCTGTGATGCCGGAATAGCCGTCCGAACCGCCGCATTGGAGGGCGAGCATCAGTTCGGAGGCGGGCACCGTTTCGCGTTGCACGCGATTGGCGATCGGAAGCATGTCGCGGAGCGCTGCGAGCCCGGCTTCGATGGATTTGCGCGTGCCGCCGGTTTCCTGGATCGTCAGGGAGCGGAAGGTGTCGCTCTCCTCGATATGATAGCGTTCTTTCCAGCGCCCGATCTGGAAGACCTCGCAGCCGAGACCCACCATGAGCACGCCCGCCATGTTGGGATTGGAGGCGTAGCCCCATTGCGTGCGCTTGAGGATCTCGGCGCCTTCGCCCTGCTGGTCCATGCCGCAGCCCGTGCCGTGCACGAGCGGGATGACGCCGTCGATATTCGGGTACGCGTCGAGAAGGCCCGAGCGCTCGACCTCGCGCGCAATGAAGCGAGCGACTGAGGCCGAGCAGTTCACGCTCGTGAGGATCGCCAGATAATTCCGGGTGCCGACCTTGCCGTTCGCGCGGCGATATCCCTGAAAGGTCGCGCGCGCTTCGAGCGGCAGCACGGCTTCGGGTTTGGCGTCTTCGGCGAAGTGGTAATCGCGCGTGAAGGAATGCATCTCCACATTGTGTTCGTGAAGCCACTCGCCGGGTTCGACCGGTCTCGAAGCGAAGCCGATGATCTGGCCGAACTTGAGGATCGGTTCTCCTTGTTCGATCGGGACGACGGCCATCTTGTGGCCCTTGGGAATGCGATCCTTGGCCTTGATCCCGTGCGCGCCCGATCCTGCAGGGATGGGATCGACGGCCACGACGAGGTTGTCGCGATAGTGAAGGCGGACGATCCGTGGGGGCAGGGCCGGCTTGTCCAACATCATCTATCCTTCCGGCGCGCCCGATCCATCGAGGCCGATGGCTCAGGCGCTGAGAACGTCCGGAGACGTCTCGGTCTCCGATTCAAAAAGATGCGGGTGCTGCGCGGCGAGTTCCGGCAACGTGCGCAGGATCTCGCTCAGGTGCTGGTGCATCGCCTCTTGCGCGGCCAGCGGGTCCTTCTCCTTAATGGCGTCCACGATGAGAACGTGCTGCGCGAGAACCACATGGCGTGGGATGGCCTTCGCCATGTCGAGAAAGCGCACACGGTCCATCTGCGGCTTGATGTCCTCGATCATCCGCCAAGCCGCGGGACGGCCCGCCGCCTCGGCGAGCAGGCGATGAAACTCTTCGTCGAGCGCCAGAAATTCTTCCGTCGAGGCGGAGCGCTGCGCGCGGCGCTGACGGGTGAGGCTGGCATTCAGCTCCGCGAGCACGACCGGCGTCGCATTCGAGGCTGCTTCGCGCACGACCGCGCATTCCACGGCCTCCCGAATGAAGCGGGCATCTTCGACGGCGGCGCGCGAAATCTTGACGACCTGGGTGCCCCGCTGGGGCAGGACGCGCACGAGTCCGGCTTCGCTCAGCTTGATCAGCGCTTCCCTGACCGGCGAGCGGCTGACCCCGAACTTTTGGGCGAGATCCTGCTCCGACAGCATTTCTCCCGGCGAAATCTGCATGGTCACGATGGCTTGGCGCAGGGCGCGCGTGACCTGCCGGGCCATGGGTTCGCGGCTGACATCGAGCTTCGCAAGGGAGGGTCTATTAGTCATAAGTGGCACACTACCATACTAGTGGGCCATTGCAAAGCCGCCCCAACCGCTCTAATCTTCGAGGCACAATCTCGATAAACGGCCGCCAAGGTCGAGCGTAACGCCTAGGGAGAATGCCATGCTGATCCATCCGGATAGGCTGTTTCCCATCGAGCCTGCCGCGCGGGATGTGGCGCGCAGGCTCTACGAGGGAATCCGCGATCTGCCGATCATCTCGCCGCATGGCCACACGGATCCGCGCTGGTACGCCGAGAACGAGCCCTTCCCGGATCCGGCGACGCTGTTCGTCATTCCCGATCACTACATTTTCCGGATGCTCTACAGCCAAGGCGTGAGCCTGGAGGATCTCGGCATTCCGACCAGGGACGGAAAGCCGGTCGAGCGCGATCCCCGCGTGATCTGGCGGCGCTTCGCCGCGCATTACCATCTTTTCCGGGGCACGCCGACGCGCGCGTGGCTCGATCATACGTTCGCAACTTTGTTCGGTTTTACGGGCCGTCTCTGCACCGACAACGCTGATGCTTATTATGACCGGATCGACGAGGCTCTACGCACACCGGAATTTCGTCCGCGTGCTCTGTTCGAGCGCTTCCGCATCGAGGCCATCGCCACGACGGAAAGCCCACTCGATCCCCTGAAATATCACGAGATCATTCGCCAGTCGGGTTGGGGAGGGCGTGTCGTCACCGCCTATCGCCCCGATCCGGTCGTTGATCCCGATTTCGAAGGCTTCCGCGAGAACCTTGCGCGCTTTGGAGAGATCACGGGCTGCGACACGTCCACCTGGAGCGGCTATCTGGAGGCGCATCGCAATCGGCGTGCGTTCTTCCGCACCTATGGTGCGACCTCCACCGATCATGGTCATCCGACGGCCAGAACCGCCGACCTGTCGAAGGCCGATGCGGAGGCTCTGTTCCGGAAGGTTTCGGCGGGAGACGCCAGCGCCGAGGACGCCGAACTGTTCCGTGCCCAGATGCTCACCGAAATGGCGGCCATGAGCGTCGAAGACGGCATGGTCATGCAGATCCATCCGGGTTCGTTCCGGAACCACAACAATACGATCTTCGGCCGCTTCGGCCGCGACATGGGAGCCGACATTCCCACGCGAACGGATTACGTCCGCGCCTTGAAGCCGCTCCTGGACAGGTTCGGCAACGTGCGCAATCTCACGCTTATCCTCTTCACGCTCGACGAGACGAGCTATTCGCGCGAGCTCGCGCCGCTCGCGGGCCATTACCCGGCGCTCAAGCTCGGCCCTGCCTGGTGGTTCTTCGATGCGCCGGAGGGCATGCGACGCTTCCGCGAACTGACGACGGAAACGGCCGGCTTCTACAACACCGTCGGGTTCAACGACGACACGCGGGCCTATCTCTCGATCCCCGCCCGCCACGATGTGGCGCGCCGCGTGGACTGCGCCTTTCTGAGCCAGCTCGTAACCACTCATCGCCTCGACGAGGATGAGGCGCACGAGCTGGCCTACGACCTCGCATATCGCCTCGCGAAAGAGGCCTACAAGCTGTGAGAACGGACTTGGCCGGCAAAGAGGCCAGTCGCACAGAACGGGAGGAAGACATGAGGAACCTGATCACCAGACGCACCTTCGTGGGCGGTGTGGCCGGCGCTGCCGGCGTGGCGGCCTTCGGCGGACAGAGCTTTGCGCAACTGGCGCTGCCGAAGGAGCCGGTCGCGCTCAACGTCATCGACGTCGCCGGCAACCTGGCGCTGACCCAGAAGGCGATCGAGAACTATCGTAAGGCGAAGCCGAACCTGGTCTCGCGCATCACCTTCACCAAGGCTCCGGCTCCGGAGCTTGCGGGCAAGCTCAAGGCACAGCAGGATGCAGGCCGCGTCGATATCGATCTCGTGCTCACCGGCACCGACGCCTTGTCGGCGGGCATCGACCAGAAGCTCTGGGTGGATCTGATCCCGCAGCACGCGAATGCGCTGCCGAAGCTCGACGACATCTATCTTCCCGCTGCAGCCAAGATGCAGACCCTGGCGAAGGGGCAGGGGGTCGTGGTCACCTATTACCCGTCGGGTCCGATCCTCGAATACATGCCCGACAAGGTGAAGAAGGTGCCGACGACCGCGGAGGAGCTGCTGGCCTGGGCCAAGGAGAATCCGAACCGGCTGATCTATGCCCGTCCGGCGAATTCGGGCCCCGGCCGCACCTTCCTCATGGGCCTGCCATACCTGCTCGGCGACAGCAATCCGCAGGATCCCGCCAAGGGGTGGGACAAGACCTGGGCCTATCTCAAGGAACTCGGCCAGAACATCGAGTATTACCCGTCCGGCACGGGTGCTGTCATGAAGGAGCTGGGCGAGGGCTCGCGCGACATGACGGTTTCGACCACCGGCTGGGACATCAATCCGCGCGTCCTCGGCGTCGTTCCGAAGGAGGCGAAGGTCGCCGCGCTCAAAGGCTTCCACTGGGTCGCGGACGCGCATTACATGTGCATCCCGAAAGGTCTCTCGAACGAGAAGATCGCCGTCCTTCTCGATCTGATGAGCTTCCTCCTCACGAAGGAACAGCAGGCCTACACCTATGACGAGGGCTATTTCTATCCCGGTCCGGCGGTGAAGGGCGTCACCCTCGATATGGCTCCTCCGGAAAGCCAGGCCGCGATCAAGGAATACGGACGCCCCGAATACGAGAAGTGGATTGCCGAAAATCCGATCGAGCTGCCGCTCCAGCCGGAGCAGATGGTGGTCGCGTTCCGCATGTGGGACGAGCAGGTCGGCGGCGCGAAGCGCAAGTAAATCCGAGGACCCGCGATGACGATAGCTCTCTCTCAGTTCAACGAAGTCCGGCTCGACCGCGTCAGTCGCGAGTTCGGGGCGCTCAACGCTCTTCGCGATGTCTCCCTGACGATCCAGCGGCGTGAGTTCATCGCCCTGCTCGGACCGTCCGGTTGCGGCAAGTCGACGACGTTGAACTGCATCGCGGGTCTTCTTCCCGTTACAGGCGGCGCCATCTGGCTCGACAAGAACCGGATCGACAGGCTGCGCCCCGAGGAGCGCGGCTTCGGCATGGTTTTCCAGAACTATGCGCTCTTTCCTCATCTCAACGTTCGCCAGAACATCGGCTTCGGCCTCAAGATGCGCGGCACGCCGAAGGCGGAGATCGACCGCAAGGTCAACGAGGCGCTCGGCCTCGTCCGCCTTCAGGGCCAGGAGAACAAGCTGCCGGGGCAGCTGTCCGGCGGCCAGCAGCAGCGTGTCGCCATCGCCCGCGCCATCGTCATCGAGCCGCCGCTCGTCCTCATGGACGAGCCGCTGTCGAACCTCGATGCCAAGCTGCGCCTCGAGATGCGCGCCGAGATCCGGCGCATCCACAACGAGCTTGGCGCGACGACGATCTACGTCACTCATGATCAGGACGAGGCCCTGTCGCTCGCGGATAGGATCGTGGTGCTGCGCGACGGCGTGGTCCGGCAGGTCGGAACGCCCAAGGAGCTCTATGAGGCGCCGGCTCATCTCGATGTCGCGGACTTCATGGGCTTCCGCAACAAGCTCAAAGGCACCGTCGTCTCGGTCGAGAACGGCCGGGCTCTTCTCGACGTGGAAGGTTCGCGGATCAGCGGCGTCGCTCGCGAGAACCTGTCGGTGGGCTCGACCGCCTATGCGGCGATCCGTCCGGATGATCTGGTTCTTGGCGAGGCCGGCGGAAACGCGCTGAAGGTCAAAGTTGACACCATCGAATATCGCGGACGTGAGTTCGTGGGAACGGCGCACTCGGAGGGCGGGCTCGACTTCGTCTTCCGCGCCCACCAGCCGGTCGAGCTGGGATCCACCATTCACCTGCAGGCCGACGATCAGCGCGTTCTCGTGTTCGCCGAGCCGATCAAGGGGAGGAGATGATGGAGGCACTTGCACCCGCGACCCGCGTCGAGCACGGACCCAATCTGCGGCAGAGGCTCGCCGCCAAGGGTTTTGACGCCGTGACCCTGCTGGTCGTTCCCGCAGCCATCTTCAGCCTGCTGCTCTTCGTATATCCGTTCGCCTTCGGTTTCATTCTCTCCTTCGAGCCGAAGAACGGCGGATGGCTTGCCAATTACCAGCGCTTCTTCTCCGATTCCTATCTCTACGGCACGATCGCCAACACGCTCTGGCTGTCCATTCCCGTCACGCTGCTGAACCTGCTCCTCGCCGTGCCGATCTCGTTTCGCGTACGGCTCATGCGGCGCCAGCGCCTTCTGACGACGATCCTCGTTCTGCCGATCACCCTCGGCACGGTGCTGGTCGCCGAAGGGCTCCTGAACTATCTCGGCCCTCAAGGGTGGTTCAACCGCACGCTCCTCACCCTCGGGGTCATCGACCAGCCCATAAGGCTCGTCCATAATTACTGGGGCGTTTTCGCCTCTCTCGTGATCACGGGTTTTCCGTTCACGTTCCTGCTGACCCTGTCCTATGTCACCGGGATCGATCCGGCGCTCGAACAGGCGGCGGCGACACTCGGGGCGAGCGCGTGGCAGCGCTTCCTCCACATCTATCTGCCGCTCCTGATGCCTGGGTTCGCCATCACGTTCTGTCTGTCCTTCGTGCAGGCCTTCTCGGTCTTTCCCTCGGCGGTCCTGCTCGGCGAGCCTGCGGGCTCGACCCGCGTCATCTCCATCGCCGCCTATCAGGCCGCCTTCGAGGAATACGATTACTCCATGGCCTCCGCGGTGGCGATGATCATGGGGTTCGTTCAGCTCGGCATCGTCGTGCTGGTGCTCGCGTCCCGCGGGCTGTTCTACCGTGGTCCCGCTTCCGGCGCGAAAGGATAAGGCCATGATCCGCGATACGACGCTTGGCGCGAAGCTGTGGGCCGTGGCCGTCTGGAGCCTGGTCGGTTTCTTCATCATCAACCTTCTCGCCATGATCGCGACGGTGGTCACGAGCTCTTTCGCCACGCGGTGGCTGGGCACGTGGCTGCCGCTCGGCTGGACGACGCGGTGGTACTCGTCCGCCTGGAACGAGTTCCAGCTCTGGGACGTGCTGATCGTCACGTTCCAGGTCGTTGGACTGGTGGTCCTGATCTCGGGTGCGCTCGGCGTGACGGCGGCCTATGCGCTCGCGCGGCGCGATTTCGCCGGTAAGCGCCTGCTGGTGCTGCTTTTCCTCCTGCCGCTCCTGATTCCGCCGATCACCTTCGGCATTCCCTTGGCGACTGTTCTCTACCAGACGGGACTCGCAGGCACGTTCTGGGGCGTCGTCGTGGCCAATCTCGTGCCGACAGTCCCCTTCGTGATCCTCGTCATGATCCCGTTCATCGAGCAGATCGACCCGAAGATCGAGGCGGCGGCCCGCGTGTTCGGAGCCAACACCTTCAAGCTCTTCGTTCATGTGCTTCTGCCTCTGCTGCTCCCCGGCATTCTCGCGGCGCTGCTGCTGGTCCTGGTGCGCACCATCGCGATGTTCGAGCTGACCTTCCTCGTGGCAGGGCCAACGAGCCAGACGCTGGTCGTGGCGCTCTACTATGCGGTCTTCGCGGCGGGCGTCCGAGCCGTCCAGTCCATCGACGCCATGGCCGTAGTCTATATGGCGACCACCCTGGTGTGGCTCGTCATCGCCCTGCGGTTCGTCAATCCTACGCAGATCGTCACCCGGGCGAAGCAGCAGCCTGCTCATTGAGGATGTCATGTCGAAGCGTCTGAGCGAAGCCACGCTTGCCGATCTTCCGAAGTCCGTCGCGCGTCCGCGATACGACCGGAAAGCGGTCACGACGGGGATCGTGCATCTCGGCGTCGGTGCGTTTCACCGCGCACACCAGGCGGTTTATGTCGATGACATCCTGTCGAAGGATCCGCGCTGGGGGATCGTGGCGGCGAGCCTGCGCAGCCCGGACACCTACGATGCCCTGGAACCGCAGAACGGTCTCTACACACTCTCCGTGCGCTCGGGCGAAGGGGAGGCGCTTCGCGTCATCGGCTCGATCCAGCGCGTGATCGTCGCTCCGGAGGCCGTGGATGATCTGCTGAGGGTCATGGCCGATCCGAAAACGCGGATCGTATCCCTGACCGTCACCGAGAAGGGGTACTGCCACGATCCGGCAACGGGAGCGCTGAACGAGTCCCATCCGGATGTTGTTCACGATCGCCAGAACCCTCATCGTCCTCGATCCGCTCCCGGTTTCGTTCTCGAGGCTCTGCGCCGCCGGAGGATCGCGGGTGTCCCGCCCTTCACGGTTCTGACCTGCGACAACCTTCCCTCCAACGGCCGTACGGTGAAGCGCGTCCTGACGCGATTTGCGCAGCTGCTCGATCCTGAATTCGGACGGTTCGTCGCGGACGAAGTCTCCTGTCCGTCGACCATGGTCGACCGGATCGTTCCCGCAACGAGCGACGAGGACCGCAGGCGGATCCGTGAGGAGCTGGGGCTTTCGGATGCGTGGCCCGTGGTGACCGAGCCCTTCACGCAATGGGTCATCGAAGATCACTTCCCCCAAGGCCGCCCAGCCTGGGAGGAGGCGGGCGCTCAATTCGTGACCGACGTGGAGCCCTATGAACACATGAAGCTGCGGCTTCTCAACGGAAGCCACTCGACGCTGGCCTATCTCGGCTATCTCGCCGGTTATGAAACCGTTGCGGAGACCATGGCTGATCCGGCCTTCGAGCGGTTGATCGCAGGTCTCATGAACGAAGAGGTGACGTCCACGCTCCACATGCCGGCCGGCGCCGATCTCGACGCCTACAAGCGAGCCCTGATCGAAAGGTTCAAGAATCCCGCTCTCCGGCATCGGACATGGCAGATTGCCATGGACGGATCCCAGAAGCTGCCGCAGCGCCTTCTCGGAACGGTTCGGGATCGCTTGCGCGAGAATGCCAGCATCAGCAGGCTCGCGCTCGGTGTCGCTGCCTGGATGCGCTACGTGACGGGCGTCGACGAGAAGGGAAGCCCTATCGACGTGCGCGACCCCATGGCGGCCCGCCTGCGCGAAGCGGCCGATCGGGCCGCCGGTTTGCCCGAGGGATTGGCCGACGCGTTGTTCGCCATACGGGAGATCTTCGGAGAGGATCTTCCGAACGACGCACGCTTTACCGGCCCTGTCGTCGAGGCGCTCGCACAGCTCTATGCTCAAGGCGCCAAGCGGACCGTCGCTGAGTGGGTCTAGCGCATCGTGCGGAAAAGTGGACCCGGTTTTCCGCTCGAACGATGCGCTCTTCAAGGGAGTGGAGCATCGGATGAGCCCCAAAAGTGCACATCCACTTTTGGGTCCGATGCTCTAGACGATCAGCCCTTGAGGCCTTCGATGTTGTAGATCGGAACCGGACGGCTCAGGCCCTTCAAATGAAAATCGCCGAGCGAGATGGCATGGGCCACGGCATCCACCTCGGTCGCGATGCGCTGCGTCACAAGGATCTGACCGTCGCGCGCTTCCGAGCAGAGGCGCGCCGCCACATTCGTCACGGTGCCGATCGCGGCGTAATCGAACCGGCCTTCGAAACCGATCCGACCCAGCGTCGCATAGCCCTGCGCGATGCCGATCCCGAAGCCGATGGAATAGCCCCGGAGCCGCCAGTCATGCGCCAGCGCCTGAGTGCTTTCGCGCATGGCAACGGCGAGCCGCACCGCCCGGTCGGCCGGGTCGGGGCAGGGAACGGGATCATTGAAGAAGATCATCATTCCGTCGCCCGTAAAGCGTTCGAGCGTACCCTCCGCATTATGAATCAAAGGTCCCAGAGTGGAGTGATAGGCTTTGAGCAGGGCCATGACCTCCTCGGGCGCGGCCAGCTCGGCGAAACTGGTGAATCCGCGCAGGTCGCAGAAGAGCACGACGATCTCCCGGCGGTGATGCTCGAGGATCTCCGCTCTGCCCCCCTTCGATGCGATCATGTCCGCGAGCTGCGGCGCCAGGAAACGCCTGAGGTCGCGCAGTCGTTCGAGTTCCTGGACCTGCCGCTCGACACGGGCTTCCAAGTCGCGATTCAGCACAGACAGTTCGGCCGCTTGCGCCTGAACGGTGTCGTAGAGCGTCTTGATCCGCAGGAGGGAACGGACGCGGGCGACCAGCGTGGCCGGCTCGAAAGGCTTGGTGAGATAGTCGTCCCCTCCGGCATCGAGGCCCGCGACCACATCCTTGATGCTGGATTTGGCGGTCAGCAGGATGATGGGAATCGCGCGGGAAGCCTCGTTGCTCTTGAGACGCTTGGTGATCTCGATGCCGTCCATCCCAGGCATCATGATATCGAGCAGGATCAGGTCGGGGCACAGCCTGTCGACCTGTTCAAGGGCCCCGTGGCCGCTTGTGGCCGTCGCGATCTCATAGCCTTGCGCCTCCAGACGCACCCGCACGATCTCGATGTTCTCCTCGATGTCGTCGACCACCAGAATGAGAGGACGCTCGCGCATGAGGGATCATTCCAGGAGTTCGCGAATCTTCGCGAGGATCAGACGCGGGCTGAAAGGCTTGGCGATATAGCCGTCGCATCCGGCGGCCCAGGCCTTCTCTTCGTCTCCAGAGAGAGCATAGGAGGTGACCGCGATGATCGGGGGCGGATCGATCATACCGTTCGCCTTGATGTGCCGTATGGCTTCATAGCCGTCGAGGATGGGGAGCTGGATATCCATCAGGATCAGGTCGGGGCGGAACTCTGTCGCCGCCGTCACGGCCGCCAGGCCGTCATGCGCCTCGCAGATGTCGAATCCGGCATTGGTCAGAAGATCGCGCAGAATGCGCCGATTGTCCTCCGTGTCTTCCACGATCAGGATCCGCTTCCCCATCACGCGGCCTCCGTGACGTGGGTCTCCAGCGGGAGATCGATGGTGAAGGTCGAGCCTTGTCCCACGGCCGATCGGACATGGATCGCGCCGCCATGCATCTGGACGATACGCTTGGAGATCGCGAGACCGAGGCCTGTTCCCGTACCGCCGTTCACGGCGTTCGAGCCCTGCTGGAAGGCTTCGAAGATGAGTTTCTGATCCTTCGGGGAAATGCCGATGCCCGTATCCTGGATGACGATTCTCAGCCGTCCGTTCTCCACCGCGGCCGTCACTTCGACCGAGCCCTGATCCGTGAACTTGATCGCATTGCCGACGAGGTTGACGAGCACCTGTGTCAGCCTGCGCTCATCGCCGCTGCCATAGGGAAGGCCCTCGGGAACGGAAACGTGGAGCGAAAGCCCTTTGGCTTTCGCGAGGGGCTCCGCCGTGGTGACCACGGCATGGACCAGATCCGAAACGGAATAGGGTTCGGCTGCGATCATCAGCTCGCCTGCCTCGATCTTCGACAGATCGAGAATATCGTTGATGAGAGCGAGCAGATGCCTGCCGTTCACCTGCACGCGGGTGAGAACGCCGTGCGCTTTCTCGGGCAGGTCGCCGTAGAGCCCGTCGATCAAGAGTTCCGTATAACCGAGTACCGCGTTGAGCGGAGTGCGGAGTTCGTGGCTCACATTGGCCAGGAACCGGGATTTGGCCTGGCTCGCCTCTTCGGCCTGTTCCTTCGCCTGCCTCAGGACATCCTCAAACAACTTCAGGTCCGTGATGTCGAAATAGGTGAGCATGCGTCCGCCGTCCGGCAGAGAGATGATGCGGTACTGGAGCACTTGGCCGTTCCTCAGCCGCATCTCCGTCATGGCCGTGACGCCGCTCCTGATCTCTCCGACGCGCCTGGCTTTGTAAGCGCCCCACTCCTCCTCCGAGACGTCGTAGCTGTCGAGTTCCCGACTCTTCTCCATGTCCTCCTCGAGGGAGCGGGACTTCCCGTAGAAACCTTCGGGCATCTGCCAGATCTCGCGATACGCACGATTGGCAAGACGAATATGGAAGTCGGGGTCGAGGAACAGGATGCCGTACTGGATGGTTTCGAGAACGGCGTTGAGGTCGCGCAGCGCCGCTTCGGTCTCCTTCTTCGCCTGCTTGAGCTGCGCTTCCCTTTGCTTCAATTCCGTGATGTCGTTGAAGGCGAAGAGGAGGGCGGGCGCGGATTCGTAATCGGCGAAGGTGGCATTCACCAGGGCCCAGAACTGGGATCCGTCATGACGCTGCAGGAGGACCTCGATATCCTGGACCCGTCCTTCCTGAGACAGGATTTTCAGGATGCGCTCACGGTCGGCAGGGTTCGCATAATAGTTCGGCGCCGCTGTTCCCCGCAATTCCTCCTGCGTGAGGCGGATCGCCTCCGCCGTACGGGCGTTGGCATAGAGGATGCGTCCATCCGACATCCGCGTCACCACGAGCGGGAAGGGAGCCAGCTCCAAAAGGCGCCGCTGGCGCTGCTCGGCGAGGGCGACGGCGTCGAGGGCCCGCTTCTGATCCGTGATGTCCACATAGGTGAGCATGCGCCCGCCATCGGCCAGAGCGACGCAATGATAGCGCAGCACGTGATTGTTCGGAGACTGAATCTCGATCGGTGTCTCGTCGCAATGCCGGATGTCTTCCATACTGCGTTCGACGAAAGCATCCTCATATTCGGGTTCGATCCCCATGGCCTTGCCGTGATGGGCGATCACGTCCCGGATCGGGGTGCCCTTGACGAGCTGCGATTCCGACACGGCCCACATCGCCTTGTAGGCGCGGTTGGCGAGGCGGATCTTCAAGTCGGGACTCAAGAAAAGAATGCCGTAATCGATGGTATCGAGAAGCGCATTGAGCTCACGGTGACGGGCGAGTTCCCGTTCGGCTCGTTCCCGCTCGCTCAGCTCGCGGGCCAGCTCCTCGTTCAGCTTGGCCAGGCTGGCGCTGCGCTCACTGAGCGCCGTCTCGCGTGCATCGATCTGGCGGGCCATCGTCGTGAAAGCCTCGGCCAGCTCACCGATCTCGTCTTCCCGTTTCAGGTTCAGGTGGGTTTTGAACTCGCCCTTGGCCACGGAGCTCGTGGCGCGCACCAGAAGACGCAGAGGTACGGCAATCTGGCTCCTGAGGGTCGAGCTCAGAATGACGATTTCAAGAAGCAGCGCCAACGCCCCCATGAGGAGGATCAGGCGCGCCGTCTTCCATGCGCTCTGGGCGGCGAGATCCAGCGGGTAGACCGTCGCGAGGGTCCAGGCCGGCCCGCTGAGCTTCGTAACGGCGATCACCTGGTTGTTGCCTTGATCGCGAATGACCGTCTGCTCGGGGAAGCGTTCGAGGGTCAGACGGTGAATTTCCTCGAGATGCGGATCTCCCGTTTCCGATATGGGCAGCGAACCGCTGCGCGCCTGAATGGCATCCATGAAGCGCGGATGCGCGATGATCCGCCCTTCATCGGAAAAGAGGATGTTGTAGGTTCCATCCACGTCCGTGCTCACGGCGCGGCCGATCAGGTCGTGAACGAGAATGTCCTGCCCGATTTGAATGGCGGGGCGCCCGTCCAGGAGAGCAGGGCGCGTGACCGAAACCAGCCAATCGTTGATTCCGTAATCGAAGTAGAGTTCGGACCAGCGCTCCTTCGCCGAATTGCCGGCCGACCCGGTACTGGAAACGAGAACGCCGTCCTTCTTGTCGGAGAGCAGGTTGAGCTTGCCCGAGATCTCCCAATCTCCTGCGCGGAGAGCCCAGGGCTGATCCGGCCAGAACATGAGCACGGCTCCTTCGGGAGTCATGACATAGAGATTGGCGAACTGGCTCTTCCAGGCAGGGCCGAATTGCGTGATCAGGTCGAAGGCGACTACGAGCCGCCGCTTGAGATCCCGCTCGATCATCACGTGCTTTCCGATGAAACCCGTGACGCCATAGGTCTTGAAGACATTCTCCGTGAGCCGCGTGGTTCCGTCGGGGAGCTGCTCGAAGAGAGAGGCAAATCGCTGTTCGGCCCCTTGGGGATCCATCTGGCTGATCTCTCGCAGGTAGCTTTCCGAGAAAGTGCGGACATTGCTGCTGGCGAGATCGAAAATGGCGCTTTCCCGGACGCGTCGCTGTTCAACGTAGCGTTCGAGGTTCTCCGTCGCCTGTTGCTCGAAGCCGGTCTTCACGTGCCAGTAGCTCAGAATGGTGGCGGCGGCGACGACGAGGCTGATCCGGATTGCGATCTTGCGGAGCGTCTGCAGTGTGAGCGAACGCTTCGGACTGGTGACCTTGCTGGGTTCGACGGGGGCAAGACTTGTCATGGAACGGCCTTCGCGAGAGCGGGGAGGTCCCGAATGCCGAGTCTTTGGGCGATCCTGCCGTTGAAGAACAATTCGCCCTCGCGATTATAGGAGAGGGGAATGTCGCTGGGCTTGATGCCATCGAGGATGCGGAGCGCCGCCTGTCCTACCCAATGTCCCTGTTCCTGCGGGCTTTTCACGACGCCGATGAGGCTCACGCTTGTCAGCCATTCGAAGTCCGTTCCACTTGGGATCTCGCTGCTCTCCTCGGCAAGACGACCCGCATCGGCAAGGTTCCAGTCGGGCAGCGACCCGACGCCGAGGATCATGAGCATGTCGACTTCCTTCTGCGCCCGCAGGAAAGCCTCCTTCCAGGCCGCATACGATTTCACGAAATAGGTCCTGTCGTAGGTGATCCCGAACAGGCGTTCGTGATAGGCGAGTTCCTTGCGCTTCACGGGCGTGTCTTCGGCGAGGAAGCCGAGCCTCGGTCCGCGCGCATGCCGGCGCATCAAACGGATGATCTGTGGAACGGAGGAAACCTCGACCATACCGGTGGTGTTGCGGTACGGCAGGCCATATGTAGAGGCATCCCAGTTCAAGCCGCAGAAGACCACAGGAACCGCAGTATCGCGCAGATAAGGCATGACAAGGTATTTCGCGGCGGGGTCATCGTTGATCGTCACCACGTCCGGCTTGAATTCATCGATGAGCCGCAGAGCTTCGAGGGCAGAGTCCTGGACATCGTTCTCCGACGGGCGTCGTTTCGTATCCATGTGGAACACGCGCAGTTCAATCGCCTTTCCGCGTAACGTCTCGCGAAGAGCGGCCACGATCCGGTCGTTCCATTCATTGCCGGTGTGATAGGAATCGATGTGGAGGATGCGTTTCTGCTCTTCTTGCGCTTGTACGGAGGGGGATAGCGGTAGCGCGATCAGGGCATAGATGAAGAGACAGGTTAGTGCGGCATCCCGCATCCAGGGCCGTGCGTGTTCGAAACGTCGTGACATGGCATATTCCGATCGCGTGAACGTTCGTTGCCTTCGGCGGACGTATGTCCTTCTCACAGTGTGCCGCGGGCCTATGCCTTGCTTGTGAGTTTCGCTCTGCGGACCATACTATGCTCCGATATCGCGGCTCCCAACTCTTTTGCGCTCCCACACCCCTTAAGGGTTAGTTTCGATATATCGGCCGCTTTGTCGTTTCCGAGCGGAGCGGTTGACGAAATCGCCTGCAGGTTTTGAGGGCTTGGCCTGCAAGACATCCCATAGGCAAGATGCCTTTGCGATCCGTCCCACGGCAGTCTTCCACGTAAAGCCGTCCGGCTTGCGCGCATCCTCTTCCCGGGGCCATCACTCATTTCAGCCCCGAAGCGAGAACTGGATTCTAATCGAGGAAGAGCCATCCATCTGTGACTTGGATCACATGGCGAATTCGGTGGCGACCTCACATCTGCCGAAGTCGAGAAGCGGGGTGTGATGTCACGCTAAGAAAAGACGTTTCCTCAGACATGACGGGAGCGTCCGCGATGTGACCGAAGTCACAGAAATCCAGGCACGACCGGCGGATGATCAACGGCAGCGATGATCGGCAACCCTCTTTTGCCCGCATCGTCGGCGGCGGTTGACGCAATCGAGCGCGGTGGCTGCTGCAGGGCGTCGGTCTTGAACGTTACGTCGTCTGTCACGGTTGATGCGGTTCAGACCGGTCCTTCATCGCCTGCGCAATTTTCGCCTCGACGGAGCCCCATGATGAGCATCTATTCCCGCTATATCGGTCCGAGAATCGTCAGCTGCCTGTGCGCCATGGACGACATCACCGCGGAGCGGGAGCGTGTCATTCCTCTCGCAAGCGGTGTGGTTCTGGAGATCGGGATGGGGCCGGGATTGAACTTGCCATTCTACAATCCGCTTCATGTGACGAAAATCCTCGGCGTCGATCCGAACGATGCTTTTCTGCATCTCGGCGAGATCCGCCATCGTAGCAGCCGCGTGCCTCTTGAGATCGTGCGTGCCCCCGCTGAAGAGCTGCCGCTGAAGGACGACAGCATCGACACGGCCGTGATCACCTACACTTTATGTTCGGTCGACGATCCCGAACAGGCGCTCAAAGAGATCCGCCGGGTCCTCAGGCCCGGCGGTAAGGTGCTCTTCCTCGAGCATGGATTATCGCCGGAGGAAGACGTGGCGCGTTGGCAGTATCGGTTGAACCCGATCTGGCGCTCTCTTGCAGTTGGCTGCAATCTCACGCGCCCGGTGGCGGAGCTCCTTCAGCGAGCCGGCTTTTCCATCCGGGATATGGAGGAGTATTATCTCGGCGGTGCTCCGCGTGTGCTCGGCTTCCATTGCCGTGGTGTCGCCCAGGCTCTGTAATCGAGAGCAATGCTGCTTGGAGCCATTACTCAGCTCGGCGTTCAAGTCGGGCGATGAGGAGGCGTAGCGTCATGAATTTCCGACGGGACGCCTCCGCTCAAACGATGCGAGGTTTTGTTTCAGTTGACGGCGTATGAGGGCGCCTCGCCCATGAGCGCGGCCCTGGCGGCCAACAGCAGCGCCTCGCCGAGCTCACGCGCATGCTCCGCCGTCATCGCCACCGGCAATTGCCGGCGCACCCCGCTCTCGTATTCCTCCGGCGTGCTCGCCATCTCGATCACCATCATCGCGTCGTGCCCGTCGAGCGTGCCGACGGAAAAGGCGGTGAGGGCTCCAATCGCGTCCATGTCAGGCTTCATTGTTGTTATCCCTCTGGCTGTCTTGGTTATGCCCCTACGGCATGCTCAACAATCTACCGCCTCCCGCTCCCCCTGTCTGCTCTCCGCCCAGAGAGTGGATTTTGTTGCATGTCGGAGGACGGAAGAAACATCGGGCTGCAATTGCCCTCGGGCCCATTCAAGCCTCACTCAAGATGACGGATGTGCACTGACGGTCTGGCCCGCGGGAGCATCGTATCCCGCAGATGTCGTTTCTCGGATCATCAAACCATGTGAGGAGGACGATGACGCATTTCGGGAAAGACTGCACTCGTCGCTTCTCGTGTGGAGCGCACATCTTTTCGCCACCCTGTCGTATCAAAGTTGAGCATAACGCGTTGAGAGAAGGGCTGCGGGCTGTGGTCATGAGCTGAGGGCTGGGGCGGAGGTCGTCATGCTTCGTCGTTTCTGGTTTACTGTTGCGTGCCTTGTTTTGGCGGGCGGCTTCCTCGACGGATCATCGGCTTCGGCCGAACCCCAACTCGACGTGGCTCTCGTGCTTGCCGTTGACATCTCCTCCTCCATGGAAGCGGAAGAGCAAAGTCTTCAGCGCGTTGGTTACGCGGAAGCATTCCGTTCTTCCCTTGTGCATGAAGCGATCCAGAACGGCACCGCAGGCCGGATCGCAGTCACTTATGTCGAATGGTCCGGCACCAAGGATCAAACGATCATCGTCCCCTGGATGGTCATCGACGGACCAGAGAAAGCGAAGGCCTTCGCTGACAGCCTCGGAAGCAGACCTATCCGTCAGGCCGGCATGACATCGATTTCCGGTGCTATCGACTTCAGCCGCACTCTTTTCAGTGATATCGGCAAGATCGCCGCGCGCCGCGTGATCGACATATCGGGCGACGGCCCCAACAACGACGGGCGCAAGGTCGTCCTCGCGCGGGATGAGGCCGTTGCGGACGGCGTCGTCATCAACGGTCTGCCGATCATGTTCAATCGATCTCAGAATAGCCCGGAGATGGACGGGCTCGACGTCTATTATCGTGAGTGCGTCATCGGGGGCAGCGGCGCTTTTGTGATTCCGCTCCACGATGCGGAGCAATTCGCCATGATCATCCGTACCAAGATCATGCGGGAGATCGCAGGAATCGAGGATCGGCAGCCGAAAGTCATCCCGACGCAATCGCGCATGAACTGCGTCACTGGCGAGAAGAAGACTGATGATGATCTCAGTGTTCAGAAAGATCCGTAGGATCCGTGCCGATTGCGCGGATCTTCGATCCCGCTCCAAACGATATGCTGCCGGAGAGGAGGCATCTTTCCGCGCGGAACTAATGACTGCTCCTGCCTTTCGATGGTTCTTCCTCTTGCCGAGCGCATTGTTCGAGCGGTCTCCTTGGTCCGCGCAATGCGCTACCGCATGAGCCCCGCGGCCTTCAGCGCTTTCGTGATCACCGATGAGACGTCGGGAACAGGCGAGGGGGCGGGCTCGTCATGCTTGGGCGTGCTCGTTTCTGATACGGGCTCTCTCTCGCGGGTGCTGGATTCCTGAGCAGGGCGCGGCTGTCGCTGCGTGATGACACGTTCCGTGAGTCCCCAGAAGCGTGCAATGTGGTAGCTCGACGAAATGCCGGCTTCGAGCAGGAACGGGCCAGCGACGCCATAATGGTTGTCGCCGTCTCCGGTGGCGAGCGGCGTCCCATGGGCCATCCCGTTGATGATGTATTCCTCGATCACATCCTCGCCGGCGTCGTTCGTCCAGACGCGGCGTGGATAGCCGTCGACCGTTTCTTTCCGTCTCGGATCGAGCGGCAGGCCATGAACGTCCGTCCATTGCTTGATGATCTCGCCCGCGTTCAGCGGCTTCACGGTGGCGTCGGCGCTGCCGTGCCATACCGACACTTTCGGCCAGCGGCCCTGATGGGGTGATGCATGGCGCACCAGGTCTCCCCATTCCTTGGCGGAACGCGTTTGCCCCTGGAACATGCACTCGAATGCTTCCGGGACATTGGTGGCGCAGCGATAAGGCAGGCCGGCGATGATAGCTCCGCCCGCGAAGACCTCCGGATAGGTTGCCAGCATGGCGGCCGTCATGGCGCCTCCGGCGGAAAGCCCGGTCACGAAGATGCGATCACGGTCGATGCCGTGGTCACGAACGGCGCGCTCCACCATCTGGCGGATCGAGGCGGCTTCGCCCCGTTCGCGCTCGATGTCTCCGGGCAGAAACCAGTTGAAGCACCGTTTGGGATTGTTGGTCTCCCGCTGCTCGGGAAGGAGCACGACGAAGCCGTAGCGCTCGGCCAGGACGGACCAACCGGAGCCGTAATCGTAACCCGCCGCGCTCTGGGTGCAGCCGTGAAGGACCACGACGAGGGCCGGAGAAGGCGCGAGTTCCGGCGGCGCATAGGTCAGCATGCGCAGGTTGCCCGGATTGGTGTCGAAGTCCTGGACTTCGGTGAGGCGGCTGGGCGCCCCGGATGAAGGCTCGAGCGAGGCTGCACTCGTCTCGCTAGCCTTCATCAATCCTTCCCACTGGCGGCGATAACGGGCCAATTGGCGGATCATGCTTCCCAGGCGCTGCATCGAGCTTATCCTTCAAGATTCCGAACGAAGGATAACGCCCGATCAATGCCTATGTTGCAATGCAAAAATCGAATATTGCCTTGCAGCAGCCTTCCACAGATCCCGTCAGGAGAGAATTCGCAGGAAGCCCGTTTCAGTTGACGGCGTATGAGGGCGCCTCGCCCATGAGCGCAGCCCTGGCGGCCAACAGCAGCGCCTCGCCGAGCTCACGCGCATGCTCGGCCGTCATCGCCACCGGCAATTGCCGGCGCACCCCGCTCTCGTATTCCTCCGGCGTGCTCGCCATCTCGATCACCATCATCGCGTCGTGCCCGTCGAGCGTGCCGACGGAAAAGGCGGTGAGGGCTCCAATCGCGTCCATGTCAGGCTTCATTGTTGTTATCCCTCTGGCTGTCTTGGTTATGCCCCTACGGCATGCTCAACAATCTACCGCCTCCCGCTCCCCCTGTCTGCTCTCCGCCCAGAGAGTGGATTATGTCGCATATGAGATAAGAAAGGGGGCAGAGACCCCAAATTCCTCCAGGAAGAGGGCGCCTTCTAGCTTGAGCATATTGATGAGGATCAATGCCGCGTATTACGGGCCGGCTACAAGAAACCCTGGTTGCCGCCATGGCCGATCCTCCCGCTCGCACCAGGAGAAGGAACAGAAACATGCCCGACTACGCAAAACTCGTGGACGAGATCAAATCCGCCAGGGACGAGATTAGGCTGAAAATTCATCTCGGCTCGAAAGAGGTGCAGGACGAATGGTCCGAGCTCGAGCGTCGCTGGAACTCTTTCCAGAACCGCGCTGAACTCGACAAGAGCGCTAAGGACCTCGGGGATGCCATAAAGATCCTGGGGGGCGAATTGAAGGATGCGTACATGCGCATTCGGCGGGCGCTCTGATCATGGCGGGCCATCTCCAGCATGAGCTTGCCGCCCTGCAGGCGGAGCTCGGCAAGGTGTCGGGCGTCGGTTCCAAGCCGCGTTCCGAATTCGTTCAGCAGGAGGTGAAGGGCAATGCGGCTGACGATAATGCTCCGTCCCTCACTGCCGATCTCCAAGAGCAGCTGAGCGAGCTGAGCAGAGAGTTGTCCGCGTATACGGACGGTGTCGAAGATGCCATCGCCGAACATCCTCTGGCGTCCGTTCTGGGAGCGTTTCTCCTCGGTCTGGCGCTCGGATGCATGATGAGAAGGGCTTGAACGTCATGATGGACAGCATTGTCCGAAATCTCAGGGTTCTCTGGCGCGCCGAGTCGATCATCGCCGACATCCGCGTGCGGCAGATGATGACCCGTTCCTCCTTGAGAGGAGCGGCTGCGCTTCTGGGCCTTTTTGCCTATGGCATGGGCAATCTGGCAGCGTTCTTCGCGCTCGATCAGGTCTGGGGCAACATCTGGGCCGCCGTTGCCGTCGCACTCGGCAATCTCGTGGCCGCTCTTCTTCTCTTGGCGATTGCAGAGCGGACAAAGCCGGGACGGGAGATGGAGCTGGCGCTCGAAGTGCGCAACTCCGCCCTTCAGGCGCTGGAAACGGATGCCGAAGCCGTCCAGTTGCAGCTCACGGAGCTGCGCGATGAAGTGCGAGGCATGAGGCAGGCCATTATCGGGTTTGTGCGCAATCCGATCGACTCCATCATTCCGTCGATGCTCGTGCCGCTGGCGGGAGCTGTCATCAAGAATCTCAAGAAGCCGGCCAACGCGTCCTGATCTCATCGGCTTCCTTTGGACGGCAGGCCGGAACGCGAGAGCGCTCCGGCCTGCTATAGTCTCAGCGGCTCTTGCCGGATGGGCGCTTCTGGTCTTTCGGGCGCTTGCTGTCTTTTGCGCTCTTCTGCTCGCGAGGATGTTTGGCTTCAGCAGCGCGCTTCCCCTCGCGGAACGGCTTGCCTTCGCGGAACGGCTTGCGCTCGGAAGGCCCGCTTCTGGCCTTGGGAGCCTTGTCCCTGGCGCCGTCCCAGGACTTGGCCTGCGGAGCATCGGCCGGCTCGATCCGGATATCTTCGTCATTGGCCTTGCGCACCGCTGCGGCGAATTTCGGCGCATGGGATTGGGCGATCTGGAATTTCGACTCCCGGTCGAAGATCTTGATCGATCCGATCTCCTTCTTGGTCACATGGCCGAGGCGGCAGATGATCGGCAGAAGCCAGCGCGGATCGGCATTGTTGCGGCGTCCGACGCTCATGCGGAACCACACCATGTCTTCCGACGCGCCGTAGGCGTTATCATCCGATTCTCCACGGCGGCTTCTCGCGCCATATTCGCCGCGAGACCGCTCGTCCTGCCGTTCGCGCTTGTCCTTGCGCTGACGCGGCCCGCGATCTTCACCCGGATCGAAGACCTCTTCGGGCGCCGGCAGCCTCGAGCGATGGAAACGCGCCAGGGCACTGGCAAGCTCTTCCGCCGATTTGTCCGCGAGAAGGGCGCGCGCCATGGCGAGATCCTCTTCCGTGGTCTCCTCGGAGAAGATCGGATCCTGCATCATGCGCTCACGGTCGAGCTTGCGGATCTCGTCGGCCGAGGGCGGGCCGGCCCAGGTGGCGTCGATACCGGCCTGGTCGATCAGGCGTTCGGCCTTGCGGCGGCGGGTATAGGGCACGAGCATGACGCAGACGCCCTTGCGTCCGGCGCGGCCCGTACGGCCGCTGCGATGCAGGAGCGTTTCGTGATCGTTCGGCAGGTCCACGTGGATGACGAGCCCGAGATCCGGCAGGTCGATGCCCCGTGCGGCGACGTCGGTGGCGACGCAGACGCGGGCACGCCCGTCGCGGAGCGCCTGCAGGGCGTGGCTGCGCTCGCTCTGGCTGAGCTCTCCCGAGAGAGCGACCGCCGCGAAGCCGCGCTCGACCAGGCTCGCATGGAGATGGCGCACCGCCTCGCGGGTATGGCAGAACACCATCGCGCCGCGGCTCTCGTAGAAGCGCAGAATGTTCACCGTGGCGAGTTCGGTCTCGTTCGGCGCGCAGCGGATGGCGCGGTATTCGATGTCGCCATGGGGCTCGTTCTCGACCAGGGTATCGATTCGGTGCGCATCGCGCTGATAGCGGCGCGCGAGCGCCACGATGTTCTTCGGCAACGTTGCGGAGAACAGCAGCGTACGGCGACCCTCGGGCGTGGCATCGAGAATGAATTCCAGGTCCTCGCGGAAGCCGAGGTCCAGCATCTCGTCGGCCTCGTCGAGCACGATGACCTTCATCCTGGACGTATCGAGGCGCCCGCGCTCGAGGTGATCCCGCAGGCGTCCGGGCGTGCCGACGACGATGTGGCAGCCGTCCTCCAGCGCGCGCTGCTCCCGGCGCACGTCCATTCCGCCCACGCAGGAGACGACCCTCGCGCCGGCAGGGCCATAGAGCCAGATCAGCTCGCGATGGACCTGGAGCGCCAGTTCCCGGGTCGGGGCGATGATGAGGGCCAGGGGCTCGCGAGGCGCGCCGAGGCGCTCCGCGTCGCCCAACAGGGTCGAGGCCATGGCCAGGCCATAGGCCACGGTCTTGCCGGAGCCGGTCTGGGCGGAGACGAGGAGGTCGCGGTCGAGGGCGTCGGCTTCGAGGACAGCCGCCTGGACGGGGGTAGGATCGTTATATCCTCGGTCGGCAAGAGCGCGCTCGAGGCTTGGATTGGTCTTGGGAAAAGGCATGAGATTAGGGCTGAACCGGTTTGAGGGAGCTTTCAAGCTCCGATGAGGATGATCAGCCAGAGGCGGCGCCGTCGTCTATTTCGTCGATCGACACCAGGAAGACGACATCAATGTTGATGTCGCCAGAGTCTTCGTCGTTTTCGACCTCGTCCTCATCCTCGTCGTCCAGAACCTCATAAAACGCATCGATTTCGTCCTCGGATGCGGGTCTGGTTGTCAAGGCAGCTGAGCCGTCCCAAAGGAAGCGGCCCTCGCTCTTAAACGACTTGAGGTCATCTTTAAAGCTCTCGCTCAAAAAGAGCTCCTGAGCCTGCTCCTGATCGGCGTTGGTCACGGCAACCGCTTTGCCGGCAATCTCCAGGGTAACCATGGCATGTCCTTCATCGCTTAAGCTGGGGCTCTTAGCCTAACGCGCATCCGGGCATTTCGATCATTAGGGCCGAGCTTCCAAGCCTATAATGTGTAGCGCAGGGCCTCGCCGGCGGCCCTCAGAGACGGCAGGAAGCGCTCCTCCATCTCGGAGGCGGGCACGCGCGCGGCCTGGGCGCTGATGTTGAGGGCGATGGAAGCCTGGCCGTTCTTCTGGACGAGCGGCACGGCAATGGAGCGAAGGCCGAGTTCCAGTTCTTCGTTGATGATGGCGTAGCCCTGCTGCCGCACCGCTTCCAGCACGGCCCTGAATTCGTTCCTGTCGGTGACGGTCTTCGGGGTGCGCGCCTCCAGGCGCACGCGCTGCAGATAAGCCTCGACGATGTCAGGGGGCTGATAGGCCAGGATTGCCCGGCCGAGAGAGGTGCAATAGGCCGGCAGCCGGCTTCCGACACCTAAACCGATGGACATGATCCGACGCGTGGCCGAGCGGGCGATATAGACGATCTCGTCTCCGTCCAGCACCGCAGCGGAGCTGGATTCGCCCGTCTCTTCGGAAATCCGCTCCAGGAAAGGCTGGAGGCGGGTGGGAATCGCCGTGGAGGAGAGATAAGCGTAGCCGAGCCTGAGAATGCGCGGGCTCAATGAGAAGTAGCGCCCATCGAAATCCGCATAATGGAGCCGCGTGAGGGTCCGCAGGTAGCGCCGCGCGGCCGCCCGGGTGATGCCCGTGATCTTGGCGACATCGGACAGGGTCAGCCGTGGGCGGCTGGCGTCGAAGGCCTCGATCACCAGCAGGCCCTTTTCGAGGCTCGCGACGAAATCGCGATCTTCGCGCTCCAGATTGTCGGTCTCCTGAGCCTGCATTCTCACGTCCAAAAGAGCGGGGTTCGACTCATGGAGCCTTGACACCCGGGGTGTGAATCGTCCTTGATGTGCGTAATGGTAATCAATGTTCGCAATGCGCACAAGTTCGATTGACTGAAATTGCAGACCGTGATCCGTCAAACGAGATCCGCTGGCTCGCAGGGAAGGAAACGAGGATGACAGCAGGCAAGAGAATACTGGGGGTGGCCGTCGGCGCGTTGCTGATGGGCTGCGTCTCCGCTTACGCCGATACCGTCAAGGTCGGCATCATCGGCCCGTTCTCCGGGCCCTTCGCCCTTCAGGGCAAGAATTTCCAGGCCGGCGTGGAAGCCTACATGGCGCTGAACGGCAAATCCGTGAAGGGCCACGACATCGAGGTCATCTATCGCGACCTTCCTGCCGCCAATCCCGCCCAGTCCCGCGCCCTGGCGCAGGAACTCGTGGTGAAGGAGAAGGTGCAGTATCTCGGCGGCGTCTATTTCACACCCGACGCCATGGCGATCACGCCTCTGCTCGCCCAGGCCAACACACCGCTCGTCATCTTCAATGCGGCGACCTCCGCCATCATGAACACGTCGCCGCTCGTCGTCCGCACGTCGTTCACGACCGCGCAGACGACGCATCCCTTGGGCAAGATCGCGTTCGACGAAGGGGTCAGGAAGGCCATCACCGTGGTGAGCGACTACGGCCCCGGCGTCGATGCCGAGAATGCGTTCAAGAAAGCGTTCGAGGCTGCCGGCGGCCAAGTGGTCGAGGCCATTCGCATGCCGATGAACACCACCGACTTCAGCCCGATCATGCAGCGTGTGCGCGATTCCGGCGCCACGGGCCTCTTCGCGTTTCTGCCCTCCGGCCCGCCCACTCTCGGCTTCGTGAAGGCTTTCAACGAGACGGGCCTGAAGACCGCCGGCATCAAGTTCTACGCGCCTGGCGATCTGACGCAGGAATCCGACCTGCCGGCGCTCGGTTCGGCCGCCGAAGGCCTGAAGACGAGCTTCCACTATTCGGTGGCGCACGACAGCCCGGAGAACAAGAAATTCGTCGAGGCCGCGACCAAGGCCATCGGCTCCGCCGATCAGTTGTCCTTCCCGGCTGTCGGTGCTTATGACGGCATGCACGTCATCTACAAGATGATCGAGGCGACCGACGGCAAGCAGGACGCGAAGAAGGCGGTTGAAGCCGTCAAGGGCCTGGCCTGGACGAGCCCGCGCGGTCCCGTGCGCATCGAGCCCGAGACGCGCCACATCACGCAGAACATCTATCTGCGCGAGGTCGCGAAGGGGGCCGACGGAAAGTACATCAACAAGGAGATCCAGACCTTCCCGGATCAGAAGGATCCCGGTCTCACCACCCAGTAAGGCGAACCGCAGGCGAAGAGGGACGGGCGCGCTCCGATCGGGATTGCGTCCGTCCGCGACTCCATTGAACGACGCGCGAGCGAGCGGAAGCTTTTCATGCAGACCATCCTCAGCATTGGCATCGACGCTCTGGCGTTCGGCATGGTGCTGTTCATCATCTGCATCGGCCTGTCTCTCACGATGGGCCTGATGCGGGTCGTGAACCTCGCCCATGGCGCTTTCGCGATGATTGCAGGCTATATCGCTTCTTATGTCGCGCGCGACCTCGGGCTCGGCTATGCCCTTGCGATCCTCCTGGCGATCGTCGGCACGATCGCCATCTCGATTCCGCTCGAGCGGTTTCTCTACCGCCGGATCTACGGTAGCCCCGAACTGACACAGGTGCTGATGACCATCGGCATCACCTTCTGCGTCATCGGCATCACCAATTACTTCTTCGGCCCGACCCTGAAAACCATTCCGCTGCCCCAGCTTCTCAGCGAGCCCGTCGACGTGGGTTTCCGCACGATTGCCGCGCACCGGCTCTTCGTGATCGCGTGCGGCGCGGCCGTGGCGGGCGGGCTGTGGTATCTGATCGAGCGGACGAGCTTCGGCATCAAGCTCAGGGCGACCGTCGACAATGCTGCCATGACCGATGCGCTCGGCGTCCGTACGCAGGTGGTCTATGCCATCAGCTTCGCCATCGCCATCGGGCTTGCCGCTTTCGGCGGAGTGGTCGGCGCCGAGTTCCTGCCCATCGAGCCCTATTACGCCCTGCGCTACATGGTGACGTTCCTCGTGGTCGTCTCCGTCGGCGGAGCGGGCTCCATTCCCGGCGCTCTCATCGCCTGTCTCGTCCTCGGATTGGTGGATACGACGGGCCGCTATCTGATGCCCGATTTCGGCAATTTCTTCTTCTACGCTGCCGTGATCCTCATCGTCTGCCTCTTCCCGCGCGGCTTCCTCGGGAGGGCTCAGTAAAGTGCACGTCATGGCTCAGGCAGGAACGATATCGGCACTCCCCAAGGCAAAGAGTCATTGGTGGCAGGACGTCGTCGGGGTTGTTGCGATCGCCGCCTTCGGCGCAGCGGGCTACTGGCTGTTCCCGGACAATCTCGCTCTGCTCACCCGGGTCGTCGCGGTGGCCCTCCTGGTGCTGTCGATCGACCTGATCGTCGGCTATTGCGGCGTCGCCACCCTGGGTCAGGCCGCCCTGTTCGGCGCGGGGGCCTATGCGGCGGGCATCGCCTGCGTGAACGGGGTGACGGAGCCGATGACGCTGATCGCTATCGGTGCGGTCGCGGGCGCCGCGGCAGGCCTCGTCACCGGAGCCGTCATGCTGCGGGCGCACGGGTTGGCTCAGCTCGTTCTCTCCATCGCGATCGTGCAGCTCTTCCATGAGGCGGCGAACAAGGCGTCCGCCTATACGGGCGGCAGCGACGGTCTGGCGGGCCTGATGGTCAGCCCTCTCTTCGGAACATTCGAATTCGATCTGTGGGGACGCACGGCCTATCTGCTGGGCCTCGCTCTTCTGGTGCTCGTGTTCATCGTTCTCAAGTTCGTCGTCTCTTCGCCGTTTGGGATGCTGTGCCGGGGCATCAAGCAGGATCCGGTCCGCATCCGCGCCATGGGCTCCTTCGTGTTTCCGGTTCTCTTGAAGATGTTCGTGATCTCGGGCGCCGTGGCCGGGATGGGTGGAGCCCTGGCCGCCATCTCGACGCAGGTGGTCGGGCTCGACAGCGTGAGCTTCGAACTCTCCGCCAATGCTCTCGTGATGCTGGTGATCGGCGGGCTCGGCACGCTCTACGGCGCCTTGATCGGCACCGTGATTTTCATGGGGTTTGAGCATGTGGTCTCCGCCTACAACCCGTTCCATTGGATGACCATGGTGGGCGCATTGCTGATCGCCGTGGTGCTGGCAGCGCCCGGAGGCTTGAGCAGCCTGACCGGAAAAATCGCCTCGGCGAGGGGAGGGAGGGCATGAGCGATCTCTTCCGTGTCGAGGGCCTGTCCAAGTCCTTCGGCGGTCTGGCCGTCAGCCGCGACATCTCCCTGGCGATGCCCGCGGGCGAGCGCCTCGCCCTGATCGGCCCCAACGGGGCCGGCAAGACCACCTTCGTCAATCTGGTGACGGGGCAGATCAAGCCCAGCGCCGGGCGCGTCCTCCTGAACGGCGAGGACGTCACGCGGCTCGGCGCCGTGCGGCGCGTGCGCAAAGGACTTGTGCGGACCTTCCAGGTTACCCGTCTCTTCTCCGAGCTCACGCCGGAGGAGCATGTCACCCTCACGGTGCTGCAGCGGGAGGGGAAGGCCACGCGGATCCTGAGCCGCTTTCGCGGAAATGCCGGCGTTGCGGATGAGGTCGAGGGCATTCTCACCACGCTCGGCCTGATCGATGTCGCGCGCCGCAGGGTCGGTCAGATCGCCTACGGACAGCAGCGCCTTCTGGAAATCGCCATCGCGCTTGCGCTCAAGCCGAAGGTGCTCCTGCTCGACGAGCCTGCGGCAGGCGTGCCATCCGCCGACACTCCTCGTATCGAGCAGGCTCTCGAACGTCTTCCGCCGAGCCTCGCCGTGCTCATGATCGAGCACGACATGGATCTCGTGTTCCGCTTCGCCAAGCGCGTCGTGGTTCTCGCAGCGGGTGAGATCATCTTCGAGGGCCTGCCGTCGGAAGTGGCCGCCGATCCGAAAGTGCGTGAAGCCTATCTGGGGAACTATGCCAATGCCCGCAGCGTCGCTTGACGTCAAACGCCTGAGTGCAGGCTATGGCCCGACCCTGGTGCTGGAGGACGTCTCCTTCTCCGTTCCCGCCGGGGCGCGCCTGTCGATCCTCGGCCGCAACGGCATGGGAAAGACCACGTTGCTCTCGACCCTCATGGGAATGAACCGGCGGTACGGGGGCGAAATCCTGGTCGGTGGCCGGGATCTCGCGTCGCTGAAGAGTTCGGAGCGCGCCCGGCAGGGCATCGGACTGGTGCCGCAGACGCGCGATATCTTCCGCTCGCTCACAGTCGAAGAGAACCTGATCGTCGGGATCAAGGATCGCCCACGCCAAGTCATCCAGGAAGCCTATGACATGTTTCCGCGCCTCTTCGAGCGCCGCAACAATCTCGGCTGGCAATTGTCCGGCGGCGAGCAGCAGATGCTCTCCACGGCCCGCACCATCCTCGGCAAGCCCTCGGTGCTTCTTCTCGACGAGCCTCTCGAAGGCCTGGCTCCGGTGATCTGCGAGGAACTGATGGCCGCGTTCACGCGCCTGGCCTCCAGCGGTGAGATGACGATCCTGCTCGTGGAGCAGCGCCTGGAGAGCGCCCTCGACTTCGCCGAGTCCGTCCTGATCCTGGAGCGGGGACGCATCGTCTGGCAGGGCACGAGCGAGGCTCTACGGGCGGATCAAAGTCTGATCGAGCATTACATCGGCGTCGGTTCGCTGCATTGAGGTGAGACATGGCATTCGTTCGCGCTAACGGCATCGTTCTTCATCATCAGGTCATCGGACGATCGGATGCCCCCACGCTCGTCTTCAACAATTCGCTGGGCAGCGACTTCCGCATCTGGCAGGCGGTCGCGCCCGCATTCGCGGACCGGTTCCGCGTCGTGCTCTACGACAAGCGCGGCCATGGCCTGTCGGATGCGCCGCCCGCTCCCTACACGATGGACGATCATACGGATGATCTGCTCGCGCTGCTCGATCACCTCGAGGTCGGGAGCGCCGCTCTCGTCGGCCTCTCCGTCGGCGGCATGATCGCTCAGCGCGCCGCCATGCGGGCTCCCGGACGCGTCAGGGCGCTGGTTCTGTGCTGCACGGCTGCGAAGATCGGCACGCCGGGCCTCTGGGCTGAGCGGATCTCCGCCGTGGAGAAGGGCGGCATCGGGCCGATCGCCGACAATGTCCTGCAGCGCTGGTTCACGCCCGACTTCCACGAAACATGCGGGGACGACGTCGCGGGCTGGCGCAACATGCTCGTGCGCATTCCGGTTCACGGCTATGCCGGGACCTGTGCCGCCATCCGCGATGCGGACCTGACGGCGGATGCGGGAAAGATCGATGCTCCGACGCTGTGCATCGCCGGAGACCAGGACGGCTCGACGCCTGCCGACGTGGTGCGCGACACGGCGAGCCTCATCCCCGGCGCACGTTTCGAGCTGATCGAGGGGTGCGGTCACATTCCATGCGTCGAGAAGCCCGCGGCGCTCACGCAACTGATCCAGAAGCATCTTCAGGAGGCCGGTCTTGTCTGACGAAAAGAAGAGCGAGCGCTACGAGGCGGGCATGGCGGTCCGCCGCCAGGTTCTGGGCGATGCGCATGTGGACAGGGCCAGCGCGCAGATGACGGATCTCGACGCCGATTTCCAGACCTTCATCACCGAGGGCGCCTGGGGATCGGTGTGGACGCGCCCGCAATTGTCGAAGCGCGAGCGCTCCATTCTCACCATCGCGCTGCTCGCGGCGCTCGGGCACGACGACGAGGTCGCCATGCATGTTCGCGCGACGCGCAACACGGGCGCGACCAAGGATGACATTCGCGAGGCTCTCTTCCATGTGGCGGTCTATGCGGGCGTGCCCGCCGCCAATCACGCCTTCAAGGTGGTGAAGAAAGCCTATGAGGAGATGGAAAAGGCATGAGAACGCGCGGCACGTTCGGCTTCGTGAGGGAGGGCAGCCATGTCGGATGAAGGATCGTTCTACCAGCGGGACAGGAGCTGGCACCCACCGGCCTTGACGCCGCAATACAAGACCTCCGTCCTGCGCTCGCCGCAATATCCGCTGCTGTCGCTTGACAACACGATCTCGGAGATGACCGGGCCGGTCTTCGGCCACGGCAAGATCGGGCCGCTCGATAACGATCTCATCCGCAACTACAACAAGACCGGGGAGCCGATCGGCCAGCGCATCATCGTCTATGGCCGCGTGCTCGACGAAAACGCGCGCCCGGTGCCCGGCGCTCTCGTGGAGTTCTGGCAGGCCAATGCGGGCGGGCGCTACCGGCACAGGAAGGAGACCTACCTGGCTCCCCTCGACCCGAATTTCGGCGGCTGCGGTCGCGTCATCACGGACGAGGAGGGGCGCTACTGGTTCCGCACCATCAAGCCCGGCGCTTACCCGTGGCCGAACGGCGTCAACGACTGGCGGCCGGCCCATATCCATTTCTCGATCTTCGGCCACGCCTTCGCGCAGCGCCTGATCACCCAGATGTATTTCGAGGGCGATCCGATGATCTGGCAATGCCCCATCGTCTCGACGATCCCCGACAGGAAGGCAGTGGAGCAACTGATCGCCGCGCTGGACCGGGAGAACACGCTTCCGATGGATGCGCTCGCCTACAAATTCGACATCGTTCTGCGCGGCCGCCGCTCGACGATGTTCGAGAACCGGATGGAGGGGAACTGATGGTTCAGAAACTGGAGCGATTGAAGGAATCTCCTTCTCAGACGGCGGGTCCCTACGTTCATATCGGCGCCACGCCGAACTGGGTCGAAATCACCGGCGTGTGGAAGGAGGATCTCGGCCTCGTCCTCGTCGGGCCCGAGACGAAGGGCGAGCGCGTCGTCGTGAAGGGCCGCGTCTTCGACGGCAGCGGGACGCCTCTGAAGGATGCGCTCATCGAGATCTGGCAGGCGGATGCCGAGGGGCTTTACAACAGCCCTCAGGAGAAGCGCGGCCGGGCCGACCCGCATTTTGCCGGCTGGGGCCGACAGCCCACGGACGGCGTCACCGGCGAGTTCAAGTTCGAGACGATCAAGCCGGGGCGGGTTCCCTACAAGGACGGCCGCCCGATGGCGCCGCACATCACATTTTGGATCGTGGCGCGCGGCATCAATATCGGCCTCCATACCCGCATGTATTTCGCGGATGAGGAAGCAGCCAACGCAGAATGCCCGGTCCTGGCGCGCATCGAGCACAAGGTGAGGGTGCCCACCCTCATCGCGCCGCGCAGCGAGGAGAACGGCATTCCCACCTATACCTTCGACATCCATCTTCAGGGTGAGAAGGAAACCGTGTTCTTCGATATCTGATCAGCCCGATGTTGGCAGCTTCCTGCCGATCGACCGTGCAGGACCCGTCAACCAGAAGCCAGAGACAGGATCGAGCCTCTGGTGCGAGAGGAGCCCTCCAATGGATAAAACAATCGCCACCCCGGCCGAGGCTGTGGCGGGAATCGGTGACGGTGCGACGGTGATGATCGGGGGCTTCGGCGGTTCCGGCTCACCGATTGAGTTGATCCATGCGCTCATTGATCGATTCCTGATCACAGGCAGCCCAAAGAGCCTCACTATCGTGAACAACAATGCAGGCAACGGCCATGTCGGGCTTGCGGCGTTGATCGAGCACGGAATGGTGCGCAAGCTGATCTGCTCCTTTCCCCGCTCGTCCGATCCGCGCGTGTTCACCGAGAAATATCTGGCCGGTGAGATCGAGCTGGAGCTGGTGCCGCAAGGCACGCTCGCCGAACGTATCCGTGCCGGCGGCGCGGGCATTCCGGCCTTCTACACGCCCACAGCCTATGGGACCGATCTCGCAGACGGCAAGGTGATCGCGGAATTCGATGGCCGGCCTTATGTGCAGGAGCGCTGGTTGAAAGCCGATTTCGCGCTGGTGAAAGCCCATCTCGGCGACCGGCACGGGAACCTGACCTACAACAAGGCGGCACGGAACTTCAATCCGCTGATGTGCATGGCGGCGGCGACAGCTCTCGTCCAGGTCAGCCGGATCGTGGAACCAGGCGACATCGACCCGGAGCACGTCGTCACTCCCGGCATCTTTGTACAAGGCCTCGTTGAGGTCGCGGATCCGCAACAGGAAGAAGTCCTGAACCGCGCCGGAGCACACCACCCATGACCATCAAGCTTTCAAATTCCCAGATCGCCTGGCGCGCCGCGCAGGACATCGCGGATGGGGCCTACGTCAACCTTGGCATCGGCTTTCCCGAAATGGTGGCTCAATACCAGCCTGCCGGACGCCAGGCGATCTTTCACACCGAAAACGGCATCCTGAATTTCGGCGAGGCTCCGGCAGAGGGGGCCGAGGACTGGGATCTGATCAATGCCGGCAAGAAAGCCGTTACGCTGAATCCGGGTGCGGCCTTCTTCCACCACGCCGACAGTTTCGCGATGGTGAGAGGCGGGCATCTCGATGTGGCGATCCTCGGGGCGTATCAGGTGGCCGAGAACGGGGATCTGGCGAACTGGAGCACCGGGCCCAAGGGCGTTCCGGCAGTGGGCGGGGCAATGGATCTCGTCCACGGCGCGAAGCGGGTGGCGGTGATCACCGATCATGTGACGAAGGACGGCAAGCCTAAGCTGGTGAAGCGATGCACCCTGCCGCTGACCGGCGTGAGCTGCGTGACGCGCGTCTATACCAGCCTCGCAGTCATTGACATCCAGGATGGTCATTTCGTTCTGCGCGAGAAGCTGCCCGCGCTGACGCTCGAGGCGCTGCAGGCGCAGACGGGGGCCGAGCTTCTTATCAAGGGCCCTGTGGCCGATCTGATTGTTCCGGAGCTGTAAGATGAATGCGGTTTTCATCTGCGACTACGTCCGTACCCCCATCGGCCGGTTCGGAGGGGCTCTGTCGAGCGTGCGGGCCGACGATCTCGCGGCGGTTCCGCTCAAGGCCCTCATGGAGCGCTGCGGCGGAGTCGATTTCGAGGCCGTCGATGACGTGATCTATGGTTGCGCCAACCAGGCCGGAGAAGACAACCGCAACGTGGCGCGCATGGCTCTGCTGCTGGCGGGCCTGCCCGGCTCCGTCTCCGGCACCACCATCAACCGCCTCTGCGGCTCGGGCATGGACGCGGTCATTGCGGCCGCGCGCGCCATCAAGGCGGGCGAGGCGGAGCTGATGATCGCGGGCGGAGTCGAATCCATGTCGCGCGCGCCCTTCGTCATGCCGAAGGCGGAGACGGCATTCTCGCGCGCCGCCGAGATCTACGACACCACCATCGGCTGGCGCTTCGTCAATCCGCTGATGAAGAGCCAGTACGGCGTGGATTCCATGCCGGAGACCGGCGAGAACGTGGCGGAGGATTACCGCGTCTCCCGCGCCGACCAGGACGCCTTCGCCCTACGCTCGCAGCAGAAGGCCGCTGCCGCGCAGGCGAACGGGCGTCTCGCCCGGGAGATCGTTCCGGTCTCGATCCCCAGGCGCAAGGGCGATCCGGTCATCGTGGAGAAGGACGAGCATCCACGCGACACGACCCTCGAACAGCTCGCCAGGCTGCCGACACCGTTCCGCAAGGACGGAACCGTGACGGCGGGCAATGCGTCCGGCGTCAACGATGGCGCGGCGGCGCTCATCGTCGCGTCGGAGGAGGCGATGCGCAGATATGGCCTCGAGCCCCTCGCTCGCGTGGTGGGGGGAGCCGCGGCAGGCGTTCCGCCGCGCATCATGGGCATCGGCCCGGTGCCGGCCACGCGCAAGCTCTGCGCCCGTCTTGGATGGCAGCCCTCCGACTTCGACGTGGTGGAGCTGAACGAGGCATTCGCCAGCCAGGGCATCGCGGTTTTGCGCGAGCTCGGGATCGCGGAGGATGCGGAGCATGTCAACCCGAACGGCGGCGCGATCGCGCTCGGCCATCCGCTCGGCATGTCGGGCGCGCGGATCACCGGGACGGCGGCGCTGGAGCTGAAGCTCACGGGCAGGAAGCGCGCGCTTGCCACCATGTGCGTCGGCGTCGGGCAGGGCATCGCCATTGCCCTCGAAGCCGTGTGATCGGTGAGGAGCATCGCCATGCATGCACGTCCGTATCCCTTGCTGAAGGCTCTCGTCGGCGACGAGGCGGTGGGCGCTTTCTTTTCCGACGAGGCCGAGCTTTCCGCCCTGCTGGAGACCGAGGTCGCGCTTGCCAGGGCGCAGGCCGAGGCTGGGTTGATCGATAAGGAAGCCGCGCAGAGGGTCGCCGAGGTCAGCCGCAGCTTCCGCCCCGACTGGGACAAGCTGGCGGAAGGTCTCGCGCAGGACGGCGTGATCGTTCCCGCCTTCGTCAAGCAGCTGCGGGCCGCGGTGGGCGAGCCTTATGCGAAGGACGTTCACCTCGGCGCGACGAGCCAGGACATCATCGACACGGCCCTCGTGCTTCGTCTGAAAAGCGTTATCGGGATCTTCGGGCAGCGCATGGCCGACCTGGTCGCGGCCCTGCGCGATCTTCGTGTGCGGGACGGCTTGGTGAAGCTGATGGCTCATACCCGCATGCAGCAGGCGTTGCCGTTCACGGCGGCCGACAAGATCGACACGTGGCTGCAGCCGCTGGAGCGTCATGCTGAGAACCTGGAGAATCTCGCACCGCGCCTTCTGGTGGTGCAGCTCGGTGGGCCCATCGGAACGCGCCAAGAGTTGAAGGACCATGGCGATGCGGTGGCCGACGCCATGGCGGAGGTCCTGGGGCTCGGCTACGGACCGTCCTGGCATTCCCAGCGCGATCGCATCGGCGAGTTCGCCGCCTTTCTCTCGCTCCTGTCCGGCACGCTCGGCAAGATCGGGCAGGATGCGGCGCTGATGGCGCAGAACGAGGTGGGCGAAGTGCGCCTCGCTGCGGGCGGCGGATCTTCCGCCATGCCGCACAAATCCAACCCGGTTCAGGCGGAGGTGCTCGTCACGCTCGCCCGCTTCAATGCCGGTCTGCTCGGCACGCTGCATCAGGCCCTCGTGCACGAGAATGAGCGCTCGGGATCGGCATGGACGCTGGAATGGCTCGTCCTGCCTCAGATGGTGGAGGCGGCGGCGGCCGGGTTGAGCAAGGCGCAGGCGCTCGTGACGGGCATGCGTTTTCTGCCGTCCTCATACGGCGAACATTAGGCATCGCCTACGATGACGGTCACTCTGCCGCTTCCGCCGCAATCAGGACAGGGGCGCTGGTTGAGCCGACCAGATCCGCTGCAGGTCGGACAGATGGTCTCGCCCGTCTGTCGGGTGCCGGGGACGTCTTCATCGCCGGGATTTTTTCTGTCTCCATCGGTCATCGCACCATCTCCTTTGCAGATGAACGTCGTGAGGGTGCGACGGTTCGTTTCGGGAGCAGGGTGAGAGCAGGGCAGCCCGCGAGAGGGATCATGGGCGCCGCACAGGGATGCGGCGCAGGAGGGAACGACAATGCGCACCAAGGTCGCGATCATCGGCGCAGGTCCCGCAGGGCTGCTGCTCGGGCAGCTCCTGTACAAGCAGGGCATCGAGGCCATCATCATCGAGCGCCGCAGTCGCGATTACGTACTCGGCCGCATCCGGGCGGGCGTGCTGGAGCAGGGCACCGTCGAACTCCTCGAAAAGGCTGGGGTCAGCGAGCGCATGCACGCGGAGGGTCTGGTGCATGACGGCGTGGAGTTCTGTTTCGACGGCGACAAGCACCGCTTCAACTTCCGCGAACTCATCGGGCGCACGGTGACGGTCTATGGGCAGACGGAGGTCACCCGCGATCTCATGCAGGCGCGGGACGCGTCCGGCGCAGTCTCCATCTACGAGGCGGATCAGGTCTCGATCCACGATTTCGACACCGACAGGCCTAAGGTCCGGTTCGTCAAGGACGGCGTTCAGCAGGAGATCACCTGCGACTTCATCGCCGGATGTGACGGTTATCATGGCGTGTGCCGCGCCAGCGTGCCCGCAGGTGCCCTGACGACTTTCGAGCGCGTCTATCCCTTCGGCTGGCTCGGAATCCTTGTCGATCGTCCGCCCGTGGCGGACGAGCTGATCTATGCCCATCACGAGAGGGGCTTCGCCCTCTGCTCGATGCGCTCGCACACCCGCAGCCGCTACTATGTCCAGGTTCCTTCCGGCGAGAAGGTGGAGGACTGGTCGGACGAGCGCTTCTGGGACGAGTTGCGCCGACGCGTGGACGAGGAGACGGCGGAGCGACTGGTGACGGGCCCCTCCATCGAGAAGTCCATCGCGCCGCTGCGGAGTTTCGTCGCCGAGCCTCTGCGGTTCGGCCGCCTGTTCCTGGCGGGCGACGCGGCTCATATCGTGCCGCCGACAGGAGCCAAGGGCCTGAACCTCGCGGCCAGCGATGTCGGGGCTCTCGCCGAGGCGCTAGCCGAATATTATCATGAGCGTTCTTCCGCCGGCATCGACGGGTACTCGGCCCGCGTTCTCGCCCGGGTCTGGAAAGCGGAACGATTTTCCTGGTGGATGACCTCGATCCTGCATACCTTTCCGAACACCGATACGTTCGGGCGGCGGATGCAGAGGACCGAATTCGACTATCTCGTCGGTTCCGAGGCGGCCTCAAAGTCCCTGGCCGAGAACTATACCGGGTTGCCGCTGTAACCGCTTCCGGGTGTGAACAGTCCCTAAGACCAGTATGGACAGGGGGCGACCAATATGAGACCAGTTAGGAGTGACCCTGACTGGCCCCGATCCCCGCTTCCGGTCCCTGTACCGGCAATCCGTGCCCGGCACCCGTATCAATGAGGACGGGTTGGGCCTGCTCGACCATTGCGCCTGGATCATCGACGGAGCCACGGGGCTTTCGACCGGGCAATTGACCGAGGGCGGGAGCGATGCTGCCTGGCTCGCGGCCAGGATCCACGAAACCTTGGAGAGGCTGGCAAGCGAGGATCGTCCGGGGGACGATCTCCTCCGGCGGGTGGAGGCTGAGATCAGCCGGGTCTTCGCCACGGCCACCGCCCATCTTCCAGGACATCACGTCCATCATACCCCTTCGGCCTGTCTCGGGCTCGTCCAGGCTCGTCGGTCCGACCCCGGACATCTGCGCCTCGACGGCTTCTTTCTCGGGGACGTGGTGGCTCTGGTTCCCACGGAGCAGGGGATTGCGCGCTGGACCGACGAGCGATCGAAGCCCTTCGAGCGAAAGACGCTTGCCGCACTCGAATCCGGAGGTCACGCGCCGGGCCTGATGCCGGAGGCGGTCCGGCGTCAGATCCTGGACAATCGCAGCAAGCTCAACCAGCCGGACGGCTATTGGGTCGTCAGCCCGTCCCATCCATGGGCCGGGCGCGAGCTGTACTTCGAGGCGCAGGTGAGGGCGGGTGAGACGATCGTGCTCGCCACGGACGGTTTCATGCGCCTCGTCGATGTGTTCGGAGCTTATACGGATCGCTTCCTCCATGCCGCGCTCGCCGAGGGCAGGGGAGACGATCTGATTGAGGAATTGCGGGCGCTGGAGCGCGACGATCTCCTGGCGAGGGCGTATCCGCGTGTTAAAACGCACGACGATGCGACGGTGCTCGTGATCGTGGCCGAGACCAGCGGCTAGAACGGATTCCGGAAGGCGGATCGAAAAGGACGCCTGCCGGTGGGAGGAAAAGGACTTCAACGATGAGGGAACCGACAATGAAACTGACCCGACGCATTCTGATGGGCGCTGCCGCCGGCGGCCTCCTGTTGTCATCCGGCGCCGCCATGGCCCAGCAGACCGAGCTGACCTTCTGGAGCTGGCGCCAGGAAGACAAGGCGTTCTATCAGGACGCCATCAAGAAGTTCCAGGCGACGGAGCCCAGCATCTCGATCAAGTTCGAGACCTATGCGCCCGAGAACTATCAGACCATTCTCTCCACGGCGCTCGCCGCCGGCCGCGGTCCGGACGTGATTCAGGTTCGCGCCTACGGCAATCTGGAGACCATCGCAACCCCCGGCTATCTGGTCGCTCTCGACAAGCAGAATGTGCCGGAGCTCGCGAATTTCCCCGACGCGGCTCTCGCCGCCGAGACCCTGCGCTCCGATGGCAAGGTCTATGCGGTGCCCTTCGCCATGCAGGCCCAGCTCGTCGTCTACAACAAGAAGATCTTCAAGGATAACGGCGTGAACCCGCCGAAGACCTGGGACGAGCTGATGGCCCTGTGCCAGGCGCTGAAGGCCAAGAGCGTCACGCCATTCGCCAACGGCACCGCGACCGCGTGGCAGAACGAGACCATCGTCGGCGGCCTTCTGTCGTCCATGCTCGGCAAGTCCTTCGAGGATGATATCGTCTCGGGCAAGGCGAACTTCACCGATCCGCGCTTCGTCAGCGCGCTCGCCAAGCTCAAGGACGTCAGCCAGTACTTCTCGCCGAACTTCTCGGGCGTTGACTACCCGTCGTCGCAGCAGCTCTTCGTGGCGGGCCGCGCGGCCATGTTCGCGGGCGGCTCCTATGAGGTCGCGAACTTCAAGAACCAGAACCCGACCCTCGATCTGGGCGTGTTCCCGGCGCCGGTCCTGAAGGAAGGCGATCAGGCTCTCATCGCAACCTACTACGACGGCGGCTACGCGGTGAACGCGAAGAGCGAGAAGAAGGAAGCGGCTCTGAAGTTCATCCGCTATCTCGCCACTCCGGAATACGGCACCGCCTTCACCAACACCCTGAAGAACCTGTCGCCGATCAAGGGGATCAAGATCGAGGACCCGATCACGCAGGAGGTGGCGAAGCTCGCCCAGAATTCCATGTCCTACTTGATGCTCGTGCGCTTCCGCTACCAGGAGCCGAGCGGATCGGTGCTGCTGCAGTCGAACGTGCAGAAGATGCTTGCCGGCCAGCAGACGCCCGAGCAGGCGGCCGCCGAGATCAACAAGGGCATCGCGACCTACTACAAGCCGTTCCAGAAGTAAGCTCATCCGTCGTCATGCCCGGCCTTGTGCCGGGCATGACGGCAGGATGCCTCTCTCCGACCTTCCAGGGTTCACCAATGCCCGTCTCGCCCAAACAGGCCCGCACATGGAAGCACCGCAGCTGGGTGGCGTTTCTCGTCGTCCCGCCCGTCGTGTTCATGTCGCTGTTCGTGGTCTATCCGATCCTGTCGGCCTTCGCCTACGCCTTCTATGAATGGCGCGGCTTGGCGCGCGGCGATTTCGTGGGGCTGGCGAACTTCAAGGAAGTGCTGTTCGGGGCCACCATGGGGCCGACCGTCTGGAACGCCTTCCTGCACAACGTCTATGCGCTGATCGCGCTCATGATCATCCAGAACGGCGGCGGGTTCTTTCTCGCGTGGCTGCTCTACAAGGAGCACTTCGGCTTCCGCTTCCACCGGGTCGCGGTGTTCGTGCCCGTGGTGCTTTCCACGATCATCGTGGGCTTCCTGTGGAAGCTCTTCCTCAATCCGAACTTCGGCATCATCAACCAGGCGCTCTATTCCCTGGGCCTCGATTCATGGGCGAAGCCCTGGCTCGGCGATTCCTCCACCGCGCTCGGCGCGCTCATCCTCGCCAATGCCTGGCACTTCGTGGGCTTTCCGACGCTCGTCTATCTCGCCGGCATGCAGCGCATCCCGTCCGACATCATCGAGGCGGCGCGGCTCGACGGCACCAGCGAATGGCAGCTCCTCAGGACCATCGTATGGCCCCTGGTGGCCCCCAGCACCACCATTCTCTTCACGCTGCTCTTCATCGGCGCGTTCAACTGGTTCGAGATCCCTTACGTGATGGTCGGCCTCGACGGTTCGCCTTTCGGCACGACCGATGTGCTCGGCCTCGTCTTCTACCGCACGGCCTTCGGAAACCAGAGCGCCAGCATTCAGAATTTCGGCATGGGCTCGGCGCTCGCCACCCTCATCTTCCTCTTCATCGTGGTCTTCGCGTCCACGCTCACCCTGTGGCTGCGCCGTCGGGAGATCCAGTTTTGACCGCTCTGGCCAATTCTTCATCATCGCGGCAGCCGATCTCCTTTGCGCTTCTGGCGCAGGTGATCCTGATCGCGAACTCGTTCATCATGCTCTATCCGGTCGTGGTGATGGTGCTCTCCGCCTTCAAGACCACGGGCGAGATCTTCGAGCACCCCTTCGCGCTGCCCGATTTCACGCAGGTGCAGAACTTCGCCAAGGTCCTCGGCGAAACCGCGATGCCGACCTATTTCATGAACTCGATCATCGTGACCGGCGTCTCGATCCTCCTGATCCTCGTGCTCGGCACCATGGCGGGCTATGCGGTGGCGCGCTACGAGTCGCGCACCAACACCTTCATCCTGCTGTTCTTCCTGGCGGGTCTGATGCTGCCCTTGAAGCTCGCGGTCATTCCGCTCTTCATTCTGCTGCGCGACCTGAACCTGCTCGACAGCCGCTGGAGCTTGATCGTCACCTATACGGCCATCGGGCTGCCGTCGGCCGTGTTCATCATGGCAGGCTTCCTGCGCTCGCTGCCCGCTGAGCTGGAGGACGCGGCCCGCATCGACGGCGCGTCGGAGCCCCGCATCATGTGGTCCGTCATGCTCCCGCTGGCGCGTCCGCCCATGGCCATCGCGGCCATTCAGAACGCGGTGCCGATCTGGAACGACTTCTTCTTCCCTCTCGTCTTCATCCAGACCGACGCCTACAAGACCCTGCCGCAGGGACTGACGACCTTCATGGGGGAATACACCACCGATTGGGGCATGCTGTTCGCGGGCCTCACCATCGCGGCGGCGCCGATCACGCTTCTCTACGTCGCCCTGTCGCGCCAGTTCATTCAAGGTCTGACCGCTGGTGCGGTGAAGTAGGACACGGCCATGCTGATCCCGAAAGGCACCCTCGTCGTCTCCTGTCAGGCCCGCGCGGACAATCCGCTGCACGGGTCGGTCCACATGTCCGCCATGGCGCTTGCGGCGCAGGCGGGCGGCGCGGGCGGCATCCGCGCGAACGGCGTGGACGACATCGCCGCCATCCGCGCCGTCACGAAACTCCCGATCATCGGGATCGCGAAGGTGTGGGACGACCGTTTCCCAGTCTACATCACGCCGGGCTTCGACGACGCCGCGCAGATCGCGCAAGCGGGCGCGGACATCATCGGCCTCGACGCGACGGCTCGGTCCCGCAATGGCGAGCCGGTGGAGCGCCTGATCCCCCGCATTCGCCACGAGCTCGGCAAAGAGGTCTTCGCCGATATCGCCACGCTCGACGAGGGCAAGGCGGCACAGGCCCATGGCGCGACCTACGTGGCGTCGACGCTTGCCGGCTATACGGAGGAGACCGCCGCCCGCAAAGGCGAAGGGCCCGATCTGGAGCTGCTTGAGGCTCTCGTCGCGGCGCTGACTGTGCCCGTCGTCGCCGAGGGCCGCTTCGACACGCCCGATCTCGTGGCGGAGGCCTTCCGGCGCGGCGCTCATGCGGTGGTGGTCGGCACGGCGATCACCAATCCGCGCGAGATCACGAAAAAATTCGTCCGGGCCGCGCAGGCCTGGAACGTCTGAGGGAGAGCAGAATGGCCCATGTCTCGATCCGCGACGTCCGAAAGTCCTTCGGAACCGTCTCGATCATCAAGGGGGTCGATATCGACGTCCAGGACGGCGAGTTCGTCATTCTGGTCGGCCCCTCCGGCTGCGGAAAGTCGACGCTCCTCCGGATGATCGCGGGCCTCGAGGATATCACGAGCGGCGATATCCGCATCGGCTCGCGCACCGTCAACGATGTGCCGCCGAAGAACCGCGACATCGCCATGGTGTTTCAGTCCTACGCGCTCTATCCGCACATGACGGTGGCGGAGAACATGGCCTTCTCGCTGAGGCTGAAGGGCGTGCCGCAGGCTGAGCAGAAGAAGCGGGTCGGGGATGCGGCAGCCTCGCTCGGTCTGACGGCGTTGCTCGACCGCTATCCGCGCCAGCTTTCGGGCGGACAGCGCCAGCGCGTCGCCATGGGCCGCGCCATCGTGCGCGACCCGCAGGTGTTCCTGTTCGACGAGCCGCTCTCCAATCTCGACGCCAAGCTGCGCGTGCAGATGCGCGCCGAGATCAAGGAGCTGCACCAGCGCCTCAAGACCACGACGATCTACGTGACGCACGACCAGATCGAAGCCATGACCATGGCCGACAAGATCGTGGTGATGCACGACGGCATCGTCGAGCAGATCGGCGCACCCCTCGAACTCTACGACCGCCCCGCCAACCGCTTCGTCGCCGGCTTCATCGGGTCGCCGGCTATGAACTTCGTCGAGGGGCGTTTGGAGCAGGGTGGGCTGGCGCTTCCGAGCGGGGCAGTTCTGCCGCTGGAGGCCCAGCCCTCGGCCGCTCCGGGATCGAAGCTCACCTATGGCATCCGGCCCGAGCACCTCCACGTCGCGCCCGCCGGAACACCGGGTTCGATCCCGGCCACCGTCGCGGTGATCGAGCCGACGGGGGCGGACACCACGCTGATCGCGAAGGCGGAGGGCGGCAATCTCACCGTCGTTCTGCGGGAGCGTTGCAGCTTGAAGCCGGGGGAGGCCGTGGCCCTGAGGCCCGCAGCCCACCAGGCCCATCTCTTCGACGAGCAGGGCAGGCGTATCGCAACCACGTGAGGGGTCTACACGGAAACGTGAAACCACCGGCGGCGTTCTCGGGTATACCTCTAGCGCATTGGTCTGAACCGAGGTCTCACCGTGCTGATCCGACGTCCCTCCGATATCCTCCCCTCCGAGATCACGCCTCAGGAGGTCTATCTCAACCGCCGCCAATGGATGGCTGGTGCCGCCGGTCTCGCCCTGGCGGCGGGTTTGCCGGCGCAGGTGGAAGCCGCGCCCCTGTCGGCCCAGAAAAGCCCTTTCTCCACCGATGAGAAGCTCACGAGCCGCGCGGATGTCACGAGCTACAACAATTATTACGAGTTCGGGGTCGACAAGGACGATCCGGCGAAGAATGCCGGAACGCTCAAGACTTCTCCCTGGACGGTGAAGATCGACGGGCTCGTGGGCAAGCCCCAGGAGATCGGGATCGAGGACCTGATCAAGGCCTCCGCGCTCGAGGAGCGGATCTATCGGATGCGCTGCGTCGAGGGCTGGTCCATGGTGATCCCGTGGGTCGGCTTCCCTCTGGCGGATCTCATCAAGCGGGCGGAACCGCTCGGAAGCGCCAAGTATGTGGCCTTCGAGACCGTCAACCGCCCCAGCGAAATGTCCGGCCTGCGCTCGGTCTTCCCCATACTCGATTGGCCCTACAGGGAAGGCCTGCGGCTGGATGAGGCCATGCATCCGCTCACGATCCTCGCGGTCGGCCTTTACGGCGAGACCCTGCCGAACCAGAACGGCGCGCCGATTCGGCTCGTCGTGCCATGGAAATACGGTTTCAAGGGCATCAAGTCGATCACCCGCATCAGCTTCGTCGAGAAGCAGCCGGTGACGGCATGGAATACGCAGGCGCCGAACGAATACGGCTTCTACGCCAACGTGAATCCGACCGTGGATCACCCCCGCTGGAGCCAGGCCACCGAGCGGCGCATCGGAGAGGGCGGCCTCTTCGTGAAACGGCGGCCCACGCTCATGTTCAACGGCTACGCGGATCAGGTGGCGAGCCTCTATTCCGGAATGGACCTGCGGAAGTTCTACTGATGACAGGCCGACCTTCCGTTCAGAGCGCGAAGAAGGGCTTCGCGCTGCCCCAGGTGCCCAAGATCCTGGTCTATATCGTCGGGTTCGTTCCGGCCGTCTGGCTCTTCTATCGGGGCATCACCGATCAGCTGGGCGCCGACCCGATGCGCTACCTGGAACAGGCGCTCGGCCTGTGGGCTTTGCGCTTCCTCATCGCGACGCTCACGATCACGCCTTTACGCCAGCTCTTCTCCGTCAATCTGCTGCGCTATCGCCGTGCTCTCGGGTTGCTCGCTTTTTATTATGCGCTCCTCCATCTCGTCACCTACATGGTGCTCGACCAGGGGCTCGATCTGGCGGCCATTTGGGCCGATATCGTGAAACGGCCCTACATCACCATCGGTATGGCGACCTTCGTCATTCTCGTGCCGCTGGCGCTCACCTCCACCAATGCCGCGATCCGGCGCATGGGCGGGCAGGCCTGGGCGAGGCTGCATCGCCTCGTCTATATCGCCGCCATCGGCGCGGCCCTCCATTTCATCCTCGTGGTCAAATCCTGGCCGATGGAGCCTCTTGTCTATGCGGCCATCGTGGCAGGGCTTCTCGGCTACCGCCTCGTCCGTTCCATGAAGAAGAAGGCGCAACTCCGGCACCGCCCGGCTTGAAGCCGGGGGCGGGTCCGCTAGGATGCGCCGAGCCGATGGGGCCCGGGGAGCAAGGGATGCGGACAGCACGTTCGAGCAAAGGCACAGCCGAGACGTCGATCGTCGGGCCTGCGCTTGCTGAGGTCCTGCGATCCTTGCGGGCGCGGCTGCCGCTTTCCGGGACACAGAACTTCGGCGTCGTGAGCGCAGCGGGTTCGGACTCGTGACGGATTGGCTCTCTCCCGAGGAATGGACGGCGGTCCGCCTCAGCCTCAAGGTCGCGCTCGTCGCCATGAGCGCGAGCCTCCTGCCCGCGATTGCGACGGCCTATGTCCTGGAGCGTGGCCGGTTCTGGGGACGGCAGGCGCTCGATGTGCTGGTTCATCTGCCGCTGGTTCTTCCTCCCGTCGTCGTCGGTTATGCGCTTCTCCTGGGCTTCGGGCGGCGCGGACCGATCGGCTCCTTTCTCGACGAACAGTTCGGCATCGTTCTGGCGTTCCGGTGGACAGGGGCGGCGCTGGCCTGTGCCATCATGGGGTTTCCCCTGCTCGTGCGCGCGATCCGCCTGTCCCTCGAGACCGTCGACCGCAGGATTGAGGATGCTGCGGGAACGCTGGGCGCCCATCCTGTCTGGGTCTTTCTGGTGGTGACCCTGCCGCTGATCCTGCCCGGGATCCTGGCGGGCATGGTTCTGTCATTCGCAAAAGCCATGGGAGAGTTCGGCGCAACCATCACCTTCGTTTCCAACATTCCCGGCGAGACGCAGACGATCCCGTCGGCCATCTACACATTCACGCAGGTGCCGGGCGGCGAGGGCGGCGCCTTGCGCCTGACCTTCGTGTCCATTGCGATCTCCATCGCCGCGCTCTGGATGTCCGAGTGGATGGCGCGGCGGGTCCGGCGGAGGTTCCTCGCCTGATGGTCCTCGACGTCGACATTCACCATCGGCAAGGTGCTTTCACGCTCGATGCCCGCTTCCGGTCGGAGGGGCGGCTGACGGCTCTGTTCGGCCCGTCCGGCTCGGGCAAGACGACGCTCGTGAACGTCATCGGCGGCCTCATTCGCCCGGATTCAGGGCGCGTCTCGGTGAAAGGACGCGTCCTCGTCGATACGGCGCAGGACATCGTCGTGCCGAAGCACAGGCGAAGGATCGGATACGTCTTCCAGGAAGCGCGCCTGTTCCCGCATCTGAACGTGCGGCAGAATCTGCTGTTCGGGCGCTGGTTCACTCCCAGGAGAGAACGGGCCGCCAAATTCGACGGCATCGTGGAGCTTTTGGGCATCGGGCACCTGCAGGACAGATGGCCGTCGACGCTGTCGGGGGGCGAGCGGCAGCGCGTGGCGATCGGGCGCGCGCTTCTCTCCGACCCCCACTTGCTGCTGATGGACGAGCCGCTGGCCTCGCTCGACGAGGAACGGAAAGCCGAGATTTACCCCTATATCGAGCGATTGCGGGACGAAGGCGACGTCCCCATGGTCCTCGTCAGCCATTCCGTGCCGGAGATCGCACGGCTTGCGACCACCATCGTGATCCTGAGCGGAGGGCGGGTCACCGCCTCCGGTCCCGCCGCCGATGTCCTGCTGCACACGAGGCTCTTTCCGCATACGGGGCCCGTGGAGGCCGGCGCCTTGGTCGAGGCCCGCGTGCTGCGGCACGAGGAGGCCTATGACCTGACGATCCTTCAGGTCGCGGCGGGGACGCTCACCGTTTCGCGCCTCGACCGGCCTGTCGGCGCGCCTGTGAGGGTGCGCCTGCGCGCCAGGGACATCATCCTGTCCCTCCATGCGCCGCAGGGCATGAGCGCACTCAACGTGCTGCCCGGCACCATCACGGCGATCGACGAGGCGACCGGATCCTCCATGGATGTGGTTCTCGATTGCGGCGGCGACAGCATCGTCGCCAGCGTGACGCGAAAATCCGTCGAACAGCTTGGCCTCGTGCCGGGCTTGGCTGTGCAGGCGATCATCAAGAGCGTCGCTTTCGACCGTGAAGCCCTTGGCTCCGTGCAGCCGGGGAATATGTGAGTCCCGGATCCCGGAGGTTGCTCCTGGCCCCGAGGCGTGTAGCCTGCCTCCAACCTTACATCCTGCAAGAGATGACATTATGAACGAACAAGTCCGCACGCCCCTTGATGCCCCATCCCACGCCCAGCTTCTCGACCGCCTCGCAGAGGTCGCCGTGCGGGTGGGTCTCGGGCTCAAGGAAGGCCAGGAACTGGTCGTGACCGCTCCGCTCGACGCGGTTCCCCTGGTGCGCCGCATCACGGAACACGCCTACAAGGCGGGCGCGTCCCTGGTGACTACGTTCTTCTCCGACGAGGAGGCGACCCTGCTGCGGTATCGCTACGGCCACGCCGAGGGCTTCGATACGGCCGCCGCATGGCTCTACGAGGGCATGGCCGCAGCCTTCAGGAACGGCGCGGCGCGTCTGGCCGTGGTCGGAGAGGATCCGTCCCTGCTCGCCAAGGAGGATCCCGAGAAGGTCTCCCGCGCCAACCGCGCTCGCTCCAAGGCCTACATGCCGGCGCTCGGCCTGATCGCGGGCTTCGACATCAACTGGACCATCGTATCCGCTGCGACGCCCGCCTGGGCAAAGGCCGTGTTCCCGGACGATCCGGAAGACGTGGCGGTCGCGAAGCTCTGGCAGGCGATCTTCTCGGCTTCGCGGGTCGACACGCCGGATCCGATAGCCGCCTGGGAGCAGCACAATGCGAGCCTTCAGGCGCGCACGCGCATGCTCAACGAGAAGAATTACGCCGCCCTTCATTTCCGTGGTCCAGGCACGGATCTGCGCGTCGGGCTCGCGGACGGGCACGAGTGGAACGGCGGCTCGGCCAGGGCGAAGAACGGGGTGGTCTGCAACGCCAACATCCCGACGGAAGAAGTCTTCACCACGCCGCACAAGGACCGTGTGGACGGATACGTCACCAGCACGAAGCCCCTGTCCTACAACGGGACTCTGATCCAGGACATCCAGGTGACGTTCGAAGGCGGGCGCATCGTGGAGAGCAAGGCCCGGACCGGCGAGGCGGTGCTGAACAAGGTCCTCGACACGGACGAGGGCGCGCGCCGCCTCGGCGAGGTGGCGCTGGTGCCGTTCTCGTCGCCGATTTCCCGGAGCGGCCTGCTTTTCTTCAACACGCTCTTCGACGAGAACGCCTCGAGCCATATCGCGCTGGGACAAGCCTACAGCAAGTGCATCCGCGACGGCGGCGGCATGAGCGAGGAGGAACTGGCCTCGCGCGGCGCCAACAAGAGCCTCATCCACATCGACTGGATGATCGGCTCCGACAAGGTGGATGTGGACGGCATCACTCAGGCCGGTACGCCCGAGCCGCTGATGCGCGGCGGTGAATGGGTCTCCTGACGAAAACGCTATTGGCGCCGGCCGGTCGCGGCCGGCGCATACTTCGAGTCAACGGATGCTGGGCGCACGCCCGGCCATTGGGGCGGCGGAGGAGGCGTTCGCCACGATGATGGAGAACGAAGTCCTTCCGGAACAGGAGTCATGACCCGTCGTTAGTGGAGAAACTTCTCCACGCTTCGAGGTGCGACAATGGCCCGATTTTCCTGGAAGCAGAACGAGAACGAGGCTTCGATCAGGGAGGCCGTCCACGTTGTGCGCGATCACGGCGAGCCGCTTCCTCCGCTCGACGATGCGGATGCGTTCGGAGCGCTGTTCGACCGGTTCGCGGATGCCAAGGTCGTGCTGCTGGGCGAGGCGACCCACGGCACCTCCGAATTCTACCGGGCGCGCGCTGCCATCACGCGGCGGCTGATCGAGCATCACGGATTCAACATCGTGGCCGTGGAGGCGGATTGGCCCGATGCGGCGCGGATCGATGCCTATGTGCGCCACCGCCACGTTCCGGACGGTGACGACGTCGCCTTCGAGCGCTTTCCCACCTGGATGTGGCGCAACGAGGAGGTCTACGACTTCGTCAATTGGATGCGCGCCTTCAGCAAAGATCTTCCCGAGGACCGTCGCGCCGAGTTTCGCGGGCTCGACGTCTACAGCCTGAACGCGTCCATCCGCTCCGTGCTCGATTACCTCGACCGGGTCGATCCAGAGGCCGCGAAGGAGGCGAGGGGACGCTACGGCTGCCTGAGCCCCTGGCAGTCGGACCCAGCCCGCTACGGCCGCGCGGTGATCACGGGGCAGAAGAAGCCCTGCGACGAGAAACTGCTGCGCCAGCTGCAGGAGATCCTCGACAAGCGGATGGACTATCTCGAGTCGGAGGGCGGCGAGCAGTTCTTCGACGCCGTGCAGAACGCCAAGATCGTTCACGCGGCGGAGCATTACTACCGGATCATGTATGAGGGCGCGACGGAATCCTGGAACCTGCGCGACCGGCACATGTTCGACACCCTCCAGAGCCTGCTGGCCCGCCGCGAGAATGCCAAGGCGGTGGTCTGGGCGCACAATTCCCACATCGGAAATGCTTCGGCGACCGCCATGGGCTGGCAGGGCGAGTTCAATATCGGGGAGCTGTGCCGCAAGGCCTTTCGGGAAGAGGCCGTTCTCATCGGTTTCGGAACCGACCGAGGCACCGTGGCCGCCGCCGACGATTGGGACGAGCCGATGCAGGTGAAGAACGTCATCCCGGCCCGGCCCGACAGCCATGAGCGGATCTTCCGCGAAACCGGGCTCGGCCGCTTCCTCACCGATTGGCGGGAGAATTTCCAGGACGACCTGAAGCTGGCCCTGTCCCGCCCGCGCCTGGAGCGCGCCATCGGCGTGATCTACCGGCCGGAGACGGAGCTCTACAGCCATTATTTTGAGGCGATCCTGACCGAGCAGTTCGACGCCTTCGTCTGGTTCGAGGAGACCAAGGCGGTGACGCCGCTGACCCATGCTCATGGGGAGGGGATGCCGGAGACCTATCCGTTCGGGCTGTGAGACAGGAGCGATGCGCCTGTCCGGGCCGGGCTCCTTTCCCGTACCACTCCCACGTGCCCTCCATAGTTACGCCCGCTCTCGTCATGGCCTCCTCCCGTCGTGACCCTCCCGTCGTTTAGGTCTTCCTCTCGTCATCCCCGGGCTTGTCCCGGGGATCCCCGTCTTTCTCCCGTTGCGGTTCTGAAGACGTGGGTGGCCGGGTCTGATCCCCGGATCAAGTCCGGGGACGGCCATGACGGTGAGCGGCGGAAGCGGCGGAGTGGCCGAGGGATGGTCGGGCGGCATGTTCCATCTTTGTTCTTGACAGGTGCGTCAAGCTAAGATATATCGTGATCTGTCCCGGCTCGCCGAGGGGCGCGCTCGCGAGGCGTCGCAGGTTGTGGAGCCGGGGCACGGTCCCGCGCTCCAGGCCACGCAGCCTGGACTGACGGGAGGCCGCCCGCGGCCGGTGGGCTCGCCCATCGCGTTCATGCGTTGGCCGCCTAAAAGAACCGTGCGCGAGGAGCCGTCAGGTTCCCCAGCCATCACCATTCTCCATCGAGCCGGACCGCTCCTCGCGCGACCCCTCGACTGCTCCCCCTCGGTGCCGACCAGCCCCGAGGCCGATCCTCCATGCCCTGCGCTCTTTGACAGCTCCGCTTCGTCCTGGCGCTCCTTCCGCCATGCCCCGTCGTCATGGCCGTCCCCGGACTTGATCCGGGGATCAGGCCCGGCCACCCACGTCTTCAGAACCGCAACGGGATCAAGACGGGGATGACGGGGAGAGTGTTGGGGCCTCAGCCTCTCACCTCATCACCACTGGCCGTCCGCGGAGTTGATCCGGGATCAGTCCCAGCCTTCCACGTCTTGGAAGCCCCAGCACAAGGCCGGGAGGGACAATTGCCTCTCCATCCGAGAAAGCCGCGCCTTGCCGCACCGGGATCATCTGCGCAAGGCGAGCGAAGGCTCGATGAACAGGGGTGCCCCGATTGAGGGAGCTTGCCCCTCGAACTCTCCGCGGACGGGAAGGGAGCGGCGACACTCCCCCGCCTTGCCCCCGCAGGCAGCCCCTGCTAACTGACGGCCAATCCCTTTCAACCGACTTACCAGCAGGGCTTTTCCCGTGTCCCGTCAGTTCATCTACCACATGCGTGGCCTCTCCAAGACTTATTCGGGCGGCAAGAAGGTCTTGGACAACATCCATCTCTCCTTCTACCCGGATGCCAAGATCGGCGTGCTCGGCGTCAACGGCGCCGGTAAGTCGACCCTGCTGCGCATCATGGCCGGCACCGATACCGACTGGACCGGCGAGGCCTGGGTGGCCGAGGGGGCCCGAGTCGGCTACCTGCCGCAGGAGCCCCAGCTCGATCCGACCAAGAACGTGCGCGAGAACGTGATGCTGGGCGTGGCCGCCAAAAAGGCGCTGCTCGACCGCTACAACGAGATCGCCATGAACTACTCGGAGGAGACGGCGGACGAGATGACCCGTCTCCAGGACGAGATCGAGGCCAAGGGCCTGTGGGATCTCGATTCCCAGGTCGACCAGGCCATGGACGCCCTGCGCTGCCCGCCGGACGATTGGACCGTGGACAAGCTCTCGGGCGGCGAGCGTCGCCGCGTGGCCCTGTGCCGTCTGCTCCTGGAGCAGCCGGAACTGCTGCTCCTCGACGAGCCGACCAACCACCTGGACGCCGAAACCACGGCCTGGCTCGAAGGCCACCTGCGCAATTATCCGGGCGCGATCCTCATCGTGACCCACGATCGCTACTTCCTGGACAACGTGACGGGCTGGATCCTCGAACTCGACCGTGGCCGCGGCATTCCTTACGAAGGCAATTACTCGTCCTGGCTCGAGCAGAAGCAGAAGCGCCTCGCGCAGGAGGGCCGTGAGGAAGAGGCCCGCCAGCGCACCATCGAGCGCGAGCGCGAATGGGTGTCGGCCTCGCCGAAGGCCCGTCAGGCCAAGTCCAAGGCCCGTATCCAGCGTTACGAGGACCTCGTGGCCAAGGCCAACGAAAAGGGCCCGACGACGGCTCAGATCATCATCCCGATCGCCGAGCGCCTGGGCAACAACGTCATCGAGTTCGACAACCTCAAGAAAGCCTTCGGCGACAAGCTCCTGATCGACGGCCTGTCCTTCAAGCTGCCGCCGGGCGGCATCGTCGGCGTGATCGGTCCGAACGGCGCCGGTAAGACCACGCTGTTCCGCATGATCACGGGGCAGGAGCAGCCGGACGAGGGCACCATCACCATCGGCGAGAGCGTCAAGCTCGGCTATGTCGACCAGAGCCGCGATTCGCTCGATGCCAACAAGACGCTCTACGAGGAGATCTCCGGCGGCAACGAGGTGCTCTATCTCGGCAAGCGCGAGATCAACGCCCGCGCCTATTGCTCGGCGTTCAACTTCAAGGGTTCCGACCAGCAGAAGAAGGTCGGCGTGCTCTCGGGCGGCGAGCGCAACCGCGTGCATCTCGCCAAGATCCTGAAGTCGGGCTCCAACGTGCTTCTCCTCGACGAGCCGACCAACGACCTCGACGTGGACACCCTGCGTGCGCTCGAAGAGGCGCTGGAGGATTACGCAGGCTGCGCGGTGATCATCAGCCACGATCGCTGGTTCCTCGACCGCATCGCCACCCACATCCTGGCCTTCGAGGGCGACAGCCATGTGGAATGGTTCGAGGGCAACTTCGCGGATTACGAGGAGGACAAGAAGCGCCGCCTCGGCACCGATTCCACTATCCCGCACCGGATCAAGTACAAGAAGTTCACGCGGTAGGACCCGCTGCGAACACACGCCTTCCATGGGGCGCGGGATCGAGCAGGCAGCTCGCCCGCGCCCTTTTTCTTGCCGGACGGAATTGGCAAGAAGAATACTCTTCGACGTTCACGCTCGGCCGTGAAAAGGTCGAACCGTCGGCAAAAACACGTCGCCTTCGACTTGGTGCGCGAGGGGCTCGATTTTCATCTCTAGTTCAGGCGGGTCCCTCTATTCTTGAGTCATGCCTTGGGAACGAAGACGCTTTTTTCGATTTTAGTATCCAAAGCCTGTTCTCCTGATGGAGGGTGAAGATGTCTCGCGTGAAGTCCATTCTGGCCGCTGGTTGCACTGCCCTCGCATTCGGCGGAGCGCTTGCAGCCTCGGTTCCGGCCCAGGCTGGTGAGAGCACCGGCCGTTGGCGCGATGGTTCCTATGCGACGCCTTACGGTGTCGTCCGTCCTTATGCGGATTACGGCTATCGTCGCCATTACCGCCATCGCGACTATGACGATGGCGGCGCGGTTGCGGCAGGCGTGATCGGCGGCATGGCGCTCGGCGCCATGGCGGCGCGTCCGGCCTACCCCAATTACTATTACGGGACGAACGTCTATCGCGAACCGTCCTGCTACACGGTGAGCCGTCGCTTCGTAGATCAATGGGGACGCCGGATCGTTCGCCGCGAGCAGGTCTGCGAGTAAGCGTTTCGAGGGCGCCGGGCAACCGGCGCCCCTTTCTCTCGTTCCAGGAGGGGAGTTGGGCTTTCTGCAAAAAGCGTGTATGACCCTTGAGGCACGAGACATCGAGAAGAGACGTTCACGTGCCAGCCGATCCGACCGCCTTTCACACCGTCGCCACTCCAGAAGAAGCCGTCGAGCAGCTGATCCGGCTTCATGACAGCGCCGTCGAGGCGCAGCGCCACGCTCTGGAACATTTTTTCGCGACGGGCACGCCTCCCACACCCCTCGAACGCTCCCGGTTCCGCTATCCTGAGCTGAGGCTCGATTATCGGGCCAATTCGGTGCCGCCGGTAAAGCAGCGCGCCTATGCCAAGTTTCAGGGACCGGGCGTTTATGCGACGACCATCACGCAGCCGGCGTTCTTCAAGAACTACCTGCTGGAACAGCTGAACCATCTCGTGCGCGATTATGGCGCAACCCTCGAGGTCGGCGTCAGCGACCAGGAAATTCCTTATCCCTATATCTTCGAGCGCGGTGACGAACTCGGACGCGGCGCGCATTCGGCTTCCGAACTCGCGCAGCATTTCCCCACGCCGCTTCTCGCCAAAGTCGGCGACGAGATCGCCGACGGCACCTGGATCTTCCATGAGAACGAGCCGCGTCCTCTCTCGCTCTTCGATGCGGCGCGCGTCGATTACTCCTTGCGCCGCCTCGTCCATTACACGGGAAGCGATTGGCGCGCGGTTCAGCCTTGGATCCTGCTCACCAACTATCACCGCTATGTGGACCAGTTCGTCCGCTGGGCCGTGAAGGAACTGGCGAACGGGGAGGGGCCTTACAGCAAGCTCGTCCTGCCCGGCGGCATCACGATCGAGCGCGGTCTCGACGATGCGGCTGTCGAGGAGCTGATCGCTTCCTCGCCGTGGCACCGCTTCCAGATGCCCGCCTATCACCTGATGCGCAAGGACGGGCAGGGCGTCACGCTCGTCAATATCGGCGTCGGCCCGTCGAACGCGAAGAACATCACGGACCATCTCGCGGTGCTGCGCCCGCATTGCTGGCTCATGGTGGGCCATTGCGGCGGCCTGCGTCAGTCGCAATCCATCGGCGATTACGTTCTCGCGCACGGGTATCTCCGGCGCGACCGCATTCTCGACGGCGCGGTGCCGCCGGAAATTCCCTTGCCGGCCCTCGCGGAAATCCAGGTCGCCTTGCAGGAAGCGGCGGTGCAGGTTACCGGCGAGCGTGGCGATGCGTTGAAGCGCAGGCTGCGTACCGGCACCGTCGTGACCTACGACGACCGGAACTGGGAGCTGCGTTGGAGCCAGGAGCGGCGGCAGATCAACCTGTCGCGGGCGATCGCGGTGGACATGGAGAGCGGCACCATCGCCGCGCAAGGGTACCGTCTGCGGGTGCCTTACGGCACGCTGCTCTGCGTGTCCGACAAGCCGTTGCACGGCGAGATCAAGCTGCCTGGCGCCGCCAATGCGTTCTATGAGCGCGCGGTGAGCGAGCATCTCATGATCGGGCTAGCGGCGGTCGATATCCTGCGCGGTCAGCGGGCCTCCGTGCATTCCCGGAAATTGCGCAGCTTCGACGAGCCGCCGTTCCGCTGAGACATCGCCCGGGAAACCAGCCCGCCATTCCGCACCCATGATCACGGCATCGGAGCCTGACGTCCTGCTTGCTCTCTTTCCGGAAAAGATATAAATATATCTTTATATGTAAGAGCGAGTTTTGGCTCATGGCCGATAAGCAAGCGCCATCGCTGGATCTGACCCTGGATGTCCTTCGGGCAGCCGCCGAGGAAACGCGTCTGCGCATCCTTGCTCTGCTGACTGAAGGGGAACTCTCGGTCTCCGACCTGACGGATATCCTCGGGCAGTCTCAGCCGCGCATCTCCCGTCATCTGAAGCTGCTGGTGGAGGCCGGCCTCGTGGTGCGGCATCGGGAAGGGGCCTGGGCCTTTTTCCGGCTAACGGATCGTGGCACTGCCCTGCGGATCATCCGGCCGACGCTGGAGAGCCTCGACCGGTCCGATCCGCAACTGCTGGAGGATCGGACCCGTCTCCAGGCCGTGCGCGCCCAGCGGTCCCAGGCTGCCCAGGCCTATTTCTCCCGCCTCGCTCCCGACTGGGACCGCCTGCGCTCGCTCCATGCCCCCGAAGCCGTCGTCGAGGCGGCCGTGCTTGAAGCCATTGGCCCCAAGCCGATCCGCAACCTCGTCGACCTGGGAACGGGCACGGGTCGCATGCTGCAGCTTCTGGCTCCCCGCGCGAACCGGACGGTGGGGCTCGATGCGAGCCATGCCATGCTCTCGGTCGCCCGCGCCAATCTCGAGAAGGCGGGTCTGCGTGGCATCGAGTTGCGCCAGGGCGATATCTACGCGCCGCCATTTCCGCGCGATACGTTCGATCTGGTCGTCATTCACCAGGTGCTGCATTACCTGGACGATCCCGCACGCGCCATCCGCGAGGCCGCCCGCCTCGTCGCGCCGGGCGGGCGCATTCTCGTGGTGGATTTTGCGCCCCATAAACTGGAATTCCTGCGTGAGGCGCAGGCGCATCGCCGCCTCGGCTTCGCGCCGTCGCAGGTTGCGGGCTGGCTCGACGAGGCAGGCCTCGACTGCACGCTGACGAAGGAAATTGCACCGCCCAGCAGGGGCGATGACCAATTGACCGTTTCCCTTTGGCTCGGACAGGACCGCCGCATCCTCACGGATTGGCCTCTGTCTCAGCCCAGCAAAGAGGTTGCCTGATGTCACCCCTGACTCTTCGCCCCAGCAGGCAGGCCTCGTGTCCGATCAAGGTGTCCTTCGAGTTCTTCCCGCCGAAGACGCCGGACATGGAAACGAATCTTTGGAATTCGATTCAGCGGCTTGCTCCGCTCAACCCGCAATTCGTTTCCGTCACTTATGGTGCTGGCGGCTCCACCCGCGAGCGCACTCATGCCACGGTATCGCGGATCGTGAAGGAAACGCACCTCAAGCCCGCGGCGCACCTGACCTGCGTGGCGGCGACGAAGGACGAGGTGGATACCGTCGTGCGGTCCTACTGGGATGCCGGCGTGCGCCATATCGTTGCCCTTCGCGGCGATCCGGTCGCAGGCATCGGAGCCGCGTATGAGGCGCATCCCGGCGGCTATCGGCAGACCTGCGACCTCGTGGCCGGAATCAAGGCCATCGCCGATTTCGAGGTGTCCGTTTCCGCCTATCCCGAGAAGCATCCCGAGGCTTCCTCTCTTGATGCCGATATCGATGTCCTGAAGGCAAAGGTCGATTGCGGCGCGGATCGCGCGATCACGCAGTTCTTCTTCGATAACGATCATTATTTCCGCTATCTCGACCGCGTGCGGGCGCGGGGCATCGATATTCCTATCGTGCCCGGCATCGTTCCTGTGCAGAACTTCAAGCAGACGGCGAATTTCGCTGCGAAGACAGGCGCGAGCGTGCCTGCTTGGCTGGCGGCCCGCTTCGAAGACCTCGACAACGACGTGGAGACGCGCAAGCTCGTGGCGGCCGCTGTCGCCGCCGAGCAGGTGATCGACCTCGTCGATCGCGGCGTGTGCGAATTTCACTTCTACACCATGAACCGCGCCGATCTGGTCTATGCCATCTGCCATCTGCTGGGATTGCGTGATCAAGGCGTGAAGGTAGCGGCCTAGGAATTTAATGCCTGGCTGCGATCCAGGTGTTCTGATTTGCCATGCGAGGCATGGATGATCGGGTGAGATCCCGATCGATTGAAAGTGACTGAGATGACCGTGTTCGAACCTCGTCCTGCCGATGGCGCAGAGATCCTCCGCGTGCTGCGTGAAGCGGCCGCCAAGCGCATTCTCGTGCTCGACGGCGCCATGGGCACCGAGCTTCAGAGCTCGCGCTTCTCGGAAGAGGATTTCCGGGGCGGGCGGTTCAGGGACTGGAAGCAGGACGTCAAGGGGAACAACGATCTCCTGATCCTCACCCAGCCGGACGCGGTGCGAAACGTTCATCTGGACTATTTTCGCGCCGGTGCGGATATCGTTGAAACCAACACCTTCTCCGGTACCTCCATCGCCCAGGCCGATTACGGCATGGAAGAGATCGTCTACGAGTTGAACTACGAGGGCGCGCGGCTTGCCCGCGAGGCTGCGCTGACGGTTCAACAGGAGGATGGCCGCCGCCGCTTCGTAGCGGGGGCCGTGGGCCCCACGAACCGTACGCTGTCCATCTCGCCGGACGTGAACAATCCAGGATATCGCGCCGTGACCTTCGATCAGGTGCGTGATGCTTACGCCGAACAGGTGAGGGGGCTCGTCGACGGCGGAGCGGAGATCATCCTCATCGAGACGATCTTCGATACGCTCAACGCCAAGGCTGCCATTGTCGCTACGCATCAGGTCTTTGCGGAAAAGGGCGTGAGGCTCCCGATCATGATTTCGGGCACGATCACGGATCTATCCGGCCGTACGCTGTCCGGGCAGACGCCGACCGCGTTTTGGCATTCCATGCGTCACGCGGAGCCCTTCTCCATCGGACTCAACTGCGCCCTCGGCGCGCGCGAGATGCGCGCTCACATTCAGGAGATCGGCAGGGTCGCCGATACGCTCGTCTGCGCCTATCCCAATGCAGGCCTGCCGAATGAGTTCGGGCTCTATGACGAGAGCCCGGAAGCCACGGCCCGCATGCTCTCCGAGTTCGCCGATGCAGGCCTTGTGAACGTGGTTGGCGGTTGCTGCGGGACCACGCCCGCGCATATCCGGGCGATTGCCGAAGCCGTTGCCGGCAAGGCGCCCCGTCGCGTTCCGACAATGGAGCCGCTCATGCGGTTGTCGGGCCTCGAGCCCTTCACGCTCACCTCCGACATTCCTTTCGTGAACGTGGGCGAGCGCACGAACGTCACGGGCTCCGCCAAATTCCGCAAGCTCATCACCAACGGGGATTATGCCGCAGCGCTCGACGTGGCTCGCGATCAGGTGGCGAACGGCGCGCAGATCATCGACGTCAACATGGACGAAGGCCTGCTCGATTCCGAGAAGGCGATGGTGGAATTTCTCAATCTCGTCGCAGGGGAGCCCGATATCGCCCGCGTTCCGGTGATGGTGGATTCCTCCAAGTTCCACGTCATCGAGGCTGGGCTGAAGTGCCTTCAAGGCAAGGCCATCGTGAACTCGATTTCGATGAAGGAAGGCGAGGAAGCCTTCATCGAGCACGCGAGGATCTGCCGTTCCTACGGTGCTGCCGTCGTCGTCATGGCTTTCGACGAGCAGGGCCAGGCCGATTCCCTGGAGCGCAAGGTCGCGATCTGCACCCGCGCCTACAGGATCCTGACGGAGAAGGTGGGCTTCCCGCCCGAGGACATCATCTTCGATCCCAACGTGTTCGCGGTTGCGACCGGCATCGAGGAGCATAACGGATACGGCGTCGCCTTCATCGAGGCCGCGCGCATCATCCGTGAGACCTTGCCGCATGCCCATATCTCGGGCGGCGTGTCGAACCTCTCCTTCTCGTTCCGGGGCAATGAGCCCGTGCGCGAGGCCATGCATTCGGCGTTCCTCTTCCACGCCATCAAGGTCGGCATGGATATGGGTATCGTGAATGCGGGACAGCTCGCCGTGTACGACGAGATCGATCCCGAACTGCGCGAGCTGTGCGAGGATGTCGTTCTCAACCGGCACCCCGATGCAACGGAGCGCCTGCTGGAAGCGGCTCCCCGCTTCAAGGGCGACGGCGCGGGCGCATCGAAGGTCACCGATCTCGAGTGGCGCTCCTGGCCTGTCGAGAAGCGCATCGAGCATGCGCTCGTCAACGGCATCACCGAGTTCATCGAGCAGGATACGGAAGAAGCGCGCCAAGGCGCCGAACGTCCGCTGCACGTGATCGAGGGGCCGCTCATGGCCGGCATGAACGTCGTCGGCGATCTCTTCGGGGCCGGAAAGATGTTCCTGCCTCAGGTGGTGAAGTCCGCCCGCGTGATGAAGCAGGCGGTTGCGTATCTCATGCCGTTCATGGAGGCTGAGAAGGAGGCCTCGGGACTCGACGAGCGCTCCGCCGCCGGCAAGATCCTAATGGCGACGGTGAAGGGCGATGTGCATGACATCGGCAAGAACATCGTCGGCGTGGTCCTCGCCTGCAACAATTACGAGGTGATCGATCTCGGGGTGATGGTTCCGGCCCAGAAAATTCTGGAAACCGCACGTCGGGAGAATGTCGATGTGATCGGTCTCTCCGGCCTCATCACGCCGTCTCTCGACGAGATGGTGACCGTGGCGAGCGAGATGGAGCGCGAGGGTTTCGATATCCCGCTTCTCATCGGCGGCGCGACCACGAGCCGCGTGCATACGGCGGTGAAGATCCACCCGAATTATCGAAAAGGCCAAGCCGTCTACGTCACCGATGCGAGCCGTGCAGTGAGCGTAGTGTCGTCGCTGCTCTCGCCCGATGCCAAGGACGCGTACGTGGAGACGCTGCGGAGCGAATACCGCCGCGTGGCCGATGCTCATGCGCGTTCCGAGGCCGACAAGCAGCGCCTGCCTATCGAGAAGGCTCGCGCGAACAAACTGAAGATCGACTGGGAAAGCTATCAGGCGCCGAAACCCACCTTCACCGGTGCGCGGGTATTCCGCAGCTACGATGTGGGCGAACTCGTGCCCTATATCGACTGGACGCCCTTCTTCCAGACCTGGGAACTCAAGGGACGTTTCCCGGCCATACTGGAGGATGAGGCCCAAGGGCCGGCGGCGCGTCAGCTCTGGGAGGACGCGCAACTGATGCTCAAGCGGCTCGTCGACGAGCGCTGGTTCAATCCCAAGGCGGTGATCGGATTCTGGCCGGCCAATGCGGTCGGCGACGATATCCGCCTCTATACGGGCGAGAGCCGCAGCGAGACGCTCGCCACCTTCCACGGCCTGCGCCAGCAGCTCTCCAAGCGCGACGGCAAGCCCAATCTATGCATCTCGGATTTCATCGCGCCCGCCGACAGCGGAAAGCCGGACTGGATCGGCGCTTTCGTCGTCACCTCCGGCATCGAGGAAGTGCGCATCGCCGAAAAGTTCGAGCGCGCGAACGACGATTATCGATCGATCCTCGTGAAGGCCCTGGCGGACCGTCTCGCGGAAGCCTTTGCGGAACGCATCCACGAGCGTGTGCGCAAGGAGTTCTGGGCCTATGCGCCCGATGAGAACCTCACCAATGAAGATCTGATCCGCGAGGAGTATCGCGGCATTCGACCGGCTCCCGGCTATCCTGCGCAACCCGACCATACGGAGAAGGCGGCGATCTTCAGCCTTCTCGAAGCCGAACGCCGCATCGGGGTGAGCCTGACGGAATCCTATGCCATGTGGCCGGGCTCGTCCGTATCCGGCCTCTATCTCGCGCATCCCGAGGCTTACTATTTCGGCGTGGCGAAGGTAGAACGCGATCAGGTGGAGGATTATGCGGAGCGCAAGGGCATGAATGTGCAGGACGTCGAGCGCTGGCTCAGCCCGATCCTTAATTACGATCCGGCGAGCTACAGGCCGATGGCGGCGGAGTAGGGCGCCTCAGGCGGCCGCCGAAGGCCGCTTGGCGATCAGATCACGGAGCGTGGTGATGGTGGAGGCATCGGCCACGCCGTCCACGCGCTCGGGACGGAAATGGCGCTGGAAGGCGGCGACGACCTTTTCCGTGTCCTCATCGAAGACACCGTTGTTCCTGAGGCTATAACCATACATGGCGAGCATGGCTTGCAGCGCTTCGATGGGCATGCCCTGGTCGCCGCGCGAGAAAAAGCGTCCGTCGCTCAAAGTGGCGGGCGGCACCCAATGGCCGATGCCGGCCTCATGCAGCCGCTTCCAGGGGAAAAGTTCTCCGGGGTCGACCTTGCGGCCGGGGGCGACGTCCGAATGGCCGAGAACGCGAGTCGACGGAATGCGCCAGCGGGCCACGATGTCTTTCGTCAGCGCGATCACGCTCTCGATCTGCGCGTCGGGATAGGGGGGCAGGCCGCCGGGATGGCCGGAATTGGCGATCTCGATGCCGATCGAACTGGAGTTGATATCCGTCTCGCCATCCCAGCTCGCAATTCCCGCATGCCAAGCCCGCCGCGCCTCCGGCACCAATTGCAGAATGCGGCCGTCGCTGAACACGAAGTAATGTGCGGATACCTGCGAGACCGGATTACAGAGCCATTGCAGCGCCTCGCCCTCGTCGGGCATGCCCGTGTAGTGCAGGATCAGCATGTTCGGTCGCTGTCCGTCCTTCCGCTCCCCATGATTGGGTGAAGGAAACACCTTCGCGGCAACTGGGCTTTCGGGGGAAAGGGACGCGCTCATACGTTCACCTGAGATTCCGCTCGGCGGCGATGCGCTCCCAAGCAGCGTTGATGGCAGCCAACCGTTCCGTTGCGATCTTCACGGCCTCCGGCGGCAGGCCTCGTGCGATCTCCCGGTCGGGATGGTTCTCGGCGACCATCCTGCGATAGTGCCGCTTCAGGTCCTCGTCGCTCATGGCCCGGTCGGCCTTGAGAATGAGATAGGGATCGTCCGCCCGTTTCACGTGCCGGGCGGCAATGCGCTCGAATTCACTTTCGGATAAGCCGAAGATCGCCGCGACGCTTTGGAGATAAACGTACTCAGCCTCATGCACCGCCTCATCCGCCTTGGCGATATGGAAGAGACCGTCGAGCACGTCCTCCAGCAACGCCGGCTCTTCTTTGAATTCGGTGCCGATCTGCCGGGCATAGGCTTCAAATCCGTCGGAGGTCTGCATGGCGAGTTCGAACAGGCGCCGGACGCGGGCCTGTTCACCCTCCGGCACCTCGACGATGTGCTCGAATGCCTTCACCTCCACGTCCACCACCACGCCGTCGGCCTTCGCCATCTTGGCGGCGAGCGCAACCAGGCCCATGGTGAACAAGACGTCGCGCGGCGGCTTTCCGAAGGGAGCGCCCTCGCGATCGACGAGCACGTGCCCGGCCACGCCACCCAGGAGAGCGCCAATCGGCCCTCCGAGCGCCAAGCCGATGCCGGCACCGCTCAATTTACCCCAAATCGACTGAATCATCGTAAGATCAGTGGTACGCCCAACTCCAGGCAAAAGAAAAGAGGCCGAGAAGATCCCGGCCCCTTAAATTCAGTCTTCAGGATCGTCTTAGCGGCAGTAGATGTTGCCGTACATGTCCTGATAGGTGCCGTAGGGGCAGGCGGGTCCGCGCGGAGCCGTTGCGGCGCCGACGACCGCACCGCCGGCAGCACCGATGGCTGCGCCTGCCAGAGCGCCGCCGGCGCGGCCCGTAGCGGCACCACCAATTGCAGCTCCTGCAAGACCGCCAACAGCGGCGCCGCCCACGGCGCGCTCGCCGGGCGTGTTGCAGGCTGCCATCGAGAGGGTGAGAGCACCGGCGGCAATCGCGGTAATGATCTTCTTCATGGAGGCTTCCCTGTGTCTAGCGGGCTGTAGGCTGCCCAGTTCTAATTAGCTTGACCTTACGCAGACGCCAACTCCCGACTGGGGGAAGAAGTTCCTTGTCCCCCAAATGAGCTGTAGAAAAAACTTTTTTGCTAAGGACGTCAGGCTATTCCAGCCCTTTCTGCGCCTCGGTTTGAGGCACAATCATCGTTTAAGGCGCACTGATCTGGACCCGCTTTGCGACTATCCAAGTCACAACTTTGCCTTATTTGGCCTTCACGTCGCGGCCGCGTGACATCTATGCCATTTGAGGTTCCATTATGACTTTGCGGCATTGTATAAAGCCAATGGCCGCTGCGACTCTGGTCTGGGCTGCACTGTCGGTCCAGGTTCGGGCCGAAAACAATATTATCTCTCCGGATGAGGCTGAGGCCTTCGCTCACGCGCAGGCCGAAGAAGTGAAGGCTGCTGCTGGCGCTCTTGCGGAGGAAGCGGATCCTCAGGCTGCCGAAGCTGGGAAGCCCGACAAGGCTGCCAGAAACTCCAAAGGAAAGAAGGCCGTTGACGCCGCAGCAGTCTCTTGGAAGGGTGCGGATGGGACCTCGGTCGAAGAGACGGCCGCTCTCCCGCTGGACCTGTCGGAACAATCAGGCCTAGGGCGTGTCGATGCCGCCAAGGCGAGCGCTCTCAGGTCCCTGATCGCCCGCCATGCCTCGGAAAACGGCTTGCCTTTCGAACTCGCAGACGCGGTGGTGCGTCTCGAGAGCCGCTACAATCCCGGCGCTCGCAACGGCGCCCATGTCGGCCTGACCCAGATCAATCTCCGCACGGCCCAGGCGCTGGGTTACAAGGGGCAGCTCGCAGGCTTGCTCGATGCCGAGGCGAATCTGCATTACGGCCTGAAATATCTCGCTCAGGCCTATAAGCTTGCGGGAGGCGATACCTGTGGCACGATCCTTCGCTACCAATTCGGCCACCGCACGACGGCCATGACCGGGGCTTCACGCGCCTATTGCGCGAAGGTCAAGGTGATCACTGCAGCGGCCGAGTGATCGTTCGCCCTTGACGGGGCACTGCATTTCGCACCACATCCCCATCGTCAGCCGGCCGGGCGGCCGCTTCGAGCTTGCTCGAGGAGGAAAGTCCGGGCTCCATGGAAGCAAGGTGCCGGATAACGTCCGGCGGGGGTAACCCTAGGGATAGTGCCACAGAAAGCAAACCGCCCTGCAGATGCAGGGTAAGGGTGAAAGGGTGCGGTAAGAGCGCACCGCGGACGCAGTAATGCGGACGGCACGGTAAACCCCACCAGGAGCAAAACCGAATAGGGACGACAGGCGCTTGCGCCAGGCCTGCTTCTAGGCTCGTCGTCCGGGTTGGTTGCTTGAGGCGGTCAGCAATGATCGTCCCAGAGGAATGGCCGCCACGTTCAGGGTTTCGACCTTGGGCCATACAGAACCCGGCTTACAGGCCGGCTGACCCCTCTTTTCCACAGGACCGAAACTGCGACAAAGCGGACCAAAGCCTTGGTTTGCTTACGATTCATTAACCCTAAATGCGTCTCATGGGGGCTGCATGTCGCGAGGCTTGCGTCCTGTCCCCGTTCCGTTGACGCCCATATTGTCCCATGTTATCCCAAATCATCCCGTCGACGGTTTCTTTCGAAGGGGACGCTAGGCGCACCGAGAGCGCCGGCGCCCTGCTCCGAAAAGAGGCGTTATCACCGGCTGCGGGTGGCAGGCCTCGGAGGTCTGCCGGGGGGCTGACAATCGGGAGCTTGCGAGCTGCGGCCAATGAACCGCTTCGTGTCCAATTTCACCAACAAGTTGGATTCGAAGGGTCGCGTCTCGATCCCTGCGTCCTTCCGGGCTGTTCTGGCCAGGGATGGGTTCGAGGGACTCTACGTTCATCCTGCGCTCGATGCGCAGGCGTTGGACGCAGGGGGCAATATGCTTCTGAACGAGATCGATGCGTTCTTGTCGACGCTGTCGCCCTATTCGGACGAACGGGATCAGCTGTCGACCGCGTTGTTCGGGACCAGCGAAATCCTCAAAGTCGATCCGGAGGGGCGTGTCATCCTGACGGACACAGTGAAAGTGCATGCCGGGATCGGCGATACGGTGACGTTCGTCGGACTCGGTCACAAGTTCCAGATTTGGGAGCCCGAACGCTTCCGTGCGCACTTGGAGGAGGCGCGCACGAAGGTCAGAGACCTGAAGAAGATGCTCGGAACCCGGGTTGCGGAGCCACGTATGGTACAAAACACCTCACCAGGAGTGCGGGAGCAATGATGGGACGCGGCGACGGCCCAGGAGCCGGAGCCGCTGGCGGACCGACCCGTCACGTTCCTGTGCTCCTGGCGGAGGTGTGCGACGCGCTTGATGTGAAGCGCGGCGGCCTCTTCATCGATGGTACGTTCGGCGCGGGCGGATATACGCGCGCCATTCTCGATGCTCATCCACAGAACAAAGTGATTGCCATCGACCGCGATCCCGATGCGATCGCGGGTGGTGCGTCGCTGGCTGGAAAATTCAAGAAGCGCCTGATGCTTGTGCCGGGGCGCTTCGGCGATCTCGATGAAATCGCGCGCAATCAAGGCTTTGATGGTGCAGAAGGCGTCGTTCTCGATATCGGCGTCTCGTCAATGCAGCTCGATCAGGCGGAGCGAGGATTCTCGTTTCGCAACGACGGCCCGCTCGACATGCGCATGGAGCAGGAAGGCCCGAGCGCCGCGGACATCATCAACGAATCCTCCGAGGCGGAGCTCGCGGACATCTTCTATCACTATGGCGAGGAGCGCCGCGCCCGAGCCGTGGCTCGCGCCGTCATCGAGGCGCGCCGCAGAGAGCCGTTCCAGACGACACGCCAGCTTGCCGATCTGGTCGCGTCGCTCATCCGTCAGGAGCCGGGCGGCATTCATCCGGCCACACGCGTGTTCCAGGGACTTCGCATCGCCGTCAACGACGAATTGGGCGAGCTGGTGCGCGCGCTGCACGCGGCCGAGCGGATTCTGAAACCCGGCGGACGTCTTGTAGTCGTCACCTTCCATTCGCTCGAAGACCGGATCGTGAAGCAATTCTTCGCGGCCCGCACGGGGCGCACGCCGAGCGGCTCTCGTCATATGCCGACGCTCGCCGCAGCCGAGCCGACATTCCATGCCGTCACGAAGGGGCCTGTCGGTCCGAGCGAGCAGGAAATGGCGCGCAATCCGCGCGCGCGTTCGGCGAAACTGCGCGCCGGCGCTCGCACGGACGTGCCGCCGCAGGAACCATTGAGCGCCATCGCCATGTTGGCCGAGCTGCCGCAGACGGCGGAGAAAAGGGGAGGGCGGCGATGACAAAGCTGCTCCACATCATTGCGATCTCCGCCCTCATCGCATCGGCTGGCTATGCTTACTCCATCAAATACGACACGCTCTATTATGCTGAGCAGGTGGCGAAGCTGAAATCGAAGGTGCAGCGCGAGCGCGAGGCCATCGCCGTGCTGCAGGCGGAGTGGCAATATCTCGATCGCCCGGATCGCCTTCAGGCTGCCGCCGATCAGCATCTGGATCTCCAGCCCCTGAAGATCCAGCAGCTGGCACGCTTGTCCGATCTGCCGAACCGTCCGGAGCGTGGGGACGAGATCGGCCGCAAGCTCGAAGCGCTCGGCCTGCTCGGGCCTACGGCGACGCCCAAGGACACTGGTAACGAAGCCCGAATCCCATCGACACAAACCCCGAGACGGTAACTCCCGTGTTGCATGAGCCTCAACCCGAACTGAAGGCCAAGAGCCCTCCGCCCAAGAGGGGCATTCTCTCCCATGCGCGCGAGCTGTTCCGGTTGCGCCTCGACAAGAGCACGTCCCGCGTGAGTCTGGCGGCGATCTGCTTTGCCATGCTTTTCAGCACCATTGCCGGGCGGCTTGTGCAGCTTGCCGTCACGAGCGAAAGCCCGAGCGAGTTCCGCCGCGCGGCTTCGTCCGAGATTTCCGCGGCCCGACCGGACATTGTAGATCGCAACGGCGACATCCTCGCCACCGACGTGAAGATGGTGTCCGTGTTCGCGGAGCCGCGCAACATCATAGACAAGGACGAGGCTGTGGAGCTGCTGACCGCAGTCCTCCCGGATCTCAATGCCACGGAGTTGCGCGACAAACTCAGCACGAAGAAGGGTTTCGTGTGGGTGAAGCGCGAGATCACGCCGCGCCAGCAGGCCGAAGTGCACCGGCTCGGCATTCCGGGCGTCGGCTTCCTGCCGGAGAACAAACGCGTCTATCCAAACGCCGAGGCCGCGGCGCACGTGCTGGGCTTCGCCAACGTGGACAATGTTGGCATTGCGGGCATCGAGAAATATATCGACAGCATGGGCCTGCAGGATCTCAACGGCGCAGGCTTCAATATCTCCGCCGCTGATCTGAAGCCCGTGCAGCTCTCCATCGATCTGCGCGTGCAGCATGCGCTGCGCGACGAATTGATGAAGGGTATGACGAAGTTCAAGGCGAAGGCTACGGCCGGCGTCGTCATGGACGTCAACACCGGCGAAGTGCTCGCCCTCGTCTCGTTGCCCGACTACGATCCCAATAATCCCGTCGATGCCCTCGACAAGGACCGGATCAACCGCATCAATGTCGGCGTTTTCGAAATGGGATCGACCTTCAAGGCGCTGACCGTCGCGATGGCGCTCGATTCCGGAAAGTACAACATCAACTCGACCCTGGATGCGCGCTCGGGACTCCGCTACGGCAAGTTCACCATTGGCGACTACCATGCCACGCATCGCGTGCTCACGGTTCCGGAGGTGTTCATCCACTCGTCGAACATCGGCACGGCGCGCATGGCGCTCGGTATCGGCGTGGAGGGACATAAGGCCTTCCTGCGCAAGATGGGCCAACTCACGCGCCTCGAGACGGAGCTGCCGGAAAACGCCCTGCCGATTATCCCGCCCCGCTGGGGCGAGCTCAACACCATGACCATCGCCTTCGGTCACGGCCTTGCCGTCGCGCCTCTCCAGGCCCTCATGGCGGTCGGCGCGCTCGCGAATGGCGGCATGCTCATCAAGCCGACATTCCTCAAGCGTGACGAGGCTGAGGCGCGCAAGGACGCCCTGCAGGTCATTAAGCCTGAAACCAGCGAGGCAATGCGCTATGTGATGCGACTGAACGCATCGAATCCGGCAGGTTCCGCGGCATCGGCGGCCATCGCGGGCTTCTATGTCGGCGGCAAAACCGGCACGGCGGAAAAGGTCATCAACGGCCGTTATTCCAAGAACAAGAACTTCACCACATTCACGGCCGTGGTTCCGGCCGACAAGCCGAAATACGTGTTCCTGACCATCATGGACGAGCCGCAGGCGATCGAGGGCACCTACGGATTCTCGACGGCAGGCTGGAACGCGGGGCCTGTAACGGGCAACGTCATCGAGCGCGTCGCGCCGCTCCTTGGCATTCCTCCTCGTTTCGAGCCGCCTGCACAACCTTTCCCTCTCATGTCGCGCCTCAACGCGTGGGGCATTCGGTGACCATGACGAACACATTTCGATTGAGCGATTTGCTTCCGGAGGCCCAAGGGCTTCCGGAGGCATCCTTGTCTGTGGCCGGACTTGCCTCCGACAGCCGGAAGGTTGAGAAGGGCAGCGTATTTTTCGCGGTGCCGGGCACGAAGGTTGACGGCATGAGCTTCGTGCCGCAAGCCGCGGCTGCCGGTGCGATCGCAATCGTCGGAGAGGCGGAGCGCCCTGCCGATCTGCCCGGAACCGTAGCCTATGTCCAAGTCAGCGATGTGCGAAGGGCTCTCGCTCTCGCGGCATCGCGCTTTTACCCGCAGCAACCGCAGAAGGTCGTTGCCGTCACGGGCACGAGCGGCAAAAGCTCCGTAGCCGATTTCACCCGCCAGCTCTTCGCATCCCTTGGATACAAGTCCGCGAGCCTCGGCACGCTCGGTGTGATCACCTCGGACGGTGCTGCCTATGGCTCGCTCACGACGCCTGATCCTATTTCTCTTCATCAGACCCTCGATAGGCTTGCGAAGGATGGGGTGATGCGCCTGGCGATGGAAGCGTCCTCGCACGGCATCGATCAGCGCCGGCTCGACGGCGTACACCTGAGCGCAGCCGGTTTCACCAATCTCGGTCGTGATCATCTCGACTACCACAACACCACCGAAGCCTATGCGGCCGCGAAGCTCCGCCTGTTCGACACGCTGCTGCCCGCCGACGCGCCGGCCGTCATCAATGCCGATGGCCCTTACGCGGATATGTTCCGACAGGGCGTCCGCAATCGCGGCCTGACACTGATTACCACGGGCGGCGAGGGCGAAACGCTTCGGCTCGTCGAGGCACGTCCGGAAGGCTTCAAACAGGCACTGACCATCGAGGCCTTCCGTAAAACCTTTGAGACGACCCTGCCCCTTCTCGGCGCGTTTCAGGTCGAGAATGCGCTGGTGGCGGCCGGCCTCGTGCTTTCCGTCGAGGGCGAGAGCCGGGCGGCCGAGGTGTTCGAAGGGTTCAAGACGCTGAAGGGCGTCTCGGGCCGTCTGGAGCAGGTGAGCGAAGTCAACGGGGCCATCTGTATCGTCGATTACGCGCACAAGCCCGACGCGCTGGCGCATGTGCTCGATGCGCTGCGCCCGTTCACCAAGGGGCGGCTCATCTGCATCGTCGGCTGCGGCGGCGATCGCGACCGGGGCAAGCGCCCGCTCATGGGCAGCATCGCGGCCGACAAGGCGGATATTGTCATCGTGACGGACGATAATCCTCGCTCTGAAGACCCGGCGGCGATCCGCGCCGAGGTGCTGAAAGGCGCCCCTGGCGCCCGGGAGATCGGCGACAGGGCCCTGGCGATCCGCACGGCCGTGGAGGAGCTTCAAAACGGCGATATTCTGGTCGTTGCGGGCAAAGGCCATGAAACGGGCCAAATCATCGGCGACCGGACCCTGCCGTTCTCGGACCATGATGAGGTCCGGGCGGCAATTGCGGAGAGGCAGGGATGAATTCGCCCTTGTGGACATCGGATGAGATTGTTGCGGCCACCGGCGCCCGGGTCGGCAGCGGCTTCCGGCAGACGTCGGGAGCCTCCATCGACACGCGCACCCTGGAACCGGGCGATCTCTACTTCGCCGTCAAGGGCGACGTGCATGACGGCCACGATTTTGTGCCTGCCGCGCTGGAGAAGGGCGCATCGGCCGCTGTCGTCTCCGAGGCGAAGGCTCCCGGTTTCGCGTCCGACAGGCTCGTCGTCGTGCCAGATGTGCTGGAGGCCATGCGCCAGTTGGGCCGTGCGGCCCGCAAGCGCACGGACGCCCAAATCGTCGCAATCACCGGTTCCGTCGGCAAGACGGGAACGAAGGAGGCCATGCGCCTCGCCTTGTCCCGCCAGGGCGCAACCCACGCGTCGGTCGCCTCCTACAACAACCATTGGGGCGTGCCGCTCACCCTGTCGCGCATGCCGCGCGAGACCACGTTTGGCGTGTTCGAGATCGGCATGAACCATGCCCACGAAATCCTGCCGCTCACCGCGATGGTTCGTCCGCACGTGGCCGTGATCACCACGATCGAGCCGGTGCATATCGAATTCTTTCCGTCGCTCTGGGGCATCGCCGATGCCAAGGGCGAGATCTTTTCAGGGCTCGAACCCGGTGGGACGGCGGTCATCAACCACGATAGCCCTTATTTCGAGCGCATGAAGGCGCATGCGCTCGCCTCCGCGGCAGGTCGCGTGATCTCCTTCGGCGAGCATGAGGCCGCCGATATCCGCGCCGAGCGGATCATCGTGAAGCCCGATCAATCGATCGTCGAAGCGCGCGTTCTCGGGCAGCTCGTCACCTACCGGATCGGTACGGCGGGACGGCATATCGCGCTCAATTCCTTGAGCGTGCTCGCCGCCTGTCATGCCCTCGGCGCCGATCTCGCGCAGGCTGCTCTCTCCTTCGCCGAGCTGAAGCCGCCCGTCGGCCGTGGCGAGCGGACGATGCTCGCCGTCGACGGCCACGAGGAAGCGCTTCTCATCGACGAGAGCTACAATGCGAATCCCGCCTCCATGCGCGCTGCGCTCGCCAATCTCGGAGCGGTGGAGTTGGGCCGCCAAGCCCGGCGCATTGCCGTTCTGGGAGATATGAAGGAACTGGGCGAAACGGGGCCGCGCCTTCATGAGGAACTCGCCGAGGCCATCGAAGCCAACAAGATTGATCTCGTTTTCGCAGCCGGGCCGTTGATGCGCAATCTGATGGATCGTCTTCCGAAGGCGAAGGTGGTGCTGCACGCCGAGACGTCCGCCGAACTCATCGACGCGGTCTGCGCGGCGATCCGCCCCGGCGACGCCGTGACGGTCAAGGGGTCGCTCAGCATGAAGATGGCCCTGATTGTCAAGGCACTGAAAGAACGTTACGGCGCGAGTCCACCGGCACGCGCGCTGAAAGGATAAACACTCCATGTTGACCTGGTTGGCTGAGCTCAGCCCCTACTTCAGCCCTCTCAATATCTTCCGCTACATCACGTTCCGCACCGGGGGCGCGACGGCTACCGCCATGCTCTTCGTGTTCCTGTTCGGGCCGGCGATCATCTCGCTGCTGCGTGTGCGCCAGGGCAAGGGGCAGCCGATCCGCGAGGACGGGCCGCAATCGCATCTGCTAACGAAGCGCGGCACGCCGACCATGGGCGGGCTGATGATCATGGCGGGCGTTCTGGTCTCCACGCTTCTGTGGGCCAATCTTGCAAATCCCTATGTCTGGATCGTGCTCTTCGTCACGGTGGGCTTTGGTGCCATCGGCTTCTATGACGATTACTTGAAGGTCACGAAGCAGTCGCACAAGGGCTTCTCGGGCAAGTCCCGCCTTGCCATCGAGGCGATCATCGCGGCCGTCGCCTGCATCGCCATCTCCTACGTGGAGGCTCCCGGCCTTGCGAACAAGCTGGCGCTGCCCTTCTCGAAGGACCTGATCTTCAATCTCGGCTGGTTCTACGTCATCTTCGCAGGTTTCGTGATCGTGGGCGCCGGCAACGCGGTGAACATCACCGACGGCCTCGACGGCCTGGCCATCGTGCCGGTGATGATCGCAGCGGGAACCTTCGGATTTATCGCCTATCTCGCCGGCAACGCGGTCTTCGCTAATTACCTGCAGATCCATTTCGTGCCCGGCACCGGCGAACTCGCCGTGATCTGCGGCGCTCTGATCGGCGCGGGCATCGGCTTCCTCTGGTTCAACGCGCCGCCCGCACAGATCTTCATGGGCGATACGGGGTCGCTGGCTCTTGGCGGCCTTCTCGGCACCATCGCGGTAGCGACCAAGCACGAGATCGTCCTCGCCATCGTCGGCGGCCTCTTCGTGCTGGAGATCATGTCCGTGATCATCCAGGTCGCGTCGTTCAAGCTCACGGGAAAGCGCGTCTTCAAGATGGCGCCGATCCACCATCACTTCGAGCAGCTGGGCTGGACCGAGCCGCAGGTCGTGATCCGCTTCTGGATCATCGCCGTGGTGCTCGCTCTTGTCGGCCTCTCGACCCTCAAGCTGCGGTAAGCGGATGATCCCCGTCACGACATTCTCCGGCAGAACAGTCGCTCTCTTCGGCCTCGGCGGATCCGGACTCGCGACGGCGCTTGCCTTGAAAGAAGGCGGCGCGCGCGTCGTCGCCTGGGACGACAATCCCGCAAAAGTGGCCGAGGCGGCTTCCAAGGCTATCGAGACGGCCGATCTGCGGCAGCTCGATTGGTCTCCCGTGTCGGCGCTCATCCTTTCGCCCGGCGTGCCTCTCACGCATCCCGAGCCGCATTGGTCGGCGAGGCTCGCGCGGGAGGCGGGGGTCGAGATCATTGGCGACATCGAGCTCTTCTGCCGCGAGCGCGCGAAGGTTGCGCCCAACGCTCCCTTCGTCGCGATCACCGGAACCAATGGCAAGTCCACGACGACGGCGCTCATCGCCCATATCCTTCGCGAAGCGGGCCGCGACGTGCAGATGGGCGGCAACATCGGCACGGCGATCCTCTCGCTCGAACCGCCATCCGACAGCCGCGTCCACGTGATCGAGTGCTCCTCGTTCCAGATCGATCTCGCCCCGTCGCTGGCGCCGATGATCGGCGTGCATCTCAATCTGTCGCCCGACCATCTCGATCGGCATGGGACGATGGAGAGTTACGCGGCGATCAAGGAGCGGCTGGTGACGAAGGCGGGCCTTGCCATTGTCGGCGTCGACGACCCGGCGAGCCGCACCATTGCACAACGCTGCCAAGAGAAGGGCGTGAACGTCGCGTATATCTCGGTCGGGCCGATTGACGGGAAAGGCGTTTTCGCCGACGGCGAAACACTCGTCGGGGTGATGGGAGGCGAGGCCGCCCCTGTGGCCGATCTGTCGGGCATTGGTTCGCTGCGCGGGGCACACAATGCGCAGAACGCCGCCGCGGCCGTTGCAGTTGCCCTGGCCTTGAACGTGTCTCCCGAGCGGATCCGTTCGGGTCTCAACACCTTCCCAGGCCTCCCGCACCGGATGGAAGAGGTCGGCCGGATCGGCAAGGCGCTCTTCATCAATGACTCGAAAGCGACCAACGCCGATTCCACCGAGAAGGCGCTCAAATCTTTCGACAACATCCTTTGGATTCTGGGCGGCAAGGCGAAGGAAGGCGGCATCGAGCCGCTACGGCCCTATTTCCCAAAGATCCGTAAGGCCTATCTGATCGGCGCGGCGGCGGACGAGTTTGCGAAGACGCTCGGCAGCGACGTTTCCTCTGTTCGCAGCGAGAACCTCGACAACGCAGTGAGGCAGGCGGCCGCAGATGCCGCTGCCATGAACGGGCCCGCGGTCGTTCTTCTGTCCCCGGCCTGCGCGTCCTATGATCAATTTCCGAACTACGAAGTGCGCGGCAATCATTTCCGCGAATTGGTCCGGGCGTTGCCGGGCCTTGAAGTCAGGGGGGCTTGAGGATGGTATCGCGCGCGGAACGCTCGGCCTTCAGCGATTGGTGGTGGACGGTTGACCGGCTGCTCCTGGCCGCGCTCGCCGTTCTCATGCTGGCGGGCCTCGTCTTTCTCATGGCAGGCGGGCCGCCCGTCGCCGAGCGCCTCGGGCTGTCGACATTCCACTTCGTGAGCCGCCAGGTGATGTTCCTGGTTCCGGCGCTTCTGATCATGCTGCCGGTGTCGTTCCTGTCCCTGCGCCACATTCGCCGCTTGGCCCTGCTCGTCTATGCGGGCGGCATGGTGATGATCATGCTGGCCTTTCAGTTCGGGCCTGAAATCAAGGGCGCGCACCGCTGGATCATGATCGGCCCGCTCGGCGTTCAGCCGTCCGAGTTCGTGAAGCCCGCCTTCGTCGTGCTCGCGGCGTGGGCTTTCTCCGAGGGGGCGCGGCGCAAGGACATGCCGGGTGCATTGCTCGCGCTGATGATTCTTCCGGCGACGATCATCCCGCTCATCCTTCAGCCCGATTTCGGGCAGACCATGCTCGTCACCATCGTGTGGTGCGGCCTCTTCTTCGTCGCAGGCCTGCATTGGTTCTGGGTGATGGGCCTCGGTGGCGCAGGTCTTGTCGGCATCGTTGCCGCATACGAGTTCCTGCCGCACGTGCGTGCCCGTATCGAGCGGTTCCTCGACAAGGACTCCGGCGATACCTTTCAGGTCGACATGGCTATGGAATCATTCTCGCGCGGCGGCTGGCTCGGACGTGGGCCGGGTGAGGGGACGGTGAAGCGCATCCTGCCCGATGCGCATACCGACTTCATCTTCGCCGTGACGGCGGAAGAGTTCGGCATCATCGTGTGCCTCGGCTTGTTGCTGCTGTTCAGTTTCATCGTGCTGCGCGGTCTGATGCTCGCGCGCCGCAACGAGGATACCTTCTGCCGCCTCGCCTCCACGGGCCTCATCCTGATGTTCGGTCTCCAGGCCGCCATCAACATGATGGTGAACGTGCATCTCATGCCGGCCAAGGGCATGACGCTGCCTTTCATCTCCTACGGCGGTTCCTCGCTTATGTCCCTTGCACTCGGCATGGGTTTCCTCATCGCGCTCACCCGCCGCCGTCCGCGGGCGGAAATGATGGAGCACTTCAATCAGGATTGGCAGCGTTGACCGATAAGCCTCTCATCCTTCTGACCGCCGGCGGCACCGGGGGCCATCTCTTCCCTGCGGAGGCGCTCGCCAATGTGCTCAAAGCCTCGGGATGCCGGGTGGTGCTCGCGACCGACAAGCGCGCGAATGCCTATGCGGGCTCCTTCCCGGCGGATGAGATCGTCGAGATCCCGTCCGCGACTCCCTCGGGCCGCTCAGTGCCGAAGATGGCAAAGGCGGCGCTGCTGCTTGCGCAGGGCACGCTGAAGGCCATGGCGAACATCCGCCGCCTGAAGCCGGACGCGGTGGTCGGCTTCGGCGGTTACCCGACCGTACCGCCGGTCGTTGCCGGGTCGTTCCTCAAGGTTCCAACGGTGATTCACGAAGCCAACGGCGTGATGGGCCGTGCGAACCGGCTCCTTGCACGCCGTTCGTCGCTGATCGCGACAGGTTTCCACAATATCAAGGGTGTTCCGGCGAATGTGTCCGGCCGGGCGATCCACACCGGAAACCCGATTCGTCCGGCGGTGATCGAGGCGGCAAAGGGTGCCTATGTTCCTCTCGAGCCGAATGGAAAGATGCGCCTTCTCGTCGTCGGAGGCAGCCAGGGGGCGCGCGTGATGAGCGATATCGTTCCGCCCGCCATCGAGCTTCTGCCTCAGGATTTGCGGAATCGCCTCGTTATCACCCAGCAGGCGAGGGGAGAGGACCTGGAGCGGGTGCGGGCCCATTACCTGCGCCTCGGCGTGGAATTCGAGGCCGAGCCCTTCTTCACGGACCTGCCCAGGAGATTGGGCGACGCTCACCTCGTCATCGCCCGTTCCGGTGCTTCGACGGTGGCGGAGCTGGCGGCGGTCGGCCGTCCCTCGATCCTCGTGCCTCTGCCGGGCTCCCTTGATCAGGACCAGGCCGCCAACGCCAAAACCCTTGGAGACATTGGCGCTGCCATCGTTTGCCCACAAACGGAATTCACCCCTGAGCGCCTGGCGAACGAGATTCGTTCCTACTTCCAAGAGCCTGAAGGCTTGACCAAAGCCGCTGCCGCCGCACATAGCGCCAGCATCACGGATGCGGCCGAGCGTCTGGCTCATGCCGTCCTCGATCTGATACATATTAACAAGAACGGAATGCCTTCATGAAACTGCCGCCGAAGCTAGGTCCCATTCATTTCATCGGTATCGGCGGCATCGGCATGTCGGGAATCGCCGAGGTCATGCACAATCTGGGCTACACGGTTCAGGGTTCGGACGCGGCCGACAACTACAACGTGAAACGTTTGGCCGACAAGGGCATCAAGACCTTCATCGGTCACAGGGCCGAGAACGTCGATGACGCCGAGATCGTGGTGGTCTCCACCGCGATCAAGCGCGATAATCCGGAACTCGTCGTCGCCCGCGAAAAGCGCCTGCCGGTCGTGCGCCGCGCGGAAATGCTCGCAGAGCTCATGCGCTTCAAGTCCTGCGTCGCGGTGGCGGGAACCCACGGCAAGACCACCACCACCTCGCTGGTCGCGACGCTTCTCGATGCGGGCGGCCTCGACCCGACGGTCATCAACGGCGGCATCATCAATGCCTACGGCACCAATGCCCGCATGGGCGACGGTCAATGGATGGTGGTGGAGGCGGACGAATCCGACGGCACCTTCCTCAAACTGCCGGCGGATGTGGCCATCGTCACCAATATCGACGCCGAGCATCTCGACCATTTCGGCACCTATGATGCGATCAAGGACGCCTTCCGCTCCTTCATCGACTCGATCCCCTTCTACGGCTTCGCGGTGATGTGCATCGATCATCCCACCGTCCAGGATCTGGTCGGCCGTATCGAGGATCGCCGCATCATCACCTATGGCGAGAATCCGCAGGCGGACGTGCGCCTGATGGACGTGGATTCGCACGGCGGCCAGAACCGGTTCCGCGTGATGATCCGCGATCGCCGCCCCGGCTTCCGCCTCGAGCTCGAAGACCTCGTGCTTCCGATGCCCGGCGCGCACAACGCGCTCAACGCCACGGCGGCCATCGCCGTCGCGCATGAACTCGGCGTCTCGCCGGAGGCGATCCGCAAGGCGCTTGCGGGATTCGGCGGCGTGAAGCGCCGCTTCACGCGCACGGGCGAATGGAACGGCGTCGCCGTGTTTGACGATTATGGTCACCACCCCATCGAGATCGCGGCGGTGCTGAAAGCAGCCCGGGCATCGACGGACGGGCAGGTGATCGCCGTCGTGCAGCCGCACCGCTATTCGCGTCTGTCGTCCCTGTTCGATCAGTTCTGCACCTGCTTCAACGATGCGGATTCCGTCATCGTCGCGCCGGTCTATGCGGCAGGCGAGCAGCCGATCCCCGGGGCCGACCGCGACGCGCTCGTCTCCGGCCTCAAGGCGCGCGGTCATCGCAATGTGATGGCGCTTGAGAAATCGGAAGATCTCGCAGGGCTCATCAAGGGCGTCGCGAAGCCGGGCGATTACGTGCTCTGTCTCGGCGCCGGCAACATCACGCAATGGGCTTATGCGCTCCCGGGCGAACTCGAAGCGCTTGGCGAGAAGGCCGCTTGATGTTTGCGGACATCACTCCCGACCTGAAGTCGGCAATGCCCGAACTGCGCGGCAAGCTGGAGGCCAATGCGCTGACAGCGCCGCTGTCCTGGTTCCGCACCGGCGGTCCGGCCCAGGTGCTGTTCACGCCTTCGGATGAGGATGATCTCGCTTACTTCCTGCAACGGCTCGACCGTGAAATCCCGGTGCTCGTCGTGGGATTGGGCTCGAACATGCTCATCCGCGACGGCGGCTGGGAAGGAGCCGTGATCCGCTTGGGCAAAGGCTTCGCCGAGGTTGCGGTTGAACCCGACCTGCGCGTTCGTGCCGGTGCCGCCGCGCCCGACGTGAAGGTGGCCCGCGCCGCCGCCGAAGCGGGCATCGCGGGCCTCTCGTTCCTGCGCGGCATTCCCGGCACGATCGGCGGGGCGCTGCGCATGAACGGCGGCGCCTATGGGGGAGAGACCAAAGACGTGCTCGTCGAGGCGAGGGGCGTAACCCGCAGCGGCGAACTCGTGTCCTTCACCAATGCGCAGATGGGCTTCACCTATCGCCATTCGAGCGTGCCGGACGATGTGATCTTCACCGAAGCCCTGTTCGAGGGCCGTCCCGGACATCCGGAAGAGATTCTGGCCGAGATGAACGCCATCACCGAGGCGCGCTCCTCCACGCAGCCGGTCAACACCCGCACGGGCGGTTCGACCTTCAAGAATCCTCCCGGCCGGAAAGCCTGGGAGCTGGTCGATGCCGCGGGTTGCCGCGGACTGCGCATCGGCGATGCGCAGGTCTCCGAGATGCATTGCAACTTCCTGATCAACCATGGCTCCGCATCGGCGACCGATATCGAGAACCTCGGGGAGGAGGTCCGCCGACGTGTCCGCGACATGTCAGGCGTTGAGCTCGAATGGGAGATCAAGCGGGTCGGTCTCGCCCGGGGCTAAAACCGAATCACTTTGTTAACGCTCGGCTGCTTCACTGAAGCGCCCGCAGTTGAAGGAGCATGTTATGGCCAAGCACGTTGCCGTTCTTTATGGCGGCTGGTCCGCGGAGCGCGAGGTGAGCTTGGCCACCGGCAGAGCCTGCTGCAAGGCGCTGGAAGGGCAGGGATATCGGGTCACCCCCATCGACGTGCAGCCGGATATCGCGACCGTCCTTCAGGCCACCGCGCCAGATGTCGTGTTCAACGCCCTCCATGGCCGCGTCGGCGAGGATGGCACCATCCAGGGCCTCCTGGAAATTTTGAGGATTCCCTATACCCATTCCGGCGTCCTCGCCTCGGCGCTCGCCATGCAGAAGGACAAGGCCAAAGTGGTCATGGCGGCGGCCGGGGTGCCGGTGCCGCAAGGAAAAGTTGTTAACAGATTAGAGGCGGCCAAAAGCAACGTTCTGCCGGCCCCCTATGTGATCAAACCGGTGAGCGAGGGCTCTTCCGTGGGGGTCATCATCGTCCGGGAAGACCGCTCCCATCCGCCTCAGGAACTGCTCAGGGAAGACTGGGCCTTCGGCGAGCAAGTCCTTGTAGAATCTTATGTTGCGGGCCGTGAGCTGACCTGCGCGGTCATGGGCGACAGGGCGCTGGGCGTGATCGACATCCGCCCTGCGACCGGCGTCTTCTATGACTATGACGCAAAGTACGTGAAGGGGGGCTCCATTCACGTACTCCCGGCAGAAATTAAACCGAATATTTACCAAAAGGTCCAAGAGTTGGCGTTAACGGCGCATCAAGCGCTCGGCTGCAGGGGAATCAGCCGCGCCGACTTGCGGTACGACGACACACCCGGTGGAACCGGGGAACTCGTGGTCCTGGAGGTCAACACGCAACCCGGCATGACCGAGACGAGCTTGGTGCCAGAAATCGCAGCCCATGCGGGCTACAGTTTTGGCGAGCTTGTGCAATGGATGGTGGAGGACGCTACCTGCAATCGATGACGGCCTATCCGGCCGGCGTTGTTGCGACGCGCGCTGCCTCCAACAGGCAGTCCCCCCGAATCAAGAAATTCTTCGGCTCCTCGCAGAGCGTCCGGCGTCGGTCCGCCGGCGCTCCGCTCGAGAAGCGGATCCCTCGTTATCTGGGGACCTGGCTGACGCTCGGCTTCCTTTCGGGCGTCGTGACCCTCGGTCTCTGGCAGGGCGGTCATCTCGATAGCTTCATCCGTGATCACGGCCAGCCGCATCACGCCCTGGCGCGGGCGCTCGGGCTGGGGCTCGAGAGCATCACGATTTCGGGGATCTCGCAGATGCGTGAGACCGAGGTTCTGGCGGCTGCTGGTCTCAACTCCAGGCTGGCGCTGGTCTTTCTCGACGTGAACGAGCTGCGCGAGCGTCTCGAACGCGTCCCGATGATCGAGAGCGCCACGGTGCGCAAACTCTATCCAAACGAGCTCGTGATCACACTCACAGAGCGTCAGCCCTATGCCATCTGGCAGAACAACGGCGAGCTCTTCATCATCGCTGCCGATGGAACGGTCATCGACCTCATGCAGGACGAGCGCCTCATCAACCTGCCTTTCATCGTGGGTGAGGGTGCCAATACCCGCAGCAAGGAATATCTCGCGCTTCTCGATGCGGCCGGCCCGCTGAAGGAGCGCATTCGCGCCGGCACGCTCGTCGCGGGACGTCGCTGGACCCTGAAGATGGACAACGGCATGGACGTGCGCCTGCCCGAGAAGGGAGCTGCCGATTCGCTGGCTCGTCTCGTGAAGCTCGAGAACGAGCAGAAGATTTTGGAAAAGGACGTGCTCGCGATCGATCTGCGCATGGCAGACCGCGTCGTGGTCCGTCTCACGGAGGAGGCGGCTCTGGCCCGCGCCGAGTCGCTGAAGAAGAAACCGATGCGCGGCAAGGGGGTCGACACATGAGTCTCTCGGGTCACGGGCTAACGCCGCGCCTCAAGCCTTTGTCCGCGCGCAAAAGCGCCATTCTCTCGGTCCTGGATATCGGAACGAGCAAGGTGGTCTGCGTCGTGGCGGAGCTGAAGCCGGCCGATGAGGTCGAGTCGCTGCGCAGCCGCACCCATGTGGCGCGCATCCTCGGCATCGGCCATCAGCGCTCCGCCGGCTTGAAGGGCGGCGTCGTCGTTGATTTGGAAGCAGCCGAAACATGCATTCGTCAGGCCGTTCACGCGGCGGAGCGGATGGCGAAGGTGGAAATTCAATCGGTGATCGTGAACCTCACCGGCGGCCGTCTCGCCTCCGAGCATTTCGAGGCGCATGTCCCGGTGCGCGGCGCGGTTAACGATGGCGACGTCCATCGCGTGCTCGACGCGGCGTCCTCTTACGATCTGCGTCGCGGCCGGGCGGTTCTTCATGCGTTGCCGACAGGCTTCTCGCTCGATGCGCAGAACCACATCGTCGATCCCGCCGGCATGATCGGCGAACAGCTCGGTGTCGATCTGCACGTGGTCACCACGGAGGCCGCTGCCGCACGCAACCTGATGCTGGCGGTCGAGCGATGCCATCTCGGAGTGGAGGCGGTGATCGCCTCTCCGTATGCCTCGGGTTTGTCGGCCCTTGTGGACGACGAAGCCGACATGGGCTGCGCCGTCGTCGATATGGGTGCGGGCACCACGAGCGTGGGCATTTTCTCCAACGGGCATCTCGTGCATACGGATGCCATCGCCGTCGGCGGTCACCACGTGACGATGGATATCGCGCGCGGTCTCACGACCCGCGTCTCCGCTGCCGAGCGGCTCAAGACTCTCTACGGCTCCGCAATCACGTCGAGCGCGGATGACCGGGACATGATCGCTGTGCCGCAGGTCGATGAGGACGAACGTGACGTTCCGAACCATCTGCCGAAGTCGCACCTCGTTCGCATCATCAAGCCGCGTGTCGAGGAAATCCTCGAACTCGTGCGCGACCGCCTGAAGAGCGCGGGCTTCGCAGCCCAGGCCGGACGGCGCGTCGTGCTGACGGGCGGCGCAAGCCAGCTCGTCGGGCTGCCGGAAACGGCACGCCGCATTCTGCAGGGTCAGGTTCGTGTCGGGCGTCCGCTCGGCATCAAGGGCCTGCCCGAGGCGGCGAAGGGCCCCGCCTTTTCGGCGGTGGTCGGACTCCTGGTCTATCCCCAGGTGGCGCATATCGAGTATTTCGAGCCGCGTTCGAGCGGCTTGTTTCAGAGTACGGGAACCGACGGCTACTTCTCGCGGGTGAGCCGGTGGATTCGCGATAGTTTTTAAAGCGTAACGCGGTGACGCGGCGGGTCATCGCGGGAGTTCAGTCAACAAGGGTAAGCGTCGGCCAAACGCTATCAGTCTAAAGGGCCAAAGAGGCACAGGTCATGGCAATCAATCAGCAAGCTCCGGACATCCGGGAACTCAAGCCGCACATCACAGTCTTCGGTGTCGGCGGCGCCGGCGGCAACGCCGTGAATAACATGATCGAGTCCGGTCTGGAGGGCGTCGAGTTCGTAGTGTCGAACACCGACGCGCAGGCGCTGGCCTCCTCCAAGGCCCAGCGCGTGATCCAGATGGGCATCCAGGTCACGGAAGGTCTCGGTGCGGGCTCGCAGCCGGAAGTCGGCCGCGCAGCCGCTGAAGAGGTGATCGACGAGATCCGCGATCAGCTCGCCGGTTCCCACATGGTGTTCATCACCGCTGGCATGGGTGGTGGCACCGGCACGGGCGCGGCCCCGGTCGTGGCCCGCGCCGCCCGCGAACTTGGTATACTGACTGTCGGCGTCGTCACGAAGCCGTTCCAGTTCGAGGGCGTGCGCCGCATGCGTCTGGCTGAAGCGGGAATCGCCGAACTGCAGCAGGCCGTCGACACTCTCATCGTCATCCCGAACCAGAACCTCTTCCGCGTCGCCACCGAGAAGACAACCTTCGCGGACGCCTTCGCGATGGCCGACCAGGTGCTCTATTCGGGCGTGGCCTGCATCACCGACCTCATGGTGAAGGAAGGCCTCATCAACCTCGACTTCGCCGACGTGCGCTCGGTGATGCGCGGCATGGGCAAGGCCATGATGGGCACGGGCGAGGCGTCCGGCGAGAAGCGCGCGATCCGCGCCGCCGAGGCCGCCATTGCCAACCCGCTCCTCGACGACGTGTCGATGAAGGGCGCTCGCGGCCTGCTGATCTCGATCACGGGCGGCAACGACCTCACCCTCTACGAACTCGACGAGGCTGCCACCCGCATCCGTGAGGAAGTGGACCAGGATGCCAACATCATCCTCGGCGCGACCTTCGACGAGAGCCTCGAGGGCATCATCCGGGTGTCCGTGGTCGCCACCGGCATCGATCACGCTCTGCTGGAGAATTCGGGCGATCTCACTGCCACCGAGCAGAGGATCTCCGAGGTGGCTGAGCGCCTGCGCGCCGAGGCCCGGGCTCGCGCCACCCACACCCAGGCCGTGCCGGGCGCTCGCGCCACTGCCCAGGCCGAGCCGGTGAAGGCTCATCAGGTCATGGCCGAGACGCACCCGGTCCTGACCCAGGCTCCTGCCGCCGCTCCCCGCCCGGCCGAGCCGGCTCCGCAGCCGATGGTCCGCGACGACGTGGTCCTGACGCCCGCTCAGCCCAAGCCCGCCATGGTCTATGAGACTCCGGCTCCCCAGCAGCCCGTCTATGACGAGCCGGCCACGGACGAGACCTTCATCCCGCCGCAGGCCGAGCGCGCCATGCGTCCGGCGCGGATGCCGCGGATCGACGAGCTGCCGCTTCCGGCCCAGAATCAGATTCGCGCCAGCCGTGGCGAGATTGATCCGGTTCAGGAGCACAAGCCGTCCCTGATCCAGCGTCTGGCCACGATGGGCTTCGGCCGTCGCGAAGAGGCTCAGCATGCGCCTGCGGAGCCCGCTCCGCGTCAGGAGGCTCCGCGTCAGCAGATGTCTCCGGTTCACGCGGAGTACGCCCGGCGTCCGGCTCCCCAGGCCCAGCGCCCCGCTCCGGCTCAGCGGGGCATGGAGGATGATCAGCTGGAGATTCCCGCCTTCCTCCGCCGCCAGGCCAACTAAGCCCGATTGAATCGTTACAAGAAAAGGCCCCGGTTGCCCGCGCAACCGGGGCCTTTTTCGTAAAGCCCTTAATTAACAAAGGGTTAAGAATTGTCGAGTTTGTAACAGATCGTAAGAAAGCGTGATTTGGCCTAGCCTGAGCGGGAGCCTATGTTGCCCTTGTCGAAAGGGCGGAGTCCACTTCGATCCCGCCAGTCAAACAGTTACAGCGAACGCATCGCGCAGCGGATCTCACAAGCGGCGATCAAGTTCGAGGTTCAAAGATAATGAAGCAAAGCCATCAAACCACGCTCCGCGCCGCCGTTACGCTCGTAGGCATCGGCGTCCATTCCGGGGATGAGGTGAAGATGATCCTCCACCCGGCGGAGGTGAATCATGGCATTGCCTTCCTGCGCACCGGCCTGCCGGGCGGCCTGGACCGCCTCATCGATGCCCGTCATCTCGCGGTGACGGCCACCGAGCTTTGCACCGTGATCGGAGATCGCGAGAGCGGAGCCGTGGCGACCATCGAGCATCTGATGGCGGCCCTGACCGGCCTCGGCATCGATAACGTGCTCGTCGAGATCGACGGGCCGGAAGTGCCGATTCTCGACGGCAGTTCGGGGCCTTTCATCGATGCCATCGACCAGGTCGGTATCGTCGCTCAGAGCGCGACGCGCCGTTACCTCAAGGTTCTCAAGCCGGTCCGGGTGACCCAGGGCAAGGCTTTTGCGGAGCTCTTCCCGAACGAGCGCGCCTTCCGCCTGGACGTGGAGATCGACTTCCCGACCCCGGTGATCGGCCGCCAGCGCAAGGCCGTCGATCTTTCGCCTTCCGTGTTTCGCCGTGAAATTTCCCGCGCCCGTACCTTCGGCTTCATGCGCGACGTGGAGAAGCTCTGGGGGGCCGGGTTCGCCCTTGGCGCTTCGCTCGAGAACACCGTAGCCATCGGCGACGACGGCATCATGAATCCGGAGGGGCTGCGCTACAGCGACGAGTTCGTTCGTCACAAGCTGCTCGATGCGGTCGGCGACCTCTCTCTCGCCGGTCTTCCGCTGCTCGGGACCTATCGGTCCTATTGCGGGGGGCATCGCCTGAACTTTTCCGTGCTGGAGGCTCTGTTCTCGAGCCGTTCGAACTACGCCATCGTGGATGCCGTGCTGCGTCGCGAGCCCGGCTATGCGGAAGTCGGCAGCGCGGCGATGGCTGCTTTCGCTCCCGAGATCCATTAAGACTTTCCTGACGAAGTCGCATCGAGCGCCTTTTGGCCGCATGATTTCGCGCGGCTTTGCCCCATCCATGTGGGTAAAGCCTCTCGGATGGGGTTGGCTGTTGCCCCCTGCATAGGTTAAAGAACCTCAGTGCATCGTTAAAAATCACCGGGCACGGATTTTGGAGGACCGCGAGGCATGTCTTTCGCGAAGGTTTACGTGAGTTTGAGGGCCGCCGCCGGGCGCACGCTGTTGGTTGGTGCGTGCGGATTGGCGCTCGCCGGCTGCGATACGCTGTCGTCAATCAACCCCTTCGACAAGAGCGATGCCTACAAGCCGGAGATCGTCGCGGACGTTCCGGCCGAAGAGATCTACAATGACGGTCTCGCACGGATCCAGAAGAAGGATTACGAAGGCGCCGCCAAGAAATTCAACAGCCTCGACCGCCAATACCCTTATTCCGAGTGGGCGCGCAAAGGGCTGATCATGGAGGCCTACGCCAACTACGAGGGCGGCCTGTACGAAGAGGCGATCACCGCCTCCAAGCGCTACCTGCAGCAGCATCCGAATACGCCGGATGCGGCTTATGCCCAGTACCTGATGGCGTCGTCCTACTACGATCAAATCCCGGATATCACCCGTGACCAGGCTGCCTCCGAGCGCGCCATCGCCTCACTGCAGGACCTGGTCCAGCGTTATCCTCAATCCGAATACGTGGCCGACGCGAAGAAGAAGATCCAGGTCGCCAGCGACCAGCTCGCCGGCAAGGAGATGGAGGTCGGTCGCTTCTATCTGCAGAAGCGCAATTATTCCGGTGCCATCAACCGGTTCCGCACCGTGGTTTCGCGCTACCAGACGACCCGTCACACGGAAGAGGCGCTCGAGCGTCTCACCGAGGCCTATATGGCCATGGGCATCGTCAGCGAGGCGCAGACCGCCGCCGCCGTTCTCGGCCATAACTTCCCTGACAGTCCTTGGTACAAGGACGCCTATGCCCTGCTGACCAAGGGCGGCGTTGAGCCGCGCGAGGATTCCCAGTCCTGGATCAGCAAGGCCTTCCGTGGCGTTCCCCAGGTCGGTCAGCGGGCGGGGTAAGCCTCACTTTCCATGCTGATCCAGCTGGCGATACGCGACATCGTCCTGATCGACAGGCTAGAGCTCCTCTTCCATGAGGGGCTCTCCGTCCTTACGGGTGAAACGGGCGCGGGCAAATCCATTCTGCTCGATGCTTTTGCTCTGGCCCTCGGCGGGCGCGGCGACGGAAGTCTCGTTCGCCACGGCGAGTCCCAGGGACAGGTCACGGCCGTCTTCGACTGCCCGATGGATCATCCCGCCCGTCGCATCGCGCGCGAGGCGGAAATCGATGTGGACGGGGACCTGATCCTGCGCCGTGTCCAGGTGGCGGACGGGCGCACTCGCGCGTTCGTCAATGATCAGCCGGTCAGCGTGCAGGTGCTCAAGGCCATCGGCGCGACATTGGTCGAGATTCACGGCCAGCATGACGACCGCGCCCTCGTCGATCCCGTCAGCCACCGGGCAATTCTCGATGCTTTCGGCGGCCTTTCCGGCGAATTGCAGGCGGTCGGCGAAGCAGCCCGACGCGTGCGGGAAGCCCGTACGGCCCTCCAGGAGCATCGCAGCCGCATCCAAAAGGCCCGCAAGGAAGCCGATTTCCTCCGCCATGCGGTGGAGGAACTGACCACGCTCAACCCTCAGGCGGGGGAGGAGGAGGCCCTGGCGGAGCGCCGGGTCGTGATGATGCAGTCGGAGAAGGTCGCTCAGGACCTCAACGAGGCCTTCGAGGCCGTCGCGGGCAATTCGTCCCCGATCCCGGAGCTCTCGGCTGCCGTGCGCAAGCTCGAACGGCGCAGCGCCCAGGCTCCGGCTCTCGTGGAGCCATCCGTCAAGGCCCTCGATGCGGCGCTGGTCGCCATCGATGAGGCCCGCGCCACCCTGGAAGAGGCGATCCGCGCCACCGAATACGATCCTCGCGAACTTGAGCAGACCGAGGAACGTCTCTTCGCGCTCCGGGCCGCCGCCCGCAAATACGATGTGCCGGCCGACGAATTGGCTGCCCTGAGGCAGCGCTATGAAGGCGATGTGGCGGCGATCGACGCGGGCGAGGAGCAACTTGCCGCCTTGGAAAAGGCCCTGAAGGAGGCTGACCGAGCCTATCTCGCTGCCGCCAGGAAACTGTCGGAGGGACGCGGGAAGGCCGCGCAGGCACTCGATGCGGCCGTGCAGGCCGAACTGCCGCCCCTGAAGCTGGAGCGCGCCCGCTTCATCACGAACATCCAGACCGACGAGGACAGCCGCGATCCTGCCGGATTCGAGCGCGTGGAGTTCTGGGCGCAGACCAACCCCGGCACCCGTCCTGGCCCGCTCATGAAGGTGGCGTCCGGCGGCGAGCTCTCCCGCTTCATGCTGGCGCTCAAGGTGGTGCTGGCGGACAAGGGCTCCGCCCCGACCCTGGTTTTCGACGAAATCGACACCGGCGTCGGCGGTGCGGTGGCGGATGCCATCGGCCAGCGCCTCGCGCGCCTGGCCAAGCGCGTTCAGGTCATGGCCGTGACTCATGCTCCGCAGGTCGCAGCCCGGGCTTCGAGCCATTTCCTCATCGCCAAGGAAGGCATCGTCGGCGCCGAGGACCGCGTCGCGACCCGGGTCATCCCCCTAGATGCGGCTCCCCGCCGGGAGGAGATCGCCCGCATGCTCGCCGGCGCAACGATCACCGAGGAAGCCCGCGCCGCCGCCGCCCGCCTGCTGGAAGCGGCCGCGCATTGAGGACGGCACCGGCGAAGCGACGCCGGGCTCTTGTCGTCCTGCCGGGGAGAGCCGGCTAACGAGTTGATAAGAAATTAGGGCGCAAACAGGAGGCTCACTTAAGGTCAGGCTCCATGAGCCGGCTCGGACCTTCACTCCTCATCCTTTGGCAAGGCTTCATCCTTGTGAGGCACAGTCCCTTTTCTGTAGGCGAGACGAAGCGCAAGCCCGCTCTCTGGCTTCTGGTGCTGATCACGTTCACAGGCACCCTGGCGATGCACATGTTCGTGCCGGCGCTCCCGATTGCGGCCCAGGATCTGGGCGCGAGCTTCGCCGCCATGCAGATGACCATCAGCCTCTACATTCTCGGCCTTGCCTTCGGTCAGCTCGTCTACGGACCCCTGTCCGATTGTTTCGGGCGCCGGCCGATCCTCATGGTGGGGCTCGTCCTCTATACGGCGTCCGGAATTGCCGCGGGCCTCGCACCCGGTGTTTATGCCCTGATCGCTGCGCGGCTCTTCCAGGCGCTCGGCGGCTGCGCCGGGCTGGTTCTGGGGCGGGCCATGGTGCGGGACATTTCGGGGCCCGAGGCTGCCGCCCGGCAGCTCGCGGTGATGAACCTGATCGTGGTCGTCGGGCCGGCTCTCGCGCCCCTCTTCGGCGGCCTTCTGGCTTCGAGCTTCGGCTGGCGTTCCATCTTCCTGCTGCTCGTCGTGCTGGGGGCCACGAACATCCTGTGCGCATGGCGGCTGCTGCCGGAAACCGGGCCACGATCCGGCACGATCAGCGCCGTGTCCCTCGCGCGCGATTACAAGGGGCTATTGGGCTCACGCTCTTTCCTCGGCTATGCGGTCGGCGGAAGCTGCGCGACGACGTCGAGCTATGCCTTTATCGCGGCGAGCCCCTTCATTTTCGAGGAGCTGGGTCGCCCTGCGCATGACGTCGGGATCGCGCTCGGATTGCTGGCGGTGGGCGCTTCCATCGGCAGCGCCCTTGCGAGCCGCCTCATCGGGCGGGTGAGGATGGAGCATCTGATGATCGGGGCCAATGCGCTGAGCACCTGCGCGGCGTTGGTGCTCCTCGGGCTCGTTTTGCTGGGGACGGTGGATGCGTTCTCCATGATCGGGCTGATGGTCCTGTTCACGATCGGTGCCGGTCTGTCGAGTCCCGCCGCTCTGACCAAGGCCGTGAGCGTCAATCCGCGGATGATCGGCTCGGCGTCGGGCCTTTACGGGTTCTCGCAGATGGCGGTCGGAGCCGTCTGCACCTCCCTGTCCGGCTTAGGGCCAGACCCGGCGCTTGCCGCCGCGGGCGTTCTAGCCGTAGCCGGGGTGATCAGCCAGGCCGCCTTCTGGATTGCCTTGCGGCAGGAGGGGACCTTCAAGGTTTAGCTTGAGCCTTCGTGTCTCTGGCCCCCTGGAGAGTCGCGGCCAAGGCGCTATGGTTCATCTCACACCAACCTCGATTCGATCATGTCCGCAAAACACGCTCCCGCCTTGAAGCCCGTCGATGAACTGACACTCCCGGAAGCCCGTGCCGAGCACGAGGCTCTGGGGCGCGAAATCGCGGAGCACGATCGACGCTATTACGAGGAAGACGCGCCCACGGTCTCGGACGCGGAATACGATGCCCTGCGCAAGCGCTACGAGGCTCTGGAAGGGCTGTTTCCCGAACTCAAGACCTCCGAGAGCCTGACGCAGAAGGTGGGCGCCAAGGCGTCGGAGAAATTCGCCAAGATCCGGCATCGCGTGCCGATGCTCTCGCTGGCCAACGGGTTCGCCGACGAGGAGGTGGAGGAGTTCGTCGAACGCATTCGCCGCTTCCTGCAATGGAAGGCCGATGCGCCATTGGTGTTCACGGCGGAGCCCAAGATCGACGGCCTTTCGCTGAGCATCCGCTATGAGAAGGGAAGGCTCGTGACGGCAGCCACCCGGGGCGATGGCACCGAAGGCGAGGATGTGACCAACAATGCCCGCACGGTCGGAGACATTCCGCACGTGCTGAAGGGCAAGAACATCCCTGACGTGTTCGAGGTCCGCGGCGAGGTCTATCTCTCCCACAAGGATTTCGCGGCCATCAACGAGCGGCAGGAGGCTGCGGGTAAACCCGTCTTCGCCAATCCCCGCAACGCGGCAGCCGGCAGCCTGCGCCAGCTCGATCCAAAGATCACGGCTTCGCGTCCGTTATGCTTCTTCGCCTATGCCTGGGGTGAGGTGAGTGCGATGCCCGCCGATACGCAGTACGGCATGATGGAAGCGCTGAGAGGCTTCGGCTTCAAGGTGAACCCGATCACGCGCCGCTGCTCCAGCGTCGCGGAAATGCTCGAGCATTACCATGCCATCGAAACCGATCGCGCCAATCTCGGTTACGACATCGACGGCGTCGTCTACAAAGTCGACGATCTTGCTCTCCAGCAGCGTCTCGGCTTCGTGTCCCGTTCGCCGCGCTGGGCGCTCGCGCACAAGTTTCCCGCGCAGAAAGCGGTGACCGTGCTGGAGGACATCGAGATCAATGTGGGGCGCACGGGCTCGCTCAATCCGATCGCGCGTCTGCGCCCGGTGACGGTGGGCGGCGTCGTGGTCTCGAACGCCACCTTGCACAACGAGGATTACATCAAGGGCATCGGCGGAAACGGCGAGAAGATCCGCAACGGCGTCGATATCCGCATCGGCGATACGGTCATCATCAATCGTGCGGGCGACGTGATCCCGAAGGTGCTCGATGTGGTGCTGGAGAAGCGGCCCGCTGACGCGAAGCCTTACGAGTTTCCAACCCATTGCCCGGCCTGCGGCAGTCACGCGGTGCGCGAGGTCAATCCGCGCACGGGCAAGGAGGATGCGGTGCGCCGTTGCACGGGCGGCCTCATCTGCCCGGCGCAGGCGCGCGAGCGCCTGAAGCATTTCGTGTCGCGCAACGCCTTCGACATCGAGGGCATGGGCGAGCAGCGCATCGACGAGTTCTATGAAGAAGGTCTGGTGCGGCGCCCGCAGGACATCTTCACGCTGGCGGAGCGCAACGCGCGCGGCCTCAAGCGACTGGAGAACCGGGAGGGCTGGGGCGAGACGAGCGTGCGCAATCTCTTCGCAGCCATCGAGGCGCGGCGCTCGATCGCTTTCAACCGCTTCGTCTTCGCCCTCGGCATTCCGCATGTGGGCGAAACCTCCGCGCGCCTGCTCGCCCGGCATTTCGGCACTTTCGAGTCCTTGCGCGAGGCGGCGAAGGCCGCAGCGGATCCGGCTTCGGAAGCCCATGCGGAACTCACCGCCATCGGTGGAATCGGCCCCGTGGTCGCCGAGGCCATCGTCGAGTTTTTCAAGGAGGAGCACAACGAGGAGATGCTCGATGCGCTACTGGCGCAGGTAAGTGTCGAGGTCATGGAAGCGCCTGCAAGCATCAGCTCGCCCGTTGCAGGCAAGACGGTGGTCTTCACCGGCTCCCTCGAGCAGATGACCCGCGAGGAGGCGAAAGCCATGGCCGAGCGTCTCGGCGCCAAGGTCGCGGGTTCGGTATCCAAGAAAACCGACATCGTGGTCGCCGGCCCCGGAGCCGGGTCGAAGCTCGCCAAAGCGGCCGAACTCGGCGTGCAGGTCATGGACGAGGACGGCTGGTTCGCTCTCGTGGGGCGGGGATGAGACTCCCGTCCAAGACGTGAGCCCGCCGATATGGCATGATCGGCGGCATGACGGTGATCGCTCCTGAGCTTTCGATCGATCCGGACCATAGGGTAGCGGGCGATGTGACGCATTTCTGGCGGGTGTCGCGGCTGCGTGGCCTGGAGTGCCTGCGCGCGACCTTCCGACGACATTCCTATGCTCGCCACACTCATGAAACCTACGCCATCGCGGCCATCCTGGCAGGATGCGAAACCTTCTTTCACCGCGGCGAGCAGCGCTATGCCCCCGCCGGCAGCATCGCCGTCGTCTGTCCGGATGAAATCCATGACGGTGAGCCTTACGGGGAGGGGTTCGTCTATCGGACCTTCTATCCGTCGCCCGAGCTGATGAAGGAGATTGCCGAGGACGTCGCTGAACGGCCGCTGCCGCACGCCCCCTGGTTCCGCCATTCCGTGATCCACGACCCCGAACTTGCCCTCACGCTTGCCCGGCTTCTCGCCTGCCTGGGGCAGGAGGGAGTCCACACGTCCGAGCTTGAGCAGGATACGCGCCTCATCGCCTTCCTGACCAGGCTGATCGCCCGCTGGGCCGATCTCGATGGACTTCCGCCTGTGCGCTACGCGTCGAGGGATATGACGCAGGTGACCGATTATCTGGAGGCTCATTTCGACGGTGAGGTCGATTTGACAGAGCTCGCCCGGCTTGCGGGACTGTCGCGAAGCCATTTCATCCGGGCCTTCACCAGGGAAACAGGCCTGACGCCCCATGCCTATCTCATGGACCGGCGCTTCAGGGCGGCAAGCCGCCTGTTGGCGAAAGGCGAGCCCCCGGGCGATGTGGCCGTGGCCTGTGGGTTCTTCGACCAGAGCCATCTCAACCGGGTCTTCAAGGCGCGGATGGGCGTGACCCCGGGAGCCTATCGCCAAGGCGCTTGCGGCCGGGCGTGAACCGCAATTTCATCCAAGACGCTTCCTCATCTCCGTCTCATATGAGAGGGAACGAGGATGACCATGGATCAACCCACCCCATTTTTCCCCACGTACAAGCGTGAGATCCGCGCGGGCCTGCGCGATATCGCTCCCGTGGCCGTTGCCGCGGTTCCCATCGGCCTTCTCTTCGGCGCGATCGCCGCGGCCAAGGGGCTGTCGGCGCTCGAAGTCGCGTTGATGTCCGCCTTCGTCTATGCGGGCGGAGCGCAATTCGCCGTCATCGAGGCGTGGGCGCATCCTGTGCCGATTGCGGCTCTCACCTTCGCGACCTTGCTCATCAACGCCCGCCACGTGCTGATGGGAGCCTCGCTCGGGCCGAAGGTCCATCTCTCCGGAATTCAGCGATTCTCGGCCTTCTTCTTTCTGACGGACGAGGCGTGGGCCCTGTCGGAGCGCCGGGCCCTCGAACGGCCCGTCACCGGCGCCTATTGGGCAGCGATGGCCCTCGTCCTCTGGGCGAACTGGACCGTATCGACGACAGTTGGCGCCGTGCTCGGCTCCTTCATGGGGGATCCCGCGCGCATCGGCGCGGACTTCGCCTTCACGGCTCTCTTCATCGGCCTGGTTGCCGGTTTCGGGCGCAGCCGCGTGACCCTGGTGACGGTGGGCGTCAGCGCGGCTGTCGCGGCTCTCGTCCATCATTTCGTCGGAGCGCCATGGCACGTGGCCTCAGGCGCGCTGGCAGGCATCGCTGCGGCCTATCTCACGGCCTCCAGGGAGGTGCAGTCATGAGCCTCGACACGATGACCCTTCTCACCATCGTGGCCATGGCCGTGGTGACATATCTCACGCGCATCGCGGGACTTTTCGTGGCTGACCGTCTCGTGCTCACCGGACGCGCCAAGGCGGCCTTCGACGCGATCCCGCCCGCGGTGCTGGTCTCCGTGATCGCGCCGACAGCGCTGACGACCGGGTGGGCGGAGGCGATTGCCGCCGCCATCACCGCCATTGTCGCGTTCCGATTGCCGCTTCTGGCGACAATCGCCGTCGGTGTCGTGTCCGTCGTGGTGCTGCGCAGCCTGATCTAGCCGATGGGGCGGGTCGCGTCCTCGAGCCAGCTCCGTGTCTCGGCATCGAGAAGCGGGCCGATCTTCTCACGCACCTTGGCGTGGTAGTCGTTGAGCCATGCAATCTCGTCCGCATTCATTAGAGCGGGCTCGACGAGCCGCAGATCGATGGGCGTGAAGGTCAGGGTCTCGAAGCCCATCATCTCGCGGTCGCCGCCGGGAATCGTGCGCGGCTCCACGAGAATCAGGTTCTCGATGCGGATGCCGTAGGCGCCCCGCTTGTAGAAGCCCGGCTCGTTGGACAGCATCATGCCGATCTCCAGCGGCGTCGTCCCGGTCTTAGCGATGCGCTGCGGGCCTTCGTGCACGGAGAGATAGCTCCCGATGCCGTGGCCGGTGCCGTGATCGAAGTCGAGACCCGCATCCCACAGCGGCTTGCGGGCGAAGGAGTCGATCTGCGCGCCCGTGGTGCCCTTCGGAAAGACCGCGCGCGCGATCGCGATGTGCCCCTGCAGCACGCGGGTGAAGCGATCCTTCATCTCGGCCGTCGGCTGGCCCACGATGATCGTACGCGTGATGTCCGTGGTGCCGTCCTCATATTGCGCGCCGGAATCGATCAGAAAGATCTGGTCTTTCTCGATCCTGCGATTGCTCGAAGCGGTCACCCGGTAATGGGGCAGGGCCGCATTGGGGCCCGCGCCGGAAATGCTCGGGAACGAGATGTTCTTCAGCGCTCCCGTCTCAATGCGGAAGGCTTCCAAGGCCTCGACCGCGTCGATTTCTGTGAGCTGCCCCTTCGGTGCCTCACGGTCGAGCCACGCGAGGAAGCGGGCGACCGCAACGCCGTCGCGTAAGTGAGCCGCATGCGAGCCCGCAATCTCGGCCTTGTTCTTCACCGCCTTCATGAGCGCGATGGGGTCTGCCCCCACATCCACCGTGCCCCCGGCGGCTTCGATGCGGCGGATCAGGGCAACTGCGCCCGTCGCCGAATCGATGCGCACCTTGCCGCCTTTCTGGCCGAGAGCGTCCAGGGCGCTCTGGAAGGAGGCGATCGGGGCAAACTCCGCGAGATCGCCCACTGCGGCTCCGGCTTCGTTGGTGATCTTCGCGGGGTCGAAGAACAGGCTCGCGCGGCCTTGCCTCGGCAGAATCGCATAGCCGAGCGGCAATGGCGTGTGGCCGACATCACCGCCACGCAGGTTGAAGGCCCAGGCGAGGTTGTGCGGGTCGGAAATCACGAGCGCCTCGAGCTTGGCCTCCGCCATCTTCTTCCGGACCCGTTCCAGCTTCGATTCGGCCGTCTCGCCAGCATAGTCGAGCGGATGGGGGCGGACCGGCGCCTGGGGCGGGGCAGGGCGGTCGATCCAGATCACGTCGACCAGATTGATGTCGACGGGTGAGAGAGAGCCCCCGGCGCATGCCACCGCCTGTTCCAGGCGTTTGAGGCTGTCGCTCGTGTGGAGCCAGGGATCGTAGGCGAGCGTGCCGCCTTCAGGCAGATTCGCGGCGATCCAGTCTTCCGCCGACATGTCGGCGAGCTGTACCGGGGCGATCACGGAGGTGTCGAGCTGCTCGGCGGCCTGGACCGTATAGCGCCCATCGACCACGAGAGCGGCCTTGTCCTGCAGGATGACGGCCGTGCCCGCCGATCCGGTAAAGCCGGTAAGCCAAGCCAGGCGCTCGGCGCTCTTGGGCACGTATTCTCCCTGGTGCTCGTCGGCCCGGGGCACGATGAAGCCGTCGAAGCCCCGCCGGATCAGCTCGGCACGCAGCTTGGCAATATGGGCAGGCCCCTGGGAGGGGGAGGTCGTATCGTCGAAGAATTGAAACTGAGCCATCCGAGCAGCACCGGAAATGCGAAATGAGGAAGGCAGCACGCTATGCCGGAGCGGGATGCCCTGCAACCGCGACGCTGCCGATGGAAATGCATATGCCGCAGGCGATTTGCCTGTCTATGGGGCGTGATCTGCCCGTGAGAGGGCATCGTCTGATTGTGCGGTGCAAAAGGCGCATGGCTCGCATGCAGGCGGGCCGTCTACTACTAAAGTCGAGTATGGCTTACATATACCGTAACAAGAACAGAGGAACGCTGATCTGAAGGGTCTCAACACCAATCCGTTGGAGATGAGCCCATGAATACAGCCACTTTAGCGCCCGTCTATGCCGGTCGGATCCAGACCCCGTCCACGTTTTCGCTGATCGTCAGGAATGTCGTGAACGCTCTTGCCGAGAGCCGTTCCCGGAGCGCCGCGCGCCAGCTGCGCCGACACGAAGCTCTGATGGCGGATTTGAGCCGCAGACAGGAGCACACCGCAGGCTTCTTGATGCAGAGCAATGATCTGCCGTTCAAGATCTGAGACAAGAGTTTTACTGAAGAAAGAAGAGACAAGCCATGTTGATCGTTGCCGCCATGAAAGCCATCCGCGAGATCGTCGCCGATACCATCAAGCTCCGCCGCGAGCTGGCGAAGCGTTATCCCGGCGTTCTCGTCGAGTAAGCCTTAACGTCAGTGGCGGGGTTGCGGACGCGCGCTGCCCCGCTTCAGCACGAGGGCAGCCCAGCCTTCGAGATCATACCGCCGCTGAAGATACCAGCCCTGATGCGCATAAGCCGACAGCACGCCGGGAACGTCATGGGCGAGGAGCCCTGACAGGATCAGCGTCCCGTCGTTGCTCGCCACACGCGCCAGCGAGGGCGCCAGAATCCGCAGGGGCCTTGCCAGGATGTTGGCGAAGACCAAGTCGAAATGGCCCGTCCGGTCGGCTTCCGGGCTGCGCGTGCCGGGTCCTACATAGAGTTTCATCCACGGCCCGATGCCGTTGAGCCGCGCATTCTCCTTCGCGACGCGCACCGCTTCCGGATCGATATCGCCCGCGACCACGGGGCGCTTGAGAACCTTGGCCGCGGCAAAGGCCAGAATGCCGGTGCCGGTTCCCACATCCAGCACGTGGCGGGGCGTGCGGATCTTCAGTTCGTCCGCGAACGCCTTCAGACATCCCAGCGTCGTACCATGATGACCCGTGCCGAAGGCAAGGCCCGCCTCGATCTCGATGGCAAGGTCGTTGCTCCGGCGCTGCTCCCGGTCATGGGAGCCGTGAACCAGGATGCGTCCGGCCCGTACGGGCTTCAGCCCTTCGAGGGACGTCTTCACCCAATCCTTCTGCTCCAGAGGCAGGAACACACCCTTGTCGGCTTCTGCTCCGACAACGGGACGAACGAGGTCGCGGATGGCGGTCTCGTTGGGCTCGTGGGCAAAATAGGCCTCGAGCAGCCAGGGGCCGTCCTCCGTCGTCTCGAAGGCGGCGACGGCCGTTTCGACCGGATCGAAAATCTCTCCGATCAGATCCGTCATGGCGCGCGCGGAGCGCTCGTCCGTGGTAATCCGGAAGACATGGGTAGGGCGATTGGGATGCAGACCTTCAAGCATGGGGCTGCTCTAGCACCCCCTGTGTCATGCCTCAAGCGACCATGGCGGCGCAGGAACCGGAACTGCCCGGAGTCACGCCCGTTTTGCAAACGCCAAATCCCTCATGTGCTTGCAATGGCGGGTGCGCCCCGCAGGAGATCCCCATGTCCGGACGCCTTTTCGATAAGGTCGCCATCATCACCGGTGCCGGCACCGGGATCGGTGAGGCCATCGCGCTCAAATTCGCCCGCGAGGGCGCGCGCCTTCTCCTCGTCGGCCTGCCCGACGATCCCGTCGAGGACGTGGCCGGGCTCATCATCGGGGCAGGGGGCTTCGCGGAGGTTTACCTTGGCGATATCGCCGAGGAGCATCACGCTCAAGCTGCCGTCGAGGCCTGCGTGAGCGCCTATGGACGCATCGACGTGCTCGTCAACAATGCGGGCGTGTTCCTGGCCGTCGCGGAGACACAGGACTATCCCATCGACAAGTTCGACGAGACCTTCCGCTCCAACGTGCGCTCGGTCTTCCTGATGACGAAATTCGCCCTGCCTCACCTGCAGGAGACGCACGGCAACATCATCGCCACTGGCTCCGAAGCCGGCATGCTCGGCCATCCCAAGAACACGCCTTATGGAGGCACGAAGGCCTTCATCCATTCCTTCGTTCGCGGCGTCGCGGCCGAGCAGGTGCCGTACGGCGTGCGCGCGAACTGCGTCTGCCCGGGGCCGATCGATACGGCCTGGACGCGCAAGTCGAGCGGTCCGATGGATGCGGAACTGGCCACCATGATCACGCAGGCGACCCCCATGGGCCGGCCTGGCACGCCGGAGGAGGTGGCGAACGTGTTCTGCTTCCTGGCCTCGGACGAGGCGAGCTTCGTCACCGGCGCGCTCTACGCGGTCGATGGCGGCATCACGATTTCCAAGGGCCCCGTGGGAGCCAAGGCATCCTCCCACTTCAAAACGCAGCCGAAGGGCACGCTGCCGACGCGCCATTCCCACGATGGGTTGAAGAACAAGGACTACGAGACGCTGACCTGATGCCACGATCCTGACGGGCGCCGACGCCGGAGATCAGACCGGCGTCAGCTCTCTTGCGGCGTCGAGAACCTTGAGGCGTTCCTTTTCCTTCGCCATGTAGGCGCGCTGCGTGTCGGTGACGTAATCGCGTACAATGGGTGCGGCATCGCGCTTGCGGGCGAGCTGCATATGGAAGACGAGTTGGCTGCCCGTGGTGAACATCGTCTCGGCGCTGATGAGATAGAACTCGAACATTCGGCAGAAGCGCTCGTCGTACATAGCCGCGATCGTCTCGCGGTTGGCTTCGAAACGCCTGTGCCAATGGTTGAGGGTCTTCGCGTAATGCAGGCGCAGGAACTCAAGGTCGGTGACCCAGAGGCTGTTCTGCTCCACCACAGGAAAGACCTCCGACAGGGCCGGGGAATACGCGCCGGGGAAGATGTATTTCCGCAGCCACGGGCTTGCGGTTCCGGGCGGGCTCATCTTGCCGATGGAGTGCAGCACCATCAGGCCGTCATCGTCGAGAAGCGCGTTGATCTTGGCGAAGAACTCGCCGTAATGGTGCACGCCCACATGCTCGAACATGCCGACCGACACGATGCGGTCGAAGCGTCTGTCCATCTTGCGGTAGTCGAGAAGCTCGAAGCGCACGCGATGGGACAGTCCTGCGCGCCGCGCCTTCTCGTTGGAGAGTTCGAACTGCTCCTTCGAAAGCGTTACCCCGGTGACGTCCACATCCTCCATAGCCGCGAGATAGAGCGCCAGGTCGCCCCATCCGCTGCCGATGTCGAGAATCTTGAGGCCGGGCTTCAGCTGCAGTTTCGCTGCTATCAGACGAAGCTTGTTCTGCTGAGCCTCTTCCAGCGTGTCGTCATCGTTGATGAAATAGGCGCAGGAATACTGCATGCCCTTGTCCAGGAAGAGCTTGTAGAAGTCGTTTCCGAGATCGTAATGATGCGCGACGTTCTGCTGCGCCTTGCCGACCGGGTTGGCCTGCTGAAACCGCTTCACGGTGCGGGAGATCCGCTTGAGCACGTTTTGAAGCGGATAATTGGCCAGGGTCGAGCGGTTCTGGGAGAAGAGATTCAGGAAGTCCCGTAAAGTGGAGCCTTCCTCAAAGCTCATGCGGCCGTCCATATAGGCCTCGCCCGCATGCAGCTCCGGATTGAGGAAGAGCTTGTGATAAAGCGAGCGGTCCGTGAGCCGCATAGTGACGTTCAGGCCCGGCTTCGTTCCGCCGAAGACATGCACACCGCCATCCGCGTCGATGACCTTCAGCGTCCCCGTTCGCACGAAGGACCTCAACATGTGGGACAGGGGGAACATGAGAACCTCTCTCGACCATACCCGTGCGGGGCGAATGGTTCCACAGTTACCCACCTGAAGCTAGAGGTTAAATGCGGATCGGAACTAGTCTAAAGTAAGGGGTCTTGGCCCAAAAATCGGGAACAACCGCAAATCGCTCTTGTTGGAAGGCTGACTCTTCATCCGAGGGACGGAGTCGCCACCCCCAATCCAGACAGGAGCAAGCCGATGTTCTTCCGTCAGCGGCAATTGGCCTATCAAGCCAAGCCCGAGAGGCCCGATCCTCTCTTCGCCAAGATGCTTCAGGAGCCCCTCGGCGGCCAATGGGGCGAGATCAGCGTCATGATGACCTATCTCTTCCAAGGCTGGAATTGCCGCGGCCCGCAGAAGTACAAGGACATGATCATGGATATCGGGACCGAGGAGATCGGTCACGTGGAGATGCTCGCCACCATGATCGCGCGCCTGCTCGAAACCTCGCCCGTCGAGCAGCAGGAAGACATGGCGAAGAACTCGATCGTCGGCGCAGTGATGGGCGGCGCCCGTGTGGAAGACGCCATCGTGGCCGGCATGAACCCGCAGCACATGATCGTCTCCGGTTTGGGAGTGCGCCCGTCGGACAGCATCGGCAATCCGTGGACCTCCGCCTATACGATCGCAAGCGGCAATCTGCTCGCGGACTTTCGCTTCAACGTGACGGCCGAAAGCCAGGGCCGGCTTCAGGTGAGCCGCCTCTACAACATGACGAACGATTCTGGAGTGAGGGACATGCTCTCGTTCCTCATCGCCCGCGATACCATGCTCTCGTTCCTCATCGCCCGCGATACCATGCACCAGAACCAATGGCTCGCCGCGATCAAGGAATTGGAGGAGGACGGACTCGAAATGACCCCGGTACCTTCGAACTTCCCGCAGAATCTCGAGAAGAGCGAAGTCGCCTATCAGTTCCTCAATCATTCGGAAGGCATGGAAAGCCAGGACGGCCGTTGGGCAAGGGGCCCCTCGCCGGATGGCAAAGGGCAGTTCAGCTATGTGGATCGTCCCCCGGCCTACACCGAGGACGAGGGCCAGCTCAGCCAAGTCGATCCGCGCGTCTATGGCACGCCCGCCATGCCGGTGCCGCCCGCTGCCGCGGAGTGACGTTTCGCGTCAGCGATCCCTCATCGTCATGCCCGGCCTCGTGCCGGGCATCCACGTCTTCAACGCGTTGAGATGCTCAAGGCGTGGGTGGCCGGGTCAAGCCCGGCCATGACGAATGGAGCTTGCTCGGGATACTAACCCAGCGCCTCGACGAAGCTGTCGAGCACCATCTTGCGGCCGGCCTTGTCGAATTCGACGGTGAGCTTGTTGCCGTCCACGGCCTCGACGGTGCCGGGGCCGAATTTTGCGTGCAGGACGCGGCCGCCCACGGAGAAGCCCGAAGCACCGGTGGATTTCGCGACAAGCTCGCCCTCGATCATCATCGGACCGCGACGGTCGCCCGAGCGGCGGCCGGAATAGCCGCCATCTGTGGTGCTCGCGCGATGCGCCTGGGCGCGCTGCCAGCCGGGCGTCTGATAGGACGAGCCGCCGAACGGCTGCATCCGGTCGAAGCGCGAACCGCCGCCGTATCCGCCCCCATAGGAGAAGTTCGCGGGCGCTTCCACGATTTCCACGTTCGCTTCCGGCAGGTCGTCGATGAAACGGCTCGGCACCGTCGAGTTCCACAGGCCATGGATGCGCCGGTTCGAGGCGAAGTAGATCTTCGCATGCCGCTTCGCGCGGGTGAGGCCCACATGGGCCAGGCGGCGCTCTTCCTCCAGACCGGCGCGGCCGCTCTCGTCGAGGGCGCGCTGATTGGGGAAGAGGCCTTCCTCCCATCCGGGCAGGAACACGGTATCGAATTCGAGGCCCTTGGCCGCATGGAGCGTCATCAGGCTCACGCGCTCGGAGGTATCGCTTTCGTTCGCCTCCATGACGAGAGAGACGTGCTCCAGGAAGCTCTGAAGGTCCGGGAATTCCTCCATGGAGCGCACGAGTTCCTTGAGGTTCTCGAGGCGGCCTGCGGCGTCGGCGGATTTCTCCTTCTGCCACATGTCGGTGTAGCCGGATTCCTCCAGCACCGTCTGCGCCACTTCCGATTGGGACATGGTCTCGGACAGCTTCGACCAGCGCGAGAAGGAGATGAGGAGGTCGCGCAGGGTCGCGCGCGGCTTCGGCTTCAGCTCGTCCGTCTCGACGATGAAACGGGCCGCTTCCGTCAGCGGCACGCGCGCGGCGCGCGCATGGTTGTGGAGCACCTGGATCGTCGCGTCGCCCAAGCCGCGCTTCGGCACGTTGACGATGCGCTCGAAGGCCAGATCGTCGGCGGGCTGGTTCACGACGCGCAGGTAAGCCAGAGCATCGCGGATTTCCGCGCGCTCGTAGAAGCGCGGGCCGCCGATAACGCGATAGGGAACGCCGAGCTGCACGAGACGATCTTCGATCTCGCGCATCTGGGCCGAGATGCGCACGAGGATCGCTATTTCCGAAAGCGGATGCTTCTTGGCGTGCAGCGCCTCGATCTCCTCGCCGATGAGGCGCGCTTCGTCCTCCGAATCCCAGGCGCCGGTGATCGTCACCTTCTCGCCGAGCTCGTCCTCGGTGCGCAGGGTCTTGCCCAGCCGTCCCTGATTCTTGGCGATCAGAACGGACGCCGCGGAGAGGATGTGGCCGGTGGAGCGATAGTTGCGCTCGAGGCGGATGACGGTGGCACCCGGGAAGTCGTGCTCGAAGCGCAGGATGTTGTCGACCTCCGCGCCGCGCCAGCCGTAGATCGACTGGTCGTCGTCGCCGACACAGCACAGGTTCTTGCGCTTCTGCGCAAGCAGGCGCAGCCAAAGGTATTGTGCGACGTTGGTGTCCTGATACTCGTCCACCAGCATGTAGCGGAAGCGTTCCTGGTACTGTTCCAGGATATCCGGATGCTCGCGCCACAGGCGCAGGCATTCGAGCAGCAGGTCGCCGAAATCGACGGCGTTGAGAACCTTCAGGCGCTCCTGATACGCGCGGTAGAGGCGTGCGCCCTTGCCATTGGCGAATGCGCCCGCTTCCCCGGCGGCGACCTGATCGTGGCCGAGGCCGCGGTTCTTCCAGCTGTCGATGAGACCGGCGAGCTGGCGCGCAGGCCAGCGCTTCTCGTCGATTCCTTCCGCCTCGATCACCTGTTTCATCAGGCGAAGCTGATCGTCCGTGCCGAGAATGGTGAAGTCCGAACGCAAGCCCACGAGCTCTGCATGGCGGCGCAGGATCTTGGTGCCGATGGAGTGGAAGGTGCCGAGCCACTGCATGCCCTCGGCCACCTCTCCGATGGCGCGGCCGATGCGTTCCCGCATCTCCCGGGCCGCCTTGTTGGTGAAGGTGACCGCCAGGATCTGCGACGGCCACGCTTTGCCGGTGGCGATCAGATGGGCGATGCGGGTGGTGAGCACACGCGTCTTCCCCGTACCAGCTCCCGCGAGCACGAGGACGGGGCCCTCGGTGGCCTCCACGGCCGCCCGCTGCTCGGGGTTCAAGCCGTTCAGATAGGCCATTTGCGGCGCGACCGCCGCGCGGGCACGGGCGCTCAAGGAGCCGGAGGACGGCTGGTGCGCCAGATCGTTCTGGGGATCGGGGCTGTTATCAGGCTGATTCATCGGCGCGACCATGGATCAAAAGGCGAACTGCGTCGAGCCCGGAAATGCCCTTTGGTCCGCGGGTGACCCAAAGCTCGCCGCCGTTGTCGGACTGGGCTCTCATCGCCATATAAGGATCCATGGCTTTTAAAGGAATGTTCCCATGCGTTTCTTCGTCACGGCCGTCCTCTGTTTGGGCGTCGTCCTGCCTCTGGCTGCAGAGGCGCAGACGGCCAGGTTGCCGCGCAAGAGCGTCAACGAACGGCAGGTGGAGGATATCAACCGCAACATTCAGGACGAGCAGCGCCTGAAAAGCCTGCAGCAGCAGAACCAGGTCGAGCACAACCTCTACAGGCAGAATCTCGACCGGGACAGGCTGTTTTCGAGGCCGCCCATCGGGGCAACCTCGTGCCCCCCTGAAGCGGTTCGCTGCTATTAAAGGTCGCCGATCCTGGTTGACCGGCGTTCTCTGAAACGCTGCCCCGTTGCGCATTGAGCCTTCCTGCTCTGCCGGTTGGTCTCGCTCGCCGCCTTGTCATGACAGGCTCCCCTGGTTAAGCACGAGGTTTAGGCGTGTGGGGGCGGGCCCGCAGAATGTCGAAGCTGCTATACATCCAAATTCTCAGGGCCTGCGCAGCTTTGGCGATCACCATCCACCATGCCCAGTTCGATGCGGGTGCGGTGGCCGCACGGCTTGGCCGGTCGTTCCAGCCGCTCGATGGGATTCCCTGGGTCGCCGGGGTCGATGTCTTCTTCGTCATCTCCGGCTTCATCATCGTCTATTCGTCGCAGAAGCTGGTCGGCTCTCCCGGCGCCGCCAGGGTTTTCCTCGCCCGTCGCCTGGGGCGTGTCGTTCCCCTTTACTGGGCCACCACGAGCCTTTACCTCGCCGTCGCCCTTGCGCTGCCCGGGATCCTCAACAGCGAAGTTCTCGAGCCCGGTTTCGTCCTGGCTTCCTATCTGTTCATACCCGTGGAGCGCCCGGACGGAGCGGCCCAGCCGCTTTATTCCCTGGGCTGGACGCTCAATTACGAAATGTATTTCTACGCCCTTTTCGCCCTGACCCTTGTGTGGTCGAAGCGGAAACCGGTCGTGATGCTGATCGGCATCCTGCTCGCCACGGTGGTCATCGGCAGGATCGTCCCGCTCCCGCAGCCCCTGGACTTCTGGACCAAGCCGATCGTCCTGGAATTCGCGTTCGGCATGGCGCTCGCTCTCCTCAAGGCTCAGGGATTCGTTCTTCCGCGCAGCCTGCGTGCCGTTCTCGCGGTCGGCGGGATCGCTTTGCTCCTCGCCGGAGAGAGCTCCCACATGCCGCGACCGTTCGCCTATGGCCTCCCGGCCGCACTTCTCGTCGCCGCTGTGGCCCTCGGCGCCGACCGCGCGAGACCGGAGACGTGGTTCGCCCGCCTGGGGAATTCCTTGGGGGAGGCGTCCTATGCGCTTTACCTCATCCACCCCTTCGTCATTCGGGCCGGGCGGGAAGCCATTCTCCGGACAGGCCTCGGCACCGTGCTTGGGCCGTGGGGCTATATCGCGCTGGTTCTCGCGGGCGCCGTTGCGGCCTCCCTCCTGGTCTTCCGCTGGTACGAGCGCCCCATGACCGAGTGGATTCGCCGGCGGTCGGAGCCGGGACGGCTGAAGCTGGCGTGATCCGAGCGGATCGCGCCGGACGGGCAAACGGGATCTGCGTGTCGAACGGATCTAGTGGCGCGTGCTGGAGGCGAGCAGGGCTTCGTGACGCTCGAGCCGCGTCGGGATGCCGATGATCCGCCCGAGGGATTGCGGCCTGGCGAGCCGCGCGTGAGCCGCCTTCATGACGGCGAGATTGGCGGCGATATCGTCCGGGAAGGATGAGACCTTGCGGGTTTCCATGTCGACGTGAAGGGACAGTCCCTCCATCGTGGCGGCAATCCAGCCTTCTTCCGCATGGCGGATTTCGAGGTAGTAGTGAATCCGCTTCTCGTCGTGATCGATCAGCTGGAGCGTCACGCGAACCCGATCGCGGGCTGTCAGCTCGCGCCTGTAGAGCGTGTGGGTCTCTGCGGCGAAGAAGGACGCGTTGCGTTCCTCCATGTATTCGCGGCCCAGCCCGGCGAGCCCGAAGCCTTCCTCGACGGCCCGGTCGAACAGCACATGGTAATAGGCCATGTTCATATGGCCGTTGTAGTCGATCCAGGCAGGCTCGACCTGCATCGCGGACGAGACGAAGGGTGCGAAGAAGAACACGGGGGTCTTCCTCTCCATGGTCAGCTCTTTGTTTCCGTACGGGTCACGAGCATCGTCCCTTCCTAAGAGTAGGAATGTTAGCACGTATCTTCGAGTCATGCATGGGCTTTTTGGCCCATTTGCCTTCTAGAGTATTGCGTTAGGGCAGGTTTTGTTAGGTATGGATAACGATCATCCCAATCGGAACCGACAGAACCATTATGAACGCTCCCCTCTCGCCCAGCCGCCCCAAACCTTCGGAGGCTACTGTCGCCTCTCTATCGGCCGATCTCTCCAGCCGTTTCGGCGATCGCGTCGTCACTTCCGCCGCTGTGCGGGAGCAGCACGGGCACACGCTCACCTGGGTGAAGAACCAGCCGCCGGACATCGTGGTCTACGCGCAGACCACGGAGGAAGTGGCCGAGATCGTGAAGCTCTGCGCGGCACGGGGCGTGCCAATCATCCCCTTCGGGACGGGCACCTCGCTCGAGGGCCACATCAACGCACCGGACGGGGGCGTCTGCATCGACCTGAGCCTCATGAAGCGCATCATCGCCGTCCATGAGGAGGACCTGGACTGCGTGGTCGAGGCCGGTGTGACCCGCAAGGCCCTGAATGAGTTCCTGCGGGACAAGGGCTTGTTCTTTCCCATCGACCCGGGTGCCGATGCTTCCATCGGCGGCATGGTCGCCACCCGCGCGTCCGGAACCAACGCTGTCCGCTACGGCACGATGAAGGATGCGGTGCTCGCGCTCACGGTCGTGCTGCCGAATGGCGAGATCGTGAAGACCGCGAGCCGCGCCCGGAAAAGCTCGGCAGGTTACGATCTCACCCGTCTGATGATCGGCTCCGAGGGCACGCTCGGCATCATCACCGAGGTTACGCTCAAGCTGCAGGGCATCCCGGAAGCCATCTCGGCCGGGATCTGTCCTTTCCCGACGGTCAAAGCCGCCTGCGACGCGGTGATCATGACGATCCAGTCGGGGATCCCGGTGGCGCGCATCGAGCTCCTCGACGAGGTGCAGGTGAGGGCCGTCAACCTGCACGCGAAACTCTCCCTGCCGGAGAGCCCCCTGCTGCTGCTAGAGTTCCACGGCACCGATGCGGGCGTCCGGGAGCAGGCCGAGCGGTTCGGGGAGATCGCGGCGGAATTCACGGACCAGCCGTTCGAATGGGCCACGAAACCCGAGGAGCGCTCGCGCCTCTGGCAGGCCCGGCACGACGCCTATTGGGCGGCGCGGGGCCTGCGCCCCGGCGCGCAATCGGTGGCGACGGACGTCTGCGTGCCGATCTCGCGCTTGGCCGAATGCGTGGACGCAACGAAGCACGACATCCTGGAGAGCGGCATGATCGCGCCCATCGTCGGGCATGTGGGCGACGGCAATTTCCACGTTCAGCCGCTGGTGAACATGGACGACCCCGCGGAAGTCGCGGCCTGCGAAGCCTTCGTGGATCGCCTGGTGAAGCGGGCCGTCGCCATGGAGGGGACCTGCACCGGCGAGCACGGCGTGGGCCAGAAAAAGATGAAATACCTGGAAATCGAGCATGGAGAAGCCGCGCTCGACCTCATGCGTGTCTTGAAACGGGCCCTGGACCCGCACAACATCATGAATCCGGGTAAGATCGTTGCACTTTGACGGTGGAAGGAGCGCCTGGTGCGCTCCCGATCGCCCGATCGATGGGCTAGAGAGCTAGAGTGAAACGGAGACCAGAACCCTCTTGCGCGATATCCTGACGATCATCGCAGCCATCGTGATCCTGATCCTGGCGGTTGCCGTCGCTGCCCCTCCTTTCATCGACTGGAAGGATTACCGTGACACCGTCGACGGGATGATCTCGCGCGCGTCGGGCACCGAGGCCCGGACCGAAGGGGCCATTTCCATTCGCCTGCTGCCCGCGCCGAAAATCGTTCTCGACCGCTTGCGGCTCGGCGGAAAGACCGCCGATTCCCCAACGCTGACCGCCGACGATGTCCTGGCCGAAATCGCCCTGACGCCGCTCCTCAAGGGCGAGGTCCGCTTCACGGAGACGCGGGTCGGCCGGGCCGATATCCGCGTTCCCGTCTCGGGGAAAGGCGACTGGCGCCTGCCACCCGATCTCGTGTCCGGCAGCGGACGCAGCCGTGAATGGGCCATCGAGAGCCTCGGCATCGGCCAGCTTCTGGTCACCACCCAGGCGCCGGCCACGGGGCATACGAATCAGGCCTTCGCGGAGAACGTCCACATCGAGGGCCAGAAGCTCATCGGTCCCTGGCGGGTCGAGGGCACCACGGCCGGGGTGCCGTTCCGGCTGGCGACCGGCGAACTCGCCGAGGACAAGAGCGTCCAGGTCAAGCTGTCAGGTGGCGGCGACATCTATCCGCGCTTCGACATCGACGCCCGGGTCGCCCTGGGCGATACGGCGTCCGGCAACACTATTCCGGATATCTCCGGCAAGGCCAAGGTCCTGTTCGGCCCCCCGGCGCAGATCGCGGCCGCCGGCATTCCCATCCCCATCGCCGTCGAATCCGATTTCAAAACGGCGAATGGCGCCGTGGCGCTGGAGACCGTCGCTGTCGAAGCTGGCGAGGGCGGCGCGAGCCTGCGCATGACGGGAACGGGCAGCATCGGCATCGCCGATCCCCGCATCGCGCTGAAGCTCGAGGGGCGGCGGCTCGATGCCGACAGTTTCATCCTCTCCTCCAACGGCCAGGATTTCGCCTCCCGTCTCAAGCAATGGTCTCTGCCCCCCATCGCCCTCCCGATCGATCTCGATCTCAAGATCGACAGCATCGGCCTGGGGCAGGAGGACCTGACCAACGCCAATCTCCGCCTGTCGCTGGAGCGCGGAAAGGCACGGCTCGACCGCGTCGAGTTCAATGCGCCGGGCGAAACCCGCGTCGCTGTGGAAGGTCAGCTGGGCCTGACGACCCAGGGCGGCATCCACGGCAAGGTGGCCCTGGCCTCGAACGCCTCGGATCGGCTGGCGCGCTATCTCAACCGCATCAAGATCCGCTCGCCGTTCCTCGATATGCTCGACGGGCGTCCCATCGAAGCGTCCTCGGACGTCGTCTTCAGCAACCCGGTTCTGTCTCTGAGCCGGATGCGGCTGAAGATCGGCGACGCGCTCACCACCGGCAATCTGCGCTACACGGTTCCCGAAGCCGACGAGCGCGGCAAGCTCGAAGCTCAGGTCGCCGTTCAGAACCTCAATCTCGATCAGCTGCCGCAGGTCTCCAGCGTGTTCGAGGCGACCCAGAACCTGGATGTCGGATTCATTCTCGATGCGCGCGGCGTCAGCGCGGGCAAGAGTCCGGCAACGGGCCGCATCGCGGCGCGCATCCTCTCCGACGGCAAGGCTCTGCTGGTCGAGAATCTCGACATCGTCGATCTCGCTGGGGCCAATGCCCGCGTGAGCGGGCGCATTGCGCCTGACGGATCCGGCAGCATCAGCGGCAGGGTCACGGCACAACGCGCGGCTCCCCTGATCGATCTGATCGGCAGCGTGTGGATCGGCGGCGTCTCGAAGCTGGTGCCGTATTTCCTGCGCGAAGGCGCGCTCAACGTGCAGGTGGGAGCCGAGCGCGTGGCTCCGCCTCCAGGCTCCACCGAGCTGCGCCTGCGCACGACGATGAGGGGCACGGCCGCAGGAGGCGCCATCGAGGGCAGCGTGGATGCCGTCGACGGGCGCACCGAGAGCTTGAACCTCGCCCTCACGACCGAGAATACCGGCCGCTGGGTGAACCGCGCCAATATGGCGGGCCTGGATCGTCCATCCAGGATCGAGCTGCGCGGCGCCCGGGTCGGATCCGGCCAGTTCAACGTCGCCGTTTCGGGCAATGTTGCAGGAGCACAGATCACGACCTCGCGGCCTTTCGCCCTGAGCGAAGGCGACGATGTCGTGGACAGCGGCGAAGCGGAGTTCACCACGGCGGACGTGACGCCGTTCATGCTGCTCCTGGGCGACGGCGCGGGCGTGAAGCCGCCAGTGCCGGTCAAGGCACGGGTCACCCTGGGCCGTGCTCGTGATTCGAGTCATCTCGATGTCGCCGGACAGGTGGCGGGCAATGCCGTGCAGGCCAGCCTCAACGTGCGTTCCCGTTCAGAGATCGACGGCGAGGTCTCGCTCGATAAGCTGTCCCTGCCGTGGCTGACGGCGGCCCTTGCGCTGAATGTGCCGGGCGATCCGAACGCCACCGCCATCTGGTCCAATGCCACGTTCGGCCAGAGCGGACGGCTCGTGAGCGGCGGGCAGGTGCTCTTCCGGGTCGGAGCCCTGGACATGGGACGCGGCGTTCAGACGACCCGCGCGAGCTTTACCGTCGAGGCGCAACCGGACGGCATCTCGATCCGCAATCTCGACGCGAGCCTCGGCACGGGGCGCCTGACGGGCTCGACGACCATCACCCGCCAGGGGACGGCGGCCACCGTCGTGGGCGAGGGCGCCCTCGACAGCGTGCCGCTCTGGGCTCTGGGCGCAACGACGCCCATCGAGGCGATCCTGTCGGGCAACCTGAAGTTCGGCACGGCGGGCGAGAGCATGTCGCAGCTGATCTCCGCGCTCGGCGGCGCCGGCGACTGGAAGATCACGAAGCTGCGCGTTCCGTCCGCCGATCCCGCCGTGTTCGACCGTGCACTCAAGCGCGCCTTGGCCGAGAACGAACCTCTCGTCGAAGGGAAGGCCGAAGGCATCATCAATGGGGAGCTAGGCCGCTCCGCGCTTACGGCGCAAACGGTCGCCACATCGGCGGCGCTCGTCGGTGGATCGCTGCGGCTGTCCCCGTTCCTCGTCGATGGCGGGCCGTCCACCTGGCAGGGCGCGGTGACGTTCGATCTCAATACCCTGGAACTCGATGCGCGCGGTTCCCTCGTTGCGAAAACATCGCCCGCCGCATGGACCGGCGCGCCGCCCTCCATCGGCCTGAACTGGCGCGGCCCGCTCGCCAATCCCGTACGGGAGGTGGATGCAGGCCCGTTCCGCAATGGGCTTGCCGCCATCGTCCTCAAGCGGGAACTCGAAAAGATCGAGGCCTTCGAGCGGGCGGCCGCCGAGCGTCAGCGCCAGATCCAGGCGCAGCAGGAGGCGGAGCGGCAACGGGCAAAGGCTGCCGCCGAAGAGGCGGCTCGCCAGGCTCAGGCGCAGGCGGAGGCCGAGAAAGCGCGCCGGGACGCGGAGCGCCTTCAGCTGGAGCAACGGCAGCAACCGGAGGATGGAACGCCTGCGCCCCGGACCTCGCTGCCGCCGCTGAATTCTCCTGTCGAGCTGAGTGCCCCACCGCCCGTCTACGGCAGTCCCGAGCGGTAAAGGCGCTTCCACCGCTTGCTGGGAACGCGGCGTCAGCGGTTGCGCAGGTCCATCAGCACGAACACGCGAATGGCGGATGAAAGGTTTTGCTCTCCGCGTTCGGCGTCGATGCGCCCGATCAGGGCCTGGATGGAGAGTTTCTCGCGCTCGGCGATTTCCCGCAGGACCTGCCAGAACGGCTCTTCGAGCGAAATGCTGGTCCGGTGACCGGCAATCGAGACCGAGCGCTTGACGATGCCGGCGGCCATTTCAGGGCGTCTCGGGCTCGTCGCGCTTGTGAGAGTCGATCCGACGCTGCGCCAGCTCGCGCTCGGCCCTGGTCAGTTCCTTCTCCGCCTTGGTGCGGCCGAAGGTGACGCGGTTCTGTTCGGCGCGGGCCTCTTTCTCGGCCCGCGCCTTCTGCTTGCGCGCCTGGCGCAGATTGATGATCTCAGCCATGGCGCGATTGTATCTTATTCGCCCGGCTGAAGCATCGTCTCGGGACGGACGACGGCTTCGAAATCCGCCTCGGAGACGCCCGCCTTGAGGGCTTCTTCCTTCAGCGTCGTGCCGTTCTTGTGCGCGGACTTGGCGATCGCCGCGGCCTTGTCGTAGCCGATGCTCGGCGCCAGAGCCGTCACGAGCATGAGGGAGCGCCCCAGCAGCTCCTTGAGGCGGTCCTCGTTGGCCTCGATCCCCACGACGCAGTTGTCGGTGAAGCTGATCGCACCGTCGGCGAGCAGACGGATCGATTGCAGCACGACATTCGCCATCACTGGCTTGAACACGTTGAGCTCGAAATGGCCCTGGCTGCCCGCGAAGGTGACGGTGGTCTGGTTGCCTGCCACCTGGCAGCACAGCATCGTCATGGCCTCGGCCTGCGTCGGGTTCACCTTGCCTGGCATGATCGACGAGCCGGGCTCGTTCTCGGGCAGCGAGATCTCGCCGATGCCCGAGCGCGGGCCGGAGCCCATGAGGCGGATGTCGTTGGCGATCTTGAACAGGCCGGCGGCGAGGCTCGACAATGCGCCATGGGTGTAGACCAGGGCGTCATGGGCGGCGAGAGCCTCGAACTTGTTGGTGGCCGAGGTGAAGGGCAGGGCGGTCAGCTCGACCACCTTGGCGGCGAAGCGATCCGCGAATTCGGGATGGGCGTTGAGGCCCGTGCCGACGGCGGTGCCGCCCTGTGCCAGCGCATAGATGCCGGGCAGCGTCTGTTCGATGCGGGCGATGCCGAGACGCACCTGCGCCGCATAGCCGGAGAATTCCTGGCCGAGCGTGACCGGCGTCGCGTCCTGGAGGTGCGTGCGGCCGATCTTCACGAGGTCCTTGAAGGCTTCCGCCTTGGCTTCGAGGGCCTTGAGCAGATGCTTGAGGGCGGGGATGAGGCGGTCGTGGATCTCGCGCGCCACGGCGATGTGCATGGCGGTGGGGAATGAGTCGTTCGACGACTGGCCCATGTTCACGTGATCGTTGGGGTGAACCGGCTTCTTGCTGCCGCGCTCGCCGCCGAGGCGCTCGATGGCGAGGTTCGAGAGCACCTCGTTCATGTTCATGTTGGACTGGGTGCCCGAACCCGTCTGATAGACCACGAGCGGGAATTCGTCGTCGTACTTGCCCTGCACCACGTCCGCAGCGGCCGCAGCGATGGCGTCGGCGAGGCGGGGATCCAGCTTGCCGAGGTCCTTGTTCACGAGGGCCGCGGCCTGCTTGACGATGGCCAGCGCGTGGACGAGGGGGAGCGGCATGCGGTCCGTGCCGATCCGGAAGTTCTGGAGGGAACGCTGCGTCTGAGCGCCCCAGAGCTTGTCGGCGGGAACTTCGATGGGGCCGAAGGTATCTGTTTCGATGCGGGTTGCGGGCGACATCCTGACCTCTTTCGATGGAGTTGGGTGTTCTTATCTCAAACTGACGCTCTCGCAACATCGAACGCACATACAGGGCTTGCAAATTCCGATGACCGACATGCTCGACGCTCCCCATTTCCGCCCTCCGGCGCCCAAACCGCTCCAGGAGGCGCCGGGGCTGCTCTCGTTTCTCTGGGCCGTGCGTCGAAATCCGCTGACGACATGGACCGAGCGCCATTTCGAGGAGCGGATCATCTCCGGCAGCGGCGCGCTCGGGCGCATCACCGTGGTGAACGATCCGGATGTCATCCGCCACATCCTCGTCGACAACGCCGCCAACTACCGGAAGGACGATCTGCAGCTGCGGGTTCTGGCTCCCGGGCTCGGGCGGGGCCTGCTGACGGCCGAAGGGGAGGAGTGGAAGCTCCAGCGCCGCACCATCGCTCCCCTGTTTCCGCCGCGCGTCGTGGCCGGGTTTTTCCCCGCCATGGTCGAATCGGCGGAGCGCCTCGTGCGCCGCTGGCAGCGGCGGCCCGACGGGAGGGAGGTCGATATCTCCCTCGAAATGACCCGCGTGACCCTCGACGTGCTGGAGCGGACGATCTTCTCGAAGGGCGTGGCGCGGGATCCGGATGCCCTGGGGCGCGCCATCACCCGCTATTTCGAGGGCCTGGGCCGGATCGATCCCGTGGACATCTTCGGCCTGCCGGACTGGGTGCCGCGCATCGGGCGCTGGCGCGCCCGGCCCGCCATCCGCTTCTTCGAGGAGCTCGTGAATGAACTCATCCAGAGCCGGAAGGCCCTGCTCGAACGGGGCGAGCCCGCTCCCCGCGATCTCCTGACCCTGCTTCTCGAAGCCGCCGACCCGGAAACCGGCAAGGGGCTCAGCGACCTGGAGGTGAGCGCCAATATCGTGACCTTCATCGGCGCGGGCCATGAGACGACGGCCAATGCCCTGGCCTGGTCGATCTATCTGATTTCGCAGGACGAGCGCGTCCGCCGCCGGATCGAGCGGGAGGTGGATGAGGTTCTGGGGAAGGGCCCGATCGAGCCTCGGCACCTGGACAGGCTCGTCTATACGCGCGCGGTGCTGGACGAAGCGATGCGCCTTTATCCGCCCGCGCCCTTCCTGAGCCGCGCGGCCATCGAGGACGACCGGATCGGCGACCTCACGATCCCTGCCGGGACGGTGGTGACGATCGCCCCTTACGTGCTTCACCGCCATCGGACCCTCTGGGAAGAGCCCGACGCCTTCCGGCCCGAGCGGTTCCTGCCCGAGGAGAAGGCCAAGATCGACCGTTTCGCCTATCTCCCCTTCGGAGCGGGCCCGCGGGTCTGCATCGGGGCGGCCTTCGCCCTGCAGGAAGCCGTGATCGTTCTCGCCACCATCGTGAAGGCGGTGCGGCTGGACCTTAGGGAAGGGCACCAGGTCACGCCCCTGCACCGCATCACGCTGCGACCGCACGGGGGCCTTCCGATGCGTCTGACGCATCGCTTGCCGTGAGCGATGGGGCGCGTGGCAGGCGTGGGCATGATGCAAGATGAGCGGAGCTGTCAAAGAGCGCAGGGCATGGAGGATCGGCCTCGGAGCGGATTGGCACCGAGGGGGAGCAGTCGAGGGGTCGCGCGAGGAGCGGTCCGGCTCGATGGAGAATGGTGATGGCTTTGGAACCCGACGGCTCCTCGCGCACGGTTCTTTTAGGCGGACTGTCGGCGCAGGCTCCGGGATGCCGTTGGCGAGCGCGCCTGCCGTTGCGCCCTGCGACGCGCCGGAGCAGGCGGGCGGCTGTGCATGCCCGGACCCCTGGGCCGAGCCAGGGCCTCCCGTCAGCTCAGGCTGCGTGGCCTGGAGCGCGGGACCGTGCCCCGGCTCCACAACCTGCGACGCCTCGCGAGCGCGCCCCTCGGTGAGCCGGGACAGGTCACGATATAGCTTAGCTTGCCGAGCCTGTCAAGAACAAAAGTGGAACATGCCACCTCGTCCCCATGCGACCACCCTCCCCGTCATCCCCGGCCTTGAGCCGGGGATCCACGTCTTTACGCCGTGGCGGGTCCCAAGACGGGGATGGCCGGGACAAGCCCGGCCATGACGAGAGAAGGCCATGACGGGAGGAAAACGACGGGACGGGCACGACGGCGGATCATGACGATGTGAGGACCACGACAAGCAAACGCCACGGCCGGGAAGGCCGTGGCGGAACCAGTGGACTGGGAAGAAAAGGGGAGGTGTCAGTTCTTCTTGCGGAAGGCGTCGAGGCTCACGACCTCGGCGCTGCCGGCGGCATCGGCGGCTTCCGGCTTCGGTGCGGGGGGCGCTTCGCCCGGGGACTGCTCGGCCTTGGCCGGAGCCTTCTCGGGAGCGGGCTTCTTGTCCGCCGCGGGGCCAGGCTTGCGGGACTGCTTCAGCTCCACGGGCTCGGATCCGCGAATCGGCTGCGGCGCGGGCGGGGCTTCGGCGACCTCTTCCTCCTCGTCGTCCTGGCCGTCGAATTTGAGGCCGAACTGGACGGACGGATCGAAGAAGCCGGTGAGCGCATCGAAGGGGATGAGCAGCCGCTCGGGAACGCCGGAGAAGGAGAGCCCCACCTCGAAGGTGTGCTCCGTGACGTTCAGGTCCCAGAACTGATGCTGGAGGACAATGGTCATCTCCTGAGGATATTTTTCGCGCAGCCGGTTCGAGAGCCGGACGCCCGGATAATCCGTCTGGAAGGAGATGTAGAAATGGTGCTCGCCAGGAAGGCCATCCTTGCCGGCATCGATCAGCACTTTCCGCACGACGCCCTTCAGCGCGTCCTGCACCAGAAGATCGTAGCGGATCAGGTCTTTGCCGGCCATACGCGGTCCCTATCGAGAAACAGAAGTGGAGGCTTCTGTTGCCAGGTGCCTCCGAACCCCGCCTAACGGTGCTACCCGCCAGGGCTTTGAGTCGGCTTTAGGGACTGCTTACGCAGCCACTGCAACCGGAGCATAGTTGTCGTTGGCAACTATTGAAGCGGCCCGATATCGGCGGAACCATGCCGAGCGAAAGTCTACCCTTTACGCCCTCGTCGATCCTATTTCGCCCCCGCCGAAACCCAAGCTCGGCCTGGGTTTTGGTGGAGGCGCCGGGTACCGCCCCCGGGTCCGATGGGTTTATTCCGATAGCCGTTTATCGCCATAGCCGGTCTCGCGACCAGCATCCCCAATATAGGGAGGCCGGATCGAATTTGAAAGAGCGGGGATGGCGTTGAAATGAGACTTCGGCGGGTGTTGCAGACGTGCAGCGCCAGGCTGGCTCCGCGCGGCTTCCGGATCCATATGATTCACATAAAACGAGAACTCATGACTCGGAGGCGGGCGGTTCCTATCCTATGATGAGCCGAGGAGCACCCAATGCAAGCCTATCACGATCTTCTTCGCCGCATCATGGACGAGGGCGTCCGCAAGGACGACCGCACGGGAACCGGGACGATTTCCGTCTTCGGGCACCAGATGCGCTTCGATCTGAGCCAGGGCTTCCCGCTCGTCACGACGAAGAAGCTGCATCTCCGCTCGATCATTCACGAGTTGCTCTGGTTCCTGAAGGGCGACACCAACATCCGCTACCTGCAGGAGAACGGCGTCACGATCTGGGACGAGTGGGCCGACGAGAACGGCGACCTCGGCCCGGTCTACGGAAAGCAGTGGCGCTCCTGGGCGAAGCCGGACGGCGGCACGGTCGATCAGATCCAGTGGGTGCTCGACGAGATCCGCCGCAATCCCGATTCTCGCCGCCTCATCGTCTCGGCCTGGAACCCGGCTGAGCTGGACAAGATGGCGCTCGCGCCCTGCCATTGCCTGTTCCAGTTCTACGTGGCGGAAGGAAGACTCTCCTGCCAGCTCTATCAGCGTTCGGCGGACGTCTTCCTCGGCGTGCCGTTCAACATCGCGTCCTATGCGCTGCTCACGCACATGATGGCGCAGGCCACGGGCCTTCAGCCGGGCGATTTCGTGCATTCCTTCGGCGATGCGCATCTCTATCTGAACCATCTGGAGCAGGCGCGCCTGCAGCTCTCGCGCGAGCCGCGCGCCCTGCCGAAGCTGCGGCTCAATCCCACCGTGCGATCGCTGTTCGATTTCACCTTCGATGACATCGCCATCGAGGAGTACGATCCCTATCCCGCCATCAAGGCTCCCGTCGCGGTCTGATTTCCATGAACAGGCGCGAGTTCATTGAAAGCGCCGTCCGGGTTCTTGCTCCGCGGATCCCGAAGCATGAATTCGAGTCCGTGACGGATCACGCCCTCGGCAGCAGGGGCCTTCACACGGCCTCGCCCGAAACCGCGGCCTGGCTCTCCATCACGTCCTATATCCGTCACCGCCTGACGGATTACGACAATCTGCTTGATGAGGGCTACGACGTGGAAAGCGCCCGCTTCTTCGTGCTCGACGACATGAACGCCATTCTGGAAGAATGGGGTTCGCCGCGCCGCGTCGCGGCCGAGGACGAAGCGGATTGACGATGCAGTTTTCAAGAAACAGAACGGACCGATGGCACTGACGATCCGCAAAGCCGAAGAGCGCGACACGGCGCTCGTCTACTCCTTCATTCGCGACCTCGCCGAATACGAGCGTCTCGCGCATGAGGTCGACGCCACCGAGGCCGATATCGCGAAGGCGCTCTTCGGGCCCGATCCGCGCGCCTTCGCCGATATCGCCGAGTGGGAGGGACGCCCCGCGGGCTTTGCCCTGTGGTTCTACAATTTCTCCACCTTCCGGGGACGCCACGGGATCTACCTGGAGGATCTCTTCGTGCGGCCCGAGTTCCGCTCCAAGGGCATCGGTAAGGCCCTGCTCAAGCACCTCGCGCACCGCTGCGTGACGGAGGGGCTGGCGCGGCTCGAATGGTGGGTGCTCGACTGGAACGAGCCCGCGCTGAACTTCTACCGCGCCATCGGGGCCGTTCCGATGGACGAATGGACCGTGCAGCGCGTCACCGGCGAGGCGCTGACAAGACTGGCGGCGGCAGAATGACGTTTCCTCTCATCCTTGTGGTCGCCGTCGCCGAGAACGGCGTGATCGGTCGCGACAACCAGCTTCTCTGGCGCCTCCGGACGGATCTCAGGCGTTTCCGCGATCTGACGATGGGCAAGCCCATGATCATGGGCCGCAAGACCTATCAATCCATCGGCAAGCCCCTGCCGGGGCGGGAGACCATCGTGCTGACGCGCGACAGCGGCTTCTCCGCGCCCGGCATCCATGTCGCTCACACGTGGGACGCGGCTGTGGCGAAGGGGGAGGCGCTCGCCGGGGCCATGGGCGCCGATGCGGTCGCGGTGGTCGGCGGAGCCGAGATCTACAAGCTCGCCCTGCCGCACGTGCGGACGATTTACCTTACGGAGGTCGCAGCCACCCCTGCAGGAGACGCCTTCTTCCCGCCGGTCGATCGCACACGCTTTCGTGAAGTGGCGCGGATCTCGCATCCCAAAAGCCCCGATGACGAGCACCCGTTTACCTTTATTGACCTGGAAAGGCGTCCCTGACCGACGCCAAGGTTGACGAACGCCTCTAGAAACCCCAATTCGCAGGCTTGACAGGCGGAAGAGGGAAAACCCAAAACCCGTCTATATAGTTTCCCTTCGGCTTTCCCGGCCGGTCTTTTCAGAGTGAGGAAAGGCGTCCTATGCCTTGGAGTAACCAAAGCGGCGGCGGTGGCCCCTGGGGGCAGCGCGGCGGATCAGGCGGCGGCAAGAGCCCATGGGGCTCCGGCGGGCCGCAGGGCAACGGCAATCCCCCCGACCTGGAGGATATTCTGCGCCGCAGCCAGGACCGCCTCAGGGATTTCATCCCCGGCGGCTCCATGGGCGGCAAGGGCCTCGTCCTTCTCGTTCTGGCCGTCATCGCCATCTGGCTCCTGACCGGCTTCTACACGGTGCGGCCCAACGAGGTCGGCATCAACATGATCTTCGGGAAGTACAGCAGCACCAGCGGCGAGGGCTTGCGGTACAATTATCCCTATCCGATCGGCCGGGTGATCAAGCCGAACGTGACGGCGCAGCAGCGGGTCGAGGTCGGCTACCGCTCCACGGCGACGGGCCAGGGACGCGCCCGCGACGTGATCGAGGAAAGCCTGATGCTTACCGGCGACGAGAACATCGTCGACATCGATTTCGATGCGGTCTGGCAGATCAATCCCGCCCGTCCGCAGGATTACGTTTTCAACCTGCAGAATCCCGACGGCACCATCAAGTCCGTGGCCGAAAGCGCCATGCGTGAGGTGATCGGCCGCCGCAACATCCAGGCTATCCTCACCACCGAGCAGGCGAGCGTCGCCCAGGAAGTGCGTCAGATCATGCAGGAGGCCCTCGACGCCTATGGCGCGGGCGTGCTCATCAACGTGGTCCAGCTTCAGGCTGTGCGTCCACCGTCGGAAGTCCAGCAGGCCTTCTTCGACGTGAACGCCGCGCAGCAGGACGCGGTGCGCGTGCAGAACGAAGCGTCGGCTTATGCCAGCCGCATCGTTCCCGAGGCGCGCGGTGAGGCGTCCCGCACGGTCCAGCAGGCGGAAGCCTACCGCGAGCAATCCGTGGCCGACGCCACCGGTCAGGCCGCGCGTTTCCGCCAGGTTTATGAAGAGTACCGCAAGGCCCCCGACGTGAGCCGCGAGCGTATTTTCCTCGAAACCATGGAGCGCGTCTTCGGCAGCGTGGATAAGATCATCGTCGATCAGAAAGGGCAGGGGGTCGTGCCTTTCCTGCCGCTCAACCAGGTGCCACAATCCCAGAACAACGCCACCGGCAATCAGGGCGGCAACCAAGGCAGCAATCAGGGGACCACGCGATGAATAACTCCGTCCTTCGCACAGGTCTGCTGATCCTTCTGGCCGTGGCGGCGATCGTCCTCTACAGCTCGACCTTCATCGTCCAGCAGACGCAATATGCGCTCGTGCTGCGCTTCGGCGCGGTGCAGTCCGCGATCTCGGAGCCGGGCCTGAAGTTCAAGATGCCGCTGGTCGACAATGTGACCTATTTCGAGAAGCGGGTTCTCGATCTCGATCTGCCGGTGCAGACGCTGCTCTCTGCCGACCGGCAGAACCTGGAGGTCGACGCCTTCACCCGCTACCGGATCGTCGATCCGCTGCGCTTCTACCAGGCGGTCGGCAATATCCCGCTCGCCAATCAGCGCCTGCAGAGCTTCACCAACTCGGTCATGCGCAACATCCTCGCCAGCGCCTCGCGCGACGCCATCGTGCGCACCGAGCGCCCGCAGCTGATGGATCGCATTCAGGAGGAGGTCAACAAGCAGGCCTCCAGCCTCGGCATCGAGATGATCGACGTGCGGCTCACCCGGGTCGACCTGCCCAACGCCAACAGCCAGGCGGTTTACCAGCGCATGCGCACCGAGCGTGAGCGTGAGGCGGCCGATCTTCGCGCGAACGGCAACCAGCAGGCGCAGACCATCCGCGCCCGCGCCGAGCGCGAGGCGACGGTCATTCGCGCCGAGGCGAACCAGAAGGCCGAAGAACTGCGCGGTGAGGGCGACGCCGATCGCAACCGCATTCTGGCCGAGGCCTTTGGCCAGGATCCCGAGTTCTTCTCTTTCTACCGCTCCATGCAGGCTTATGAGGCGGGTCTGAAGGGGAGCGGCACCCGCATGGTTCTGAGCCCCGACTCGGAGTTCTTCCGCTACTTCAACGGGCCTGTCCGGTCCAATGGTGGCGCTCCCGCAACCCCGGCCCCTCAGCCGGCTCCCGCACAGTAAGAGCTGATGTTGGATTTGATTGCAGCCCTCGGCCTCGCTCTCGCGGTCGAGGGCATTTTGTTTGCGGCCTTCCCCGACGGCATGCGTCGCGCCATGTATGAGGCCGCGCATAGCCCGAGCGAGCGGATGCGTCTCGTCGGGATCGTTTCGGCGTTCATCGGCCTCGCCATCATCTGGCTCGTGCGATGGTTCGGCTAGAGCATTTTCCGGCGAAGTGGATCCAGTTCACCGCCATGAAATGCGGCAGAACAAAGAAAAGGGCTGTTTCCACGCAAGGGGAAACGGCTCCGGGCCGAGGGCCCAGCTTCCGCCGCATTCGCGGCTTGAATGGCGGCCTGGAACGACAATCTATTATGACATTCTCCAAGAGAGGGTTCTCGATGTCTCAAGCCACGAAAGCGCTGGCGCTCTCCGCAACAGCGCGGGACCCAAAAGTGGATTCCACTTTTGGGGGAAATCCGATGCCTGTACCGTCCCGGCGTCCCCTGCGCCGTCTGGCCGCATCCTTCGTCGCGGTCATGACGTTCGTCGCGGTCGCGATGCCGCTTCCCTCCCACGCGCGCTCGGCTCCGGAATCCTTCGCGGATCTGGCCGCTGACGTCACCGGGGCCGTGGTCAACATCTCGGCTTCGACCACCGTCGAGGCCCGGAACCGCACCCTGCCTCAACTGCCGCCCGGAACCCCGTTCGAGGACCTGTTCGAGGAGTTCTTCAACCGGCGCGGCCAGGGCAACGGCGACAACACGCCTCCGCGTCCGCGCAGCTCGAACTCGCTGGGCTCGGGCTTCGTGATCGACCCGTCGGGCATCGTGGTCACCAACAATCACGTGATCGGCGACGCCAACGACATCAGCGTCATCTTCTCCGACGGCACGCGCCTCAAGGCGGAGATCGTGGGCAAGGACTCGAAGGTGGATCTCGCGGTGCTGCGCGTGAAGCCCGACAAGCCCCTCAAGGCCGTGAAGTTCGGTGATTCCGAAGCCCTTCGCCCGGGCGACTGGGTCATGGCCATCGGCAATCCGTTCGGCCTCGGCGGCTCCGTGACGGCGGGCATCGTGTCGGCCCGCGGCCGCAACATCGAGTCCGGCCCCTACGACAACTACATCCAGACCGATGCGGCCATCAACAAGGGCAATTCCGGCGGTCCGCTGTTCAACATGAACGGCGAGGTCATCGGCATCAACACGGCCATCCTGTCGCCCACCGGCGGCTCTGTCGGCATCGGCTTCGCCGTCCCCGCCTCGACGGCGGCGCCCGTGATCGAGCAGCTGCGCCAGTTCGGCGAGACCCGCCGCGGCTGGCTCGGCGTTCGCATCCAGAACGTGGACGATGCCACGGCGGAAGCCCTGAGCCTCGGCAGCGCCCGCGGCGCCCTGATCGCAGGCGTCGACGACAAGGGCCCCGCCAAGCCGGCCGGGCTTGAGGTGGGTGACGTGATCGTCAAGTTCGACGGCAAGGACGTGAAGGATTCCCGCGACCTGCCGCGGATCGTGGCGTCCACGCCCGTGGGCAAGGAGGTCGACGTGGCGATCGTCCGCAAGGGCCAGGAGATGACCAAGAAGGTGACCCTGGGCCGCCTCGAGGACGGTGAGAAGCAGGCGAGCGTGCAGCAGCCCTCCGGTGAAGCCCCGACCGTCACCCGTCAGGCGCTCGGCCTGAGCATGTCCGGCATGACCGATGAACTGCGCCGCCGCTACAGCCTGAAGGACGACCTGAAGGGTGTCGTGATCACCCGGGTCGATCCCAATTCTTCGGCCTCCGACAAGCGGATCCAGGCCGGCGAGGTGATCGTGGAGGTCAATCAGGAGCCGGTGTCGAACCCGGCTGACGTGACCAAGAAGATCGACGATCTCAAGTCGCAGGGACGGAAATCCGCCCTTCTCCTGGTCTCGAACGCGCAGGGCGAGGTGCGCTTCGTGGCCCTGTCGATCGAGTAAATCACTGACCATGTTTGGAAAAGGCGGCTTCGGCCGCCTTTTCTTTGAACTGCCTGTTCTTAATAAAGAACGTTTTGGTTGACATAGCGTCCTTATCGGAGGCATCTGGGCTCATCTTCCATCATCGCGAGCCTCCGCCACGGCTCGCGGCTTCAGCGACGACGTCCGATGACCCAGACTATTGTTCCCGTCCCCGCCAGCCTCCAGGCATCCGCTCATATCGACGCGGAAGGCTACGAGCGGCTCTACCGGCGATCCATCGACGACCCGGAGGGATTCTGGCGCGAGCAGGCGCGGATCCTCGACTGGATGCAGCCGTTCACGCGGGTCAAATCCACGCGCTACTCGCCCGAGGACGTCACCATCGAATGGTTCGCCGACGGGCGGCTGAACGCGTCCTACAACTGCCTGGATCGGCATGCCGAGGCTCGCGGGAGCGACGCGGCGATCTTGTGGGAAGGCGATACGCCCGGCGAGACGAAACGGATCACCTGGAGCGAACTGCACCGGGAGGTGTCCCGGCTCGCCAATGCGCTGAAAGAACTCGGCGTGAAGAAGGGCGATTTCGTCAGCATTTATCTGCCGGTCATTCACCAATCGATCGCCGCGATGCTCGCCTGCGCGCGCATCGGCGCGGTTCATTCGGTGGTGTTCAGCGGCTTCTCGTCGGAGGCGCTCGCGGGGCGCATCGAGGACTGCCGGTCACGGGTTCTGATCACCGCCGACGAGGGCATGCGCGGCGGAAAATCCGTGCCGCTGAAGAAGAATGCGGATGCGGCCCTGGAGAAGCTTCCCTTCGTCGAGCATGTGCTGGTGGTTCGCCGCACGGGGCGCGACGTTCCAATGAAGATCGGGCGTGACCGCTGGTACGACGAGGCCTTGGCCGAAGTGCCGGAGGTCTGCGCGCCCGTCGAGGTCGGCGCGGAAGACCCTCTCTTCGTGCTCTATACGTCAGGCTCCACGGGCAAGCCGAAAGGCATGCTGCACACCACGGGTGGTTATCTCGTCCACGCGGCCGCGAGCTTCAAGGCCATGTTCGATTATCACCCCGGCGACATCCACTTCTGCACGGCGGATGTGGGCTGGGTGACGGCGCACACCTATCTGATCTACGGCCCGCTCGCCAACGGCGCGACCATCATGCTGTTCGAGGGCGTGCCCACCTGGCCCGATGCATCGCGATGGTGGCAGATCGTCGAGCACTACAAGGTCAACATTTTCTACACCGCGCCGACGGCGATCCGCTCGCTCATGCGCGAAGGCGAGGGGCCGGTGCGCAAGCACGATCTCTCGTCGCTGAAGATCATGGGCTCCGTGGGCGAACCCATCAATCCCGAGGCGTGGCTCTGGTATCACGAGGTCATCGGCGGCGGACGCTGCCCCATCATCGATACCTATTGGCAGACGGAAACGGGCGCGGTTCTCCTGTGCCCGCTGCCGGGAGTGATGGCGCTGAAGCCGGGCTCTGCGACCAGGCCGTTCTTCGGCGTGCGTCCCGCACTGCTCTCCAGCGACGGCTCGATCATCGACGGGGAGGGTGCGGGCAGCCTGTGCTTTGCCGATTCCTGGCCGGGGCAGGCGCGCACGATCCTGGGCGACCAGGAGCGGTTCCTGAAGACCTATTTCAGCGCCTATCCCGGCTTCTACTTCACAGGCGACGGCGCGCGCCGCGATGCGGATGGCGATTACTGGATCACGGGGCGTCTGGACGATGTCATCAACGTCTCCGGCCATCGGCTCGGAACGGTGGAGGTCGAGGCGGCCCTGGCCTCGCATCCGTCGGTGGCCGAGGCCGCCGTCGTGGGCGTGCCGCACGAGATCAAGGGGCAGGGCATCTTCGCGTTCGTAACCCTGAAGGACGGCGTCGGCGAGAGCGCGGAGCTGCAGCGTGAGCTCATTCAGGTCGTGCGCACCCGCATCGGCCCCATCGCCACGCCGGATCGGATCGAGTGGGCCGCGCAACTGCCGAAGAACCGTTCGGGCAAGATCCTGCGGCGCATCCTCACGCGCATCGCCGCGGGCGACTTCGAGAACCACGGCGACACGACCACCGTGGCGGATCCGACGATCGTGGCCGACATCGTGCGGCGGATTCAGGCTCAGGCGCAAGGCGTTTAAAGCACCACGCCTTTGTCACAATGATCGTATCTCATCGAGGCGCAATCCCGCCGGAGGGCCAGCCCAGATGGCGCCACCGGCCATTCCGATCTCCAGCCTTGTCCCGTTTCGGTATCCCGTAGCCAGTTCGATGAAATCACAATGAGGCCACCGCCGCCGGCTATGGCAGCCGGGCGCGCGAATGATCGGCCCATTTCCCGCGAGGGGCATCAGGAGCAGCGCAATGAGCACGGTCACGACCAGTGACGGCACGCAAATCTTCTATAAGGACTGGGGAACGGGTCAGCCGATCGTCTTTTCCCACGGGTGGCCGCTGAGCGCGGATGCCTGGGATGCGCAGATGCTCTTCTTCGGGGAGCAAGGCTATCGCGTCGTCGCGCACGACCGGCGCGGGCACGGACGTTCGACCCAAACCTGGACCGGCAACGACATGGACACCTATGCGGACGACCTCGCCGCGGTGATCGAACATCTCGATCTGCAGGACGCCGTTCTCGTCGGGCATTCGACGGGTGGGGGCGAGGTCACCCGCTATCTCGGGCGCCATGGGACAGGAAGGGTGGCCAAGGCCGTGCTGGTGGGGGCGATCCCGCCGCTCATGCTCAAGACGGATGCAAATCCCAACGGGACGCCGCTGGAGGTCTTCGACGATATTCGAAGGAACACGTATCTGAACCGGCCCCAGTTCTTCTACGATCTCACGATGCCGTTCTATGGCTTCAACCGCGAGAGGGCGACGGTTCACGAAGGCCTGCGCATGGCGTTCTGGCTGCAGGGAATGCAGGCCGGGATCAAGTCGGCCTATGACTGCATCAGGCAGTTTTCCGAGACCGACCTCACGCAAGATCTGAAGGCAATCGACGTGCCGACCTTGATCATTCACGGCGACGACGACCAGATCGTGCCGATCGCTGCATCGGCCATGCTTTCGTCCAAGCTCGTTCCGAACGCGACGCTGAAGGTCTATCCGGGCGGAGCCCACGGTTTGGCGCAGATCCAGGTCGAGCAGTTCAACGGCGATCTGCTCGCCTTCATTCGGGAGTGATCGGATCCGTTGCGGCGTCAGGCAGATTCCGCAACGATCTCCTCCGCCCTGTATCCCTGCACGTAAAGCAGCGCCGTCAGGTCCGCGTGATCGATCCGGGCATGGGCGGCGGCGGCCACCGCGGGCTTCGCGCGATAGGCGATTCCGAGGCCCGCTTCGCCCAGCATGGCGAGGTCGTTCGCGCCGTCGCCGACGGCCATCGTCTCGTGATGCGCGAGATCGAGGCGCGAGCGCAGTTCGACGAGGGTCGCGAGCTTGGCCTCACGGCCCAGAATGGGCTCCTCGACGAGGCCGGCGAGCTTCTCGCCGTCGAGGATCAGATGGTTGGAGCGGTGTTCGTCGAACCCGATCATCGAGCCGACCGGCCCGGTGAACAGGGTGAAGCCGCCGGAAACGAGGCAGGTATAGCCGCCATTCGCCCGGATGGTCCGGACGAGAGCCGGGCCGCCGGGGGTCAGGGTGATGCGCTTCTCGATGATCTCGTCGACCACGCCGACCGGCAGGTTCTTCAGCAGGGCGACGCGCTCGCGCAGGGCCGGCTCGAATGCGATCTCGCCGCGCATGGCGCGCTCGGTGATCTCCGACACCTCCGCTTTGAGCCCGACATAATCGGCCAGCTCGTCGATGCATTCCTGGCCGATCATGGTCGAATCCATGTCCGCCAGGAACAGCCGCTTGCGGCGGGTGGCGAGGGGCTGCACGACGACATCGACCGGCTGGCCAGCGAGGACCGCGCGCAAAGAGGCTTCGACAGTCCCGGCCTCGGCGGAGGAGGGGAGGATCAGGTCCGCGGCGATTCCCCTTGCCAGAACGCTGCGTTCCGTCTCATGTCCCAGCGCGCCCGCCGCGTTTGCCACGAGGTCGTCCGTGAGGACGGGCTCGGCCGGGTTGGCGACCAGGGTTGCGACGAGGGGGGCTTGGGAAGACGTCATGGGGAGACCGGACTCGTGAGCGACGGGGAGATCGGAGCGGTTCTCATTGCAGGACCGACCGCGTCAGGCAAGTCCGCTTTGGGCATCAAACTGGCGCAGGCCCTCGGCGGCGTCGTGATCAATGCCGATTCCATGCAGGTCTATCGCGATCTGCGGGTGATCACCGCCCGTCCGACGCCGGAAGAGGAGGCCGAGGCCCCGCACCGCCTCTACGGTCATGTGGACGCCGCCGTGAACTTCTCCGTCGGGCGCTATGTGGCCGACGCGGTCGAGGTTCTCCGGGAGATCCGGGGGCAGAGCCTGCCGATCTTCGTGGGCGGAACCGGGCTCTACTTCAAGGCCCTGACCGAGGGGCTGTCCGACATCCCTCCCGTGCCGGAGGAGATCCGGGACGCGGTGCGGCAGGAGAGCGAGGGCCTGGAAACGCCGGCGCTTCATCGGCTCCTCTCGGAGCGCGATCCCGAAACGGCCAGCACCCTGCGACCCTCCGACCGGCTGCGGGTGCAGCGTGCCCTGGAGATCTTCGCGGCCACCGGCCGGTCTCTCGTCTCCTTTCATGGGGCGCGTCAGCCGGGTCCGTTGAACGATCTGCCTGTCATCAAGCTCTTCCTGGCGCCTGAGCGTGAGGAGCTGCGTCGGCGGATCGACCGGCGGTTCCTCGCCATGATGGAGCAGGGCGCTCTCGACGAGGTCAGAGCCCTGGGCGCGCGCAACCTCGATCCGATGCTCCCCGCCATGCGGGCCCATGGCGTTCCCGGCCTGCTCGCCCATCTGCGCGGCGAGATTTCCCTCGACGAGGCGATTGCCCGGGGGCAGGGCGACACGCGCCGCTACGCCAAGCGCCAGTTCACCTGGTTCCGCCACCAGCTGCCGGACTGGCGATGGGTGGAGCCGGAACACGGCTTCGAGACGGTCATGGGCGCGCTCAATGCGCCGGGGCGCCCGTGAACATCTGATAGAAGGTAATGAAGATTTCGAACACGATCAGGAGCACGATGATCAGTTCGAGGCGAAGCGAACGCTCCGTATCGATGATGTCGGTCAGCGCCTGAGCCGTATCTCCCAGCACTTCGAGCTTGCGGTGAAGCGCGGCGGCGCGCTCCTTCAGCTCGTACTCGTCTTCGAGACGCGCATAGAGGCGTTCGAGGTCCGGCCGGTCCCACAGCACGTCGGGCTTCTCCTCCACGGCCACCCGGCCGGACATGCGCTGGCGGACGAGGAGAGCCTGACCCACCTGTTTCAGGATCTTGCGGCGGTCGCGCGGCCGGCGGCCGTTCACCGCGAGGTGCTGGACCGAGGGCTCCACCAGCTCGAACGCGGCGGTCGCCTCGCGTTCGTCGCGGGCCAGGGTAGCGCTCTTGGAGAGGGCATCGGCGATGACGATGAGCCGCTCCGTGGAGAGCTTCTTGATATAGATCGGCCCGCCGGGCGGGATCTGGTCGTCCCTGTCCGGCGAGATCTCGATGACCGCGGTTTCCTCCTCGTGGCGCGAGAACTCGCCCTGGATGCGCTGCCGCAGGCCCCGGATGATCTCGTCCTCCTCGAGAGGGGTCAGGCCGACGAGAACGGCCACGCCGTAGCGGAACAGGGCCACGAAGCCGTCCTGGCCGGCCCGGAAGGCGAGGGGGGTGGCCGACAGAACGTCGCTGCGCTCCAGACCGGCCACGTCGAGCCGGTCCCCCAGCAGCAGGGCACGGGCGGTCAGCCGCTGATTCTGCATGGGAATGCCAGTGGAAGAGATCGTATCGGTCATCGTCATACGACTAAAATAGGACAGCTGGAGGAAAAGCTAAGCCAAGCGAGGTCAATGTACACCGCTTGACCGAAACAAAGGGATCGGCTAGCGTCGGCGCAACTTTTGAACCGAGAGCTGCCCAAATGCGCAAGCTTATTCTCGTAGTACGAGCGCCATCGACGGAGCGGGATTGATCCCCGCAGGTCCGGCGATGGCGCACAGGCCCCCTCAGGGGCCTTTTTTATTGCCTGAAACACCAGAACAACGCAGACAAGCACCCAAAAGACCCGACGGAGCGAAATACCATGAGCGAGACGATGACCGGAGCCGAAATGGTGATCCGAGCCCTGCAGGACCAGGGTGTCGAGCATATCTTCGGTTATCCGGGCGGCGCTGTCCTTCCCATCTATGATGCGCTCTTCCATCAGGACAAGGTGCGCCATGTCCTGGTCCGTCACGAGCAGGGGGCGGTTCATGCCGCCGAGGGCTATGCCCGCGCTTCGGGCAAGCCGGGCGTGGTGCTGGTGACTTCAGGGCCGGGTGCGACCAACGCCATCACGGGTCTGGCCGATGCCATGATGGACTCGATCCCGCTCGTCTGCATCACCGGCCAGGTCCCGACCCATCTCATCGGCTCCGACGCGTTTCAGGAATGCGACACGGTCGGCATCACGCGCCACTGCACGAAGCACAACTACCTCGTGAAATCCATCGAGGACCTGCCGCGCATCCTGCACGAGGCCTTCTACGTGGCGCAGAACGGACGCCCCGGTCCGGTGGTCGTGGACCTGCCCAAGGACATCCAGTTCAAGGCCGGCAGCTATGCGCGCCCCTTGAGCAACCAGCACAAGACCTACCGCCCGACCGTGAAAGGGGACATGGATCACATCCGCGCCGCCATCGAGCTGATGGCGAATGCCAAGCGGCCCGTGTTCTATACGGGCGGCGGCGTGATCAATTCCGGCCCGCACGCGGCGGCGCTGCTGCGCGAGCTCGTTGAGCTCACGGGCTTTCCCATCACCTCGACCCTGATGGGGCTCGGCGCCTATCCGGCCTCCGGCAAGCAGTGGCTCGGCATGCTCGGCATGCACGGCACCTACGAGGCCAATCTCGCGATGCATGAATGCGACGTGATGATCAATATCGGGGCACGCTTCGACGATCGCATCACCGGCCGTCTCGATGCCTTCTCGCCATTCTCCAAGCGCATCCATGTGGACATCGACCCGTCCTCCATCAACAAGACGGTGAAGGTGGATATCCCCATCGTCGGCGATTGCGCGCATGTTCTGGAAGACATGGTGCGCCTGTGGCGACAGGGTGGGAAGCAGGCCGACGCCGTCGAGCTGAAGGAATGGTGGAACAAGATCGAGGGCTGGCGCGCCCGCAATTGCCTCGCGTACCGGAATTCCAAAGAGTCTATCAAGCCGCAATACGCGATCCAGCGTCTCTACGAGCTCACGAAGGACCGCTCGCCCTATGTCACGACCGAGGTCGGCCAGCACCAGATGTGGGCGGCGCAGTACTTCCGGTTCGAGGACCCGAACCATTGGATGACCTCCGGCGGCCACGGCACCATGGGCTATGGCCTTCCCGCAGCCGTCGGCGCGCAGCTCGCGCATCCCGATGCGCTGGTCATCGACATCGCGGGCGAAGCCTCGATCCAGATGATGCTGCAGGAAATGTCCACGGCGCTGCAGTACAACCTGCCGGTCAAGGTGTTCATCCTCAACAACGAGTATATGGGCATGGTGCGCCAGTGGCAGGAGCTGCTGCACGGCGGGCGCTACTCGCAGAGCTATTCGGAATCGCTGCCCGATTTCGTGAAGCTCGCGGAGGCCTATGGTGCGGTCGGAATCCGCTGCGACAATCCGGGCGATCTCGATGCGAAGATCATGGAGATGATCAGCGTCAACCGCCCGGTGATCTTCGACTGCATCGTCGACAAGACCGAGAACTGCTTCCCGATGATTCCGTCGGGCAAGGCGCATAACGAGATGCTGCTCAACGATTATCTCGGCGAGACCGGGGCCGATCTCGGTTCCGTGATCGACGAGAAGGGCAAGATGCTGGTGTAATTGGAAAGCGTTCAGTCATGCCCACTCTCGTCATCGCCAACAAGTGCTACTCGTCCTGGTCTCTGCGGCCCTGGTTGCTGATGAAGCAGCTTGGCGTCGCCTTCGACGAAATCATGATCCCGCTCGATCTCCCTGACACCAAGGAGAAGGTTCTCAAGCATTCTCCCGCCGGGAAGGTGCCGATCCTCATCGACGGAGACGTCACCGTGTGGGAGAGCATCGCGATCATGGAATATGTGGGGGAGGCCTTCGGTGCTCCCGTATGGCCTGAGGATCGCAAGGCCCGCGCCATGGCGCGCTCCGTCGCGGCGGAGATGCATGCGGGCTTCCAGGGCCTGCGCAGCGCATGCCCGATGAATCTCGGCAAGCAATACGCCTCGAAGGATCGCGGCGCGGCTGTCGCGCGGGATGTCGCGCGCTTCAGCGAGATCGTGCGACAGGCGCGGGATCGCTTCGGGGCGGGCAGGCCGTTTCTCTTCGGCGCGTTCTCGGCGGCTGATGCCATGTACGCGCCGCTCGTCACGCGCCTCGACACCTATTCCATCGCTCTCGACGCGCAGACACGCTCTTACGTCGACACGATCCTCTCGCTTCCGGCTTTCCAGGAGTGGCGCGCCGCTGCACTGAAGGAAACCTGGATCGTCGATGCAGACGAGGTCGACGAGGACGCCGTCGCGAATTTCCGAAACGCAGCCTGAAGCCCCATACGAACGCCGGACAACGAACCATGCTCCAGATGAAAACCCATTACCCCGATGCGCACCGCGTCGAGCCCGTCAACCGGCATACGCTTGCTATCGTCGTCGACAACGAGCCGGGCGTCCTTGCCCGCATCGCCGGTCTCTTCTCGGGCCGCGGCTACAATATTGAAAGCCTGACCGTCACGGAGACGGAGCACGAGGCGCATATCTCGCGCATCACCATCGTCACGACGGGCACGGACAGCATCATCCAGCAGATCAAGAGCCAGCTCGAGCGCCTCGTCCCGGTGCATCGCGTGGTCGATCTCACGCTCACGGGCGAAGCCGTGGAGCGCGAACTCTGCCTCGTGAAGGTGGTGGGCAAGGGCGATCACCGTGTGGAAGCCATGCGTCTCGCGTCCGCCTTCGGCGCGCGTACCCTCGACGCGACGCTGACCTCCTTTGTCTACGAGCTGACCGGCACGACCGACGAGGTCGAGCGCTTCATCAAGCTCATGACGGCAGTGGGCCTCGTGGAAGTCTCCCGCACCGGTGTTGCCGCCATGGCGCGCGGCGCGGAAGGGATCATGTGAGGAGTTAGCCTCTGAAGTCGCTCTCTCGCAGGAAGGCTTCCTCGTCCGGGGTCGTCGCTCGCCCGAGCATGGCGTTGCGGTGGGGGAAGCGGCCGAAGCGGGCGATGATGTCGTGATGGTGGCGCGCCCACTTGGTGGAGTCCTCGCCGAGGGCTTCGTTCAGGACCACCGAACGCTCCTGGTCCCTCAAGGACTCGGAGTGCATGAAGGGGAGGTAGAAGAAGCGGCGGAGCTCCGGCTCCACCTTCCGGTCGAACCCTCTCTCGATGGCGCGGTCCGCAGCCATCAGGGCGACGGGATCGGTCTTGTAGGTCTCGCGCTGTCCCCGGAACATGTTTCGCGGGAACTGATCGAGGAGGAGAACAACGGCGAGCGCGCCCTCCGGGGTGAGCTCCCATTCGTTGAGGTCGCCCCTCGCGGCGGCCTCGTAGGTGGGCATGAAACGGTCCCGGCAGACCTGGTCGAAGGCATCGTCCTTCGAAAACCACTTGTCCGGTCCGGATTCGCGCCAGAAGGCAAGGACTTCATCGGGAGTGGCGAGGCGTTGCATACGGCTGGTCCTTCTGAAAGGAAGATGGCTTCGAGCCAATCTAGAGCGTGCGGGAGGGGTTTGCACTCTCCGCGCTCGGACCGTTTGTGGGAGGGGCGGAGTCACGAGGGTGGCTCTCGCATTTTTCCGACAAACTTCGACTTGTCAGCGCAGTTTTGTTCGCTAAAAGCGGCGCTGGACAGAAAAAATATTGCGCGAAGGCTCCCGCCGGAGCGCAATGCCAATGAAGACCGGGGTTCAAGCCCCTTTAAGACAAGGACCAGAGCACCATGCGCGTGTATTACGATCGCGACGCCGATATCAATCTGATCAAGGGCAAGAAGGTCGCCATCGTCGGCTATGGCAGCCAGGGGCATGCCCATACGCTGAACCTGCGCGATTCCGGCGTGAAGGACATCGTCGTGGCGCTGCGCAAGGGCTCTCCTTCCGCCGCCAAGGCCGAGGCTGCCGGCATCCGCGTGATGGAAGTGGCCGAGGCCGCCAAGTGGGCCGACGTGGTCATGATGCTGACCCCGGACGAGCTGCAGGCGGACATCTACCGCAGCGAGCTGCACGGCAACATGAAGGAAGGCGCGGCGCTCCTCTTCGCCCACGGCCTCAACGTGCATTTCAATCTCATCGAACCCCGCAAGGACCTCGACGTGCTCATGGTCGCCCCGAAGGGCCCCGGCCACACGGTGCGCTCCGAGTACCAGCGCGGCGGCGGCGTGCCGACCCTGATCGCGATCCACCAGGACGCCACGGGCAATGCCCATGATATCGCTCTGTCCTACGCTTCCGCCAATGGCGGCGGCCGCGCCGGCATCATCGAGACCACCTTCAAGGAAGAGTGCGAAACCGACCTCTTCGGCGAGCAGGCCGTGCTCTGCGGCGGCCTCGTCGAGCTGATCAAGGCCGGCTTCGAAACCCTGGTCGAGGCGGGCTACGCCCCTGAGATGGCCTATTTCGAGTGCCTGCACGAAGTGAAGCTGATCGTCGACCTCATCTACGAGGGCGGCATCGCCAACATGAACTACTCGATCTCGAACACCGCCGAGTACGGCGAGTACGTGACGGGTCCGCGCATCATCACGCCCGAGACGAAGGCCGAGATGAAGCGCGTTCTGGAGGATATCCAGTCCGGCAAGTTCACCCGCGACTGGATGCTCGAGAACAAGGTCAACCAGACCTCCTTCAAGGCCACCCGCGCCCGCAACGCCGCTCATCCCATCGAGGACGTGGGCGCCCGTCTGCGCGACATGATGCCGTGGATCAAGGAAAAGGCCCTGGTCGACAAGACCAAGAACTGATCCCCGCGAAACGCGAGAACGGGAAAGGGGCGGAAATCTCCGCCCCTTCTTTTTTGCCCGATCGGGTGCCTCACGGTGCAGGGCCTTTCAGCCTCCAAGAACAGGAGGGTCTCTTGGCGGACGCCGGTGGAGCCTTGGCGTTTTTTACTGCTGATTGCTCTTCGTGTTTGCGGCCTTGTTGTTGTCCTGCTTGCCGGGATCCGTGCGGTTCTTCATGGTGCCGCCCGAACCGCGGATCTCATGTCCGGGGTGCTTCTTGCTCTCGGCGGAGTTGTCGCCGTTCATCTTGCCTTTGCCCATGGAAAACCTCCGTTTGGTATGGGAGGTTAATGAGCCCTCGGGAGACGGGTTCCCTCGAAGAGCCTCACCAGGTCAGGTAATGCGCCAGACCGGCTCCAGGCGCGAGGAGGGCAAAGGACCACACCGAGGCCGAGGCCATGTTGGCTGCCTGGAAGAGCACGCGGGGCATCATGAAGATGCCGGCGGTCAGCGGAAGAACGGCCCGGGTCGGACCGAAGAAGCGGCCCAGGAACATGGCCCAGGGCCCGAAACGCTGGAAGAAGCGCTCGCCCCGGTCGACCAGGTCGGGCTTGCGGGACAGGGGCCATATCCCATAGGCCCGCTTCTTCACCCTGTAGCCGATCTCGTACGAGATCCAGGCGCTTACGTAAGCTCCGACGGTGGCGCCGAGCCAGACCTGCCAGAACGCGATATCCGCCGCCGCCAGCGCGAAGCCCACGGCGACCAGGATCGTGACCATCGGCAGGATGAGCGAGATGAAGGCGAACGATTCGCCGAAGGTCATGAGCCCCACGATCAGGGGAGCATAGGCCTGGTTCGCCCGAATGAACTCGAGAATGGTGTTGGTGATGGTCTCAAGGCTCACGCCCGACGTCTCCTGATGACTTTCCTGTAGCGAACGGACCTCGTGCCACGATCCCGCATTCCTGTGATGGATAGGATCACATCACGTGAATTGAAGCCGGAAGGGTAATGAGGTAACGAAAAACAGCGAAGGGGGCTATAGCCATGAATGTTCTCTCGATCCAATCACATGTTGCCTATGGACATGTGGGTAATGCATCCGCCGTCTTTCCGATGCAGCGTCTCGGCGTCGAGGTCTGGCCCATCCATACGGTCCAGTTCTCCAATCACACGGGCTACGGCTCCTGGAAAGGCCGGGTCTTCGACGGCCCCGCGATCGAGGAACTCGTCGAGGGCATTGCCGAGCGCGGCGTTCTCGACCGCTGCGACGGTGTGCTCTCGGGCTATATGGGCTCGGCCGATATCGGCAACGCGATCCTTGCCGCCGTGGCGCGTGTGCGGGCGCTGAATCCCCAGGCCCTCTATTGCTGCGATCCCGTGATCGGGGATGTGGGCCGCGGCATCTTCGTGCGCCCCGGCATTCCGGAATTCATGCGCGAGCAGGCGGTACCCGCAGCCGACATCATCACGCCGAACCAGTTCGAGCTGGACTATCTGGCGGGCCGTGCGACGGAAACCTTGGGTGCTGTGAAGGAGGCCGTCTCGGCGGTGCAGGAAATCGGGCCCAGGGCGGTGCTCGTGACCTCCGTCGAGACGCGGGAGACGCCCGCCGGCTCCATCGATCTCGTCGCCGGCGAAGGCGGCCGCTTCTGGCGCGTGCGCACCCCCAAGCTCTCGCTCAGCATCAATGGGGCGGGAGATGCGATCGCGGCGCTCTTCTTCGTTCATTACGCCCGCACGGGCTCCGCCGCGACGGCCCTTGCCGAAGCATCCGCCTCCGTCTACGGCCTGCTGAAGCGAACGGAGGAGGCGGGATCCCGCGAAATCCTCACCATCGCCGCGCAGGACGAGTTCGTCTCGCCCACTCACCGTTTCACCCCGGAAGAGGTTTGATCCGCATGGCCCGTCGCTTTGTCACCCTCGACGTCTTCACGTCCGAGCGCTTCACTGGAAATCCTCTCGCGGTCGTTCTGGAGGCCGAGGGCCTCGACGATGCGCAGATGCAGACCATCGCGAAGGAATTCAACCTTTCCGAAACGGTCTTCGTCTTCCCTCCCGCCGATCCGCACCAGCGCGCCGATATCCGCATCTTCACGCCGGGACGCGAGCTCCCCTTTGCCGGGCACCCTACCGTGGGAACGGCCGTGCTGCTCGCTCTTCTGGACCAGAACGGCCAGCCCGGCGCCGTGGCCTTCGGCTTGAAGGAGAAGGTCGGCATCGTTCCCTGCGCCGCCGAGGTGAAGGATACGGTGAGCGGAGAAGCGCGTTTCCGACTGCCGCGCCTGCCGTTCTCCTGGGGGGAGGGCAAGGATACGACGGCCTGCGCCTGGGCGCTCGGCCTCGACCCGACGGAGATCGGCTTCGAGCGCCATGTGCCGAGCCGCCATTCCGGTGGCGTCGGATACGATCTCGTGCCCGTTGCGTCGCTCGATGCCCTGGCCCGCGCTTACCCGAAGGGTGAAGCCTTCGACAAGGCGTTCGCCGACAGCGATCATCCGGCGGCCTATGTCTATACCCGCGTGCCGGGGGCCGAGGGATTGCGCTTCCGCGCCCGCATGTTCGGTCCCGGCATGGGCATCCTCGAAGATCCCGCCACCGGCTCCGCCGTCGCGGCTTTCGCCGGCGCACTCATGCAATGCGAGCCGCTGGGCGACGGCGAGCACGATATCGTCATCGAACAGGGCGTCGAGATGGGCCGCGCGAGCGAGATCGCCCTGCAGATGACCATCAAGAACGGCGAACTGGTCTCGGCCGAGATCGGCGGCGGCGCCGTCATGGTGAGCCGAGGCGAGATCCTCGCGTGATGTCGGAGGTTCTGATCAGGCGGGTCTCCCGCGTCGAGGCGAGATGCGAGCCCTTCGAATGGACATGGGCCGCGCAGAACCGGGGCCTCATCGAGGAGAACTGGAAGCGTCGCACGGCACAGACGCCGAAAATGTTCAACGGCCAGGTGCTGCTGCTGAGCAATCTGAGGTTCGAGCAGGACCTGTGCCGCAACACATATTTCGTGACGAACTACGCCGAGCTCGTCGCCTGGATCGACAACGGCTATCCCGACGAGAGCATCGCCAACGGCTTCGCCATGGGAGCCCTTCGCGGATCGGACGGCGCTTATATCTGCGGCGTCATGAGCGCGCATACGGCGAATGCGGGCCGGGTCTATTTCGCGGGCGGGACGCCTGACCTGTCCGATCTCAGGCCCGACGGCACCGTCGACCTCGCCACGAGCCTGACCCGCGAGCTGACCGAGGAAACGGGGCTGCAGGACGGCGACTACCACGTGGACGACGAGTGGATCATCGTGAGGCGCTGGCCGACGGTGGCGCTGCTGCGGATGGTCACCCTGCCGATGACGGCGGAGGAGAGCGCGGCCCTGATCCGCGCCAACATCGCCAGGGACCCCGAGCCCGAGCTGGAGGACGTGCGGATCGTCCGCAGCGTGGAGGACATCGACCGGGATGCGATGCCCCTGTTCCAGCAATCCTTCTTCGAGTGGGTCTTCGCTCAGAAATAGCCGTGCCGCGCCTTCGCGGCGCGGATCATCCGCTGGGCCTCCGCATCGCGCCCGGCGGCGCAGGCGGCCTCCGCCGGTCCGATTTCCCGGTTCACCTGGTTGTAGACCGACTGGTTCACATGGCCCATGGCGAGGTCGTTGCTCATGACGGCCCGGTAGCGGGCGATCTCGCCCCGGCAGCCCGAGCCTTCCGGCATACGGAAACCGGAGGGGGTGACGCTCGCGCTGGCGGGCGTCGCGGCAGGGCCCGAAGCCGTCTGGTTGCAGGCCGCGAGCGGCAGGGCCACGAGGCCGGTGAGCCACAGGCGGCGGATGGCATTGGTCATCGAAGTCACCTCTTGTTCGCGATTGGCTCCAGGAACAGCCAAGCTCGCCTTGATCTAGGGCGTTTCGCGATCCGTCCAGACGCTCGGAGCGAGGGACATTTCCTATACGATCGTCGAGCTTCGGCTTTTCGTTTGTTTCAACCGCTTGCCATTCCGGGTCTCCCCCGTTACAAACGTGCCGTTCTTCGCGGCAGGGCCGCGGTCTTTGGAGGAATGGGCAGCGATGGCAATCGGCTCCCACAGCGCTGACAGAAACGGCACCGCCCCGGCGGCCGGCCGCGCGCTCCTCCTTGGCCTTCTTCTCCTTAGCTGCCCCTGAGGGTCGGCTGGGCGCTGCCGCCTGGGCTCTCAGGGGTTCTGAAGACCAAAGAACAACCTTGAGCGCATGGCTTTTAGACCCTGGAAAGCGCTCCCTCCGAGAAGGACTGACACGATGACCGCTTCCGCCACCGGCTCCTCCAAGGACCGCGTCCTGATCTTCGACACCACGCTGCGCGACGGCGAGCAATGCCCCGGCGCGACCATGACGCTGGAAGAAAAACTCGAGGTCGCGGCCCTGCTCGACGCCATGGGCGTCGACATCATCGAGGCGGGTTTCCCCATCGCATCCAACGGCGACTTCGAGGCCGTGTCCCTGATTGCCGAGCGGGTGAAGAACGCGACGGTCGCCGGTCTCGCCCGCGCGATCTCGGCCGATATCGCCCGCGCCGGCGAGGCCGTGCGCCATGCCAAGAAGCCCCGCATCCACACCTTCGTGTCCACCTCGCCGATCCACCTGCAGCACCAGATGCGCAAGTCCGAAGAAGAGGTGCTGGAGATCATCACCACCACGGTGACCCAGGCCCGTAATCTGGTCGAGGACATCGAGTGGTCGGCCATGGACGCCACGCGCACGCCCATCGACTATCTGTGCCGCTGCGTGGAAGCCGCGATCAGAGCGGGCGCCACCACGATCAACCTGCCGGATACGGTGGGTTACGCGACGCCGGACGAGTACCGCTCCATGTTCCGCGCCGTGCGCGAGCGCGTGCCGAATGCGGACAAGGCGATCTTCTCCGCGCATTGCCACAACGACCTGGGCCTCGCGGTCGCGAACTCGCTCGCGGCCCTGGAAGGCGGCGCGCGCCAGATCGAGTGCACGCTCAACGGCATCGGCGAGCGCGCGGGCAATGCCGCCCTCGAAGAGGTCGTCATGGCGATCAGGACCCGCGGCGACGTGCTGCCCTATGAGACCGGCATCGAGACGACGATGCTGACGCGCGCCTCGAAGCTCGCTTCCGCCGCGACCTCGTTCCCGGTGCAGTACAACAAGGCCATCGTGGGCCGGAACGCTTTCGCGCACGAGAGCGGCATTCACCAGGACGGCATGCTGAAGAATGCGCAGACCTATGAGATCATGACGCCCGAAAGCGTCGGCGTGACCAAGACCTCTCTGGTCATGGGCAAGCATTCCGGCCGCGCGGCCTTCCGCAACAAGCTGGAGGAGCTGGGATACAGCCTCTCCGACAATCAGTTCCAGGATGCCTTTGAACGCTTCAAGGATCTGGCCGACCGCAAGAAGCACGTCTACGACGAGGATATCGAGGCGCTGGTCGACCAGAACATCGCCACCGCTCACGACCGCATCAAGCTGGTGTCGCTCTCCATCGTCGCCGGCACGCATGGCCCGCAGCGCGCCACCATGCGCCTGCAGGTCGATGGCAAGACCATGATCGAGGAGCAGGAGGGCAACGGCCCGGTGGATGCCACCTTCAACGCCATCAAGGCGCTGGTGCCGCACGAAGCCGAGCTGGAGCTCTATCAGGTTCACGCAGTGACCGAAGGCACCGATGCGCAGGCCGAAGTGTCGGTGCGTCTCTCCGCCGACGGCCGCAGCGTGACCTCCCGCGCCGCCGATCCCGACACGCTCGTGGCGTCGGCGCAGGCTTATCTCGGCGCGCTGAACAAGCTGCTGAGCCGGGGCGCGAGCCTCCACGCCCAGCACGCGGCGGAGTAGCCCCGCTTTCATCGACCGATTCTTTGCAGCCTTCGCATGAACCCTCATGCGAAGGCTTTTTTCATGCTGAGCCGGTGCTCCCTTTCTGGACGAGCGCATTGCACGAGGGCGTGAGTCCGGGAGGCGCAGTCAGTCTCCGGAGTTCTCTCGCAGGTTGGTGACGACAGTCTCGCGCTGCGCTTTCCAGAACGCGCGGTATTCCTGCATATGCTCGTGGACCCTCTCCGTGAAAGAGATCTTCTGCTCGAAGTAGCAGGGCGGCCCGTAGCCGCCCTGGCATTGGACGGTGCGTCTGCACTTTCGCCTGCGGCAGGTGTACGGAATCTGCAAGAGGTCGGCCAAGCGCCGGAGGGTGTCGTCGCAATCGGGCAAGCGGGAGAAAAGTCGGGAGGTGCGGGGCATCGGTTCATCTCGGCAATCAATGAATGGAATGGAACGAATAAAAGCGGGCATGGAGGATCGGCGTCGGGGCTCATCGGCACCGAGGGGGAGCAGTCGAGGGGTCGCGCGAGGAGCGGTCCGGCTCGATGGAGAATGGTGATGGCTTTGGAACCCGACGGCTCCTCGCGCACGGTTCTTTTAGGCGGACTGTCGGCGCAGGCTCCGGGATGCCGTTGGCGAGCGCGCCTGCCGTTGCGTCCTGCGACGCGCCGGAGACGGCGGGCGGCTGTGCATGCCCGGTGTCCTGGGCCGAGCCAGGGCCTCCCGTCAGTCCAGGCTGCGGGGCCTGGAGCGCGGGACCGTGCCCCGGCTCCACAACCTGCGACGCCTCGCGAGCGCGCCCCTCGGTGAGCCGGGACAGGTCACGATATAGCCTAGCTTGCCGAGCCTGTCAAGAACAAAGACGGAACATGCCGCCTCGCCCCCATGCGACCACCCTCCCCGTCATCCCCGGCCTTGAGCCGGGGATCCACGTCTTTACGCCGTGGCGGGTCCCAAGACGTGGATGGCCGGGACAAGCCCGGCCATGACGAGAGGGGGCCATGACGAGAGGAGCACCAATCCGAGGGGGCACCGGAACGACCGGAGAACCGTGACAACGGAGGAACCATGACATGTGAACGACCCGGCGTAAGCCATCGACAGGACAGGGTAGGGGCATCTGCATCAGTCCTGTTGCGTCCCCTACCATCGCTGCGCCCGTTCATCACTCCGGCACGGGAATCGGGCTCTGCGGCTTGATGGTCGAGAGCACGAAGCTCGACCGCACGTCGGCGACGCCGGGCAGGGTGAGCAGGCGGTTCATGGTGAATTCGCCGAAGCTCTCGATGTCCTTCGCCACGGCATGGACGATGATGTCCACCTCGCCGGCGAGCGCATGGCAGGCGATCACCTCCTCATAGCCCTTCAGGCGATCCACGAGGCGGGTCCGCCAGCCAGGCTCCGACTGCTCCAGCTTGATGAACACGAAGGCCTCGACCTCGAAGCCGAGGGCCTTGCGATCGACCAGGGCCCGATAGCCCTCGATGACGCCGTCCTCCTCCAGCGCCTTCAGCCGCCTCAGGCAGGGGGAGGCCGCCAGGCCGACCTTTTCGGCAAGCGCGGAGTTGGGAATGCGCCCGTCGCCCTGGATGGTGCGCAGGATCCTTCGGTCGGAAGGCGAGAGATGACGCTTCATGGGAATCTCACGATTGAGGCCTTCGGGTCATTTTATGACCGTTTTGCCATTCTTCCAGGCGGGATCCGGCGAATAATGACCAGGGCCGGGTGCTATCCTAGCGCTGCAACAGAGACGGAGGGACGCCATGAATACCGCCACCGGCAGCGACGATCCGCGCGACTACATTCGCGATCAGGGGTTCGAGAACTACACCGAGACGGATCACGCGACCTGGAGAACCCTGGCCAAGCGGCAGCGGGAGATCCTCAAAGGCCGGATCGCCGACCAGTTCCTGGACGGGCTCGATCGTCTCGGGATCGGCGAAGAGGGGATTCCCGATTTCCGGGTCATGAACCAGCGCCTCAAGGCGGCGACCGGCTGGGAGGTGAGGGCGGTGCCGGGGCTCATCCCGGATCTGGCGTTCTTCCGCATGCTGGCGAACCGGCAATTCCCCGCGGGCTTCTGGATCCGCAAGCCCGAGCAGCTCGACTACATCGAGGAGCCGGATATCTTCCACGACGTGTTCGGCCACGTGCCGCTGATCATGCAGCCGATCTACGCGGATTATCTCGAATCCTACGGCAAGGCCGGCCTGGTGGCTGCCGAGCACGGCGCGTTGAAGTATCTGGCGCGGCTCTACTGGTACACGGTGGAGTTCGGGCTCGCCCAGACCCCGCAGGGCATGCGCATCGTCGGCGCGGGCATCGCCTCGTCTCCGGGCGAGACGATCTTTTCGCTTGAAAGCCCGTCCCCCAACCGGGTCGCCTTCGATCTCGGACGCGTCATGCGCACCCTCTATCGCATCGACGATTATCAGGAGACCTATTTCGTCCTCGACGACGTCGAAGCTTGGCCGAGCCTCGATCTCGATCGGCTGATTCCGCTTTGGAAGGAACTGGCGGAGCAGCAGGAGATCGAACCCGGCCAGCTCCAGCCCGAGGACCGGATTCTGACACAGGGTGACGGCACCTATCACCGCTCGAAATCGAAATCCGCCGCATAAGGAAAAAACCTCTCCGGATGGGCTAGACAGGGGCCGTGCGGTTTGTTACACGCACGGCCTCTTCAGCGGAAACGCGCCGCTGAATTCGCTTCGGCGACGGGTGTATAGCTCAGTTGGTAGAGCAGCTGACTCTTAATCAGCGGGTCCAAGGTTCGAGTCCTTGTACACCCACCATTCCTTCCGCTAAAAAATCCAAAGACTTGATTTAACGGATGCAGGTTCGACAGTGAACCTGCACAGGCCGGTTGGCACGCGGTTTACAGGTTTCGTTCTCTCGCTTCTCATCTCGTCGGCGAGCATCGCGGCTCTGGCCGACATCTCGGCGCACTCCCGCATCATGCATCAGAAGAAGCTCGTGCGCCTCCATCGGAGAGCAGCCAGCGAGAGATGCGATGTCCGGATGTCGGCGCCCGCATGCGAGCCCCGTGGCGCTCCATGGATCTCCGTCACGACAGGGATTTCGTCGCCTCTCCAGGACGCGCGGCAGCGTCGTCCCGCGCAGGAGTCGAGCGGGCGGCAGCGGCGACCGTCCAAGCATGATCTTGCTCCCGACAATCCGCTCGCTCGACCAGGCGAATGATGCGTGCCGCGACACATAGGCCGTTTGGCCTAAGTGAATGATTGAAGCGGTGCCATATAACCGGGGCCAAGGGGTCCTCTGACTTCCCTGCATCTGTCATGCCCCCATACAGATGCTCAACTTCGCGCCCCGCCTTTTCGGCGGGGCTTTTTTGTCAGGATCTCATCGGCTCTGCGGCAGGGGATCGGCGTGGGCTGGCCAGCCCATCCGGGGATCATGAGTTCGAAGGGCTGTCTGGCCGCGCGAAGTATGCGGGCCCTTCGTCGACGCTTGCGAGATCGCGCGAGCGATCACACGAAACGGCTCACATCTGTTTGTGCCGAATAGCGTCGTGAACTGGTCTTGAGCGCGAAACCACTTCCACCCGCGCGGGAGGCAAGGCGCCGGTCCCTATCGGCGCGATCAGGTGCCCGGTGCAAAAGAAGAGCGCCGTGAAGGCGCTTTGAAGTGACGGCCGTAGGGGCAAATTGCGACCGTTCCGCATCCTTACACGGATAACAGGTCTATTGCTAGGATTTTTAGCATACCTCTTCAGAGGTACCCTGAGACCGATTGCCGTACCTCATAGGAATCAATTACTGCTTAGCACGCCGTAGGGGCAATACGGCTGCAGGGCCGCGGACGGAGCCGAAACAGAGTTCCGACGCGGCCCTTTTCTATGCCTAGCTGTCCGGGTTCTCGCCGTGAGATCACGTCTGCCTCTCAAACGGCCAAGCCTGATGCTGCGGCGCGCCGATCAGGGCGGAAAAGGCTCTCTTGATCCCTTGCGATCTATGCTAACTTTCCTTGCCGTGTCAGGCGGTTGCAGTCGGTGCGTGCCGTGATTGACGTCGCAAGATGGCTCGTCGAGCAGGGACTTGGACAATACGCCGAGGTGTTCGCCGCGAATGCCGTCGAGGGCGAGGTTTTGTGCAGCCTCACCGAAGCCGACTTGAAGGAGTTGGGCATCTCGGCATTGGGCCATCGGAAGAAGCTGCTGCATTCGATTGCCGCACTCCGGACGCGACTGGAAACCGAAACGTCACACCATTCCGATGAGCCTCAGAAGGCTGCGGCGAGCATCGCCGAGCGGCGGCAGCTGACGGTTCTTTTCTGTGATCTGGTCGGGTCGACCGAGCTGTCGGGCCGCCTCGACCCTGAGGATCTGCGCGAGGTGATCGGCGCCTATCGCGATGCCTGCATCGATGTCGCCTCACGGTTCGAAGCCTATGTCGCCAAGTTTCTGGGTGATGGCGTGCTGATCTATTTCGGGTGGCCGCAGGCGCACGAGGACGATGCCGAGCGTGCGGTCTCGGCAGGGCTCGCGCTGATCGAAACGATCGCCCGGCTGCAGCCTGCGGATGGAACGCACCTGGAGGCGCGCATCGGCATCGCGACGGGACCGGTGGTCATCGGCGACCTGGCGGGCCGAGAAACGGCCGACACCGTGATCGGCGAAACTCCCAATCTCGCGGCGAGGCTTCAGACGCTTGCCCGGCCCGGCGAAGTTCTCATCGGTCCGACGACGCGTCTCCTCGTCAAAGGATTGTTCGAGCTGGAGAGCCTCGGCGCGCAGCATCTCAAAGGCTTCGTGAACGCGCTCGAAGTGTGGCGCGTTCAACGCGCGATCCCGACCTCCGACCGTTTCGAAGCGAAGCACAAGGACGGCTTTACGCATCTGGTGGGGCGCGAGGAGGAGCTCTCGCTGCTTCTGCAGCGCTGGCAGCAGGTCAGAATGGGCGAAGGCCAGATCATCATCCTGTCGGGACCGCCGGGAATTGGAAAGTCGCGGCTTCTTCTCGCGCTGCGCGAGCGATTGAGCGGAGAAGCCTATGTCGCGCCTCTCCTGCAGGGATCGCCCTATCACGCCTCGACGCCTCTGCACCCGGTCATTCGATATCTCGAACATGCCGCCGGCTTCCAGCACGACGATCCGCACGACGTCAAACTCGACAAGCTCGAGGCCTTGCTCGGGCGGAACGTGCAGCAGCTCGCCACGGCGGTCCCGTTGCTGGCAGCCGTGCTCGGTGTCCCTGTGGGCTCCCGCTATTCTCTTCCCGACATGACGCCGCAACGCCAGAAGCAGCTCACCTTGGAGGCGGCGGTCGAGCAGCTGGAGGGGCTGGCAGCCCGCGAGCCGGTTCTCTTCATCTGCGAAGACGCTCAGTGGGCCGATCCGACGACGCTCGAGCTGCTGACTCTCGTGAGCGAGCGCATCGACCGTCTGAGGGTGATGCTGCTCATCACTGCCCGACCTGAATTTTCTCTACCCTGGGGCAGCCACGGGCACATGACCGCCCTTTCGCTCAACGGCTTGGGGCGGGGCCAGGGCAAGATCGTCATCGAGCAGATCGCCGAAGGCAAATCGCTTCCCGGGAAGGTGCTCGACGAGATTCTGGAAAGAACGGACGGCATACCGCTCTTCATTGAGGAACTGACCAAGCAGATCATCGAATCCGGGCTCCTGATCGACGAGGGCCGCAGCTATGCGCTCGCAGGCGTTCCGTTTCCCGTCACGATACCCGCGACATTGCACGATTCCCTCATCGCCCGTCTGGATCGCCTCGGCACGGCGAAGGAAGTCGCGCAGGTCGGAGCTGCCATCGGCCGCGATTTCTCCTATGCGATGCTGGCGGATGTGACCGGGCGTCGCGACGAGGAGCTGCGCGAGATCCTGGAACAGCTCGTTTCATCCGGTCTGGTCAGGCAGAGCGGGCTTCCGCCCGCGTCCACCTACAGTTTCAAGCATGCGCTGGTGCGGGATGCTGCCTACGAGAGCCTCCTGAAGAGCAGGCGGCGCCAGATCCATGCGACGATCGCACGGGCGCTCGAGGAGCGCTGGCCGGAAACCAGGGACATTCAACCGGAGCTTCTGGCGCATCACTATGCCGGTGCAGGGCAGGCGCACCAGGCGGCCGAGCATTGGCAGAGGGCGGCCGAGAGAGCGCTTCAGCGCTTCGCCAACAGCGAGGCGATTACCCATTGCGACAAGGCCGAAATGCAGCTTCGATCCCTGCCGCGTTCGCCCGAGCAGATGCGGGCCGAGCTCGGCATCCAGCTCGCCAAAGGCGTGGCGCTGCGTGCCGCGCGGGGGTACAGCGTCCCCGAATCCGAGCAGGTGTTCCTGCGAGCCTGCGAGCTCTGCGACGAGCTCGGAGATCGCGTCAATCTGGTGCACGCGCTCCGCGGGCTGTTCGGAGCTTACTACGTGTCTGCGCGCTGGACGGATGCCGCGCACGTGGCCGACCGGATCTGCGCCGCCACGGATGGTCTCGATGACCGTGTGGTGCTGTGCATCCGCTGGATGATCGATGGCGCGGCGCGGCTCTTCCGGGGAGAGCCGGCTGGAGCGGCCGCGTGTCTGCGAGAGGCGCTGCGGTGCTACGAAGACGGTGACCGCGAGATGCACATCCGGCTGACGGGCCATGAGATGGCCTCGCTGATCCGTTTTCATCTCGCCATCGCCGAATGGCTGATCGGGCTGCCGGACACCGCCATGCGCACGGCTGAGGAAGCCGTCGCGAATGCCCGCACCGCGATGCAGCCGTTCTCCCTCGCGCAGGCGCTCGGAAACGGTGCGCTGCTTCATCTTCTCGCGAGAGATTGGGACAGGGCGGAGGCTCTGGCGAGCGAGACGCTCGAGGTCAGCACCCAGCACGGGATTCCGGATTACGTTCTGTTCGGGAACATGCTGCTTGGCGTGCTGGCGGGCCAGAAAGGCGATGTCCCGTCTGGCGTAATCCTGACGCGGGAGAGCATGATCGGGCTGCATCACGCCGGCTGGCGGTGCTTCGTTCCGATCCTGCTGGTCTGTCTCTCCGAGGCTCAGTGGGCGAGCGGAGACTGTGAGACCGCCCTTGATACGGCCGACGAGGCCCTGGCGATGATACGCGCCAGCGGGGAGGCCGTCTGGGAGGCAGAGGCCCTGCGCGCCCGAGCCCTCGGACAGCTGGCCAACGGGGCTGACGCCGTCGCGGTGGAAGGAACCTTGCGCGCCGCGATCGACATTGCGCGAAGGCAACAGGCGACATCATTCGAACTGCGATCCGCGATATCTCTGTCCCGGCTGTGGGCAAAACAGGGACGGCGGCGCGAATGCCGAAAGCTTCTCGAGCCGTTATGCGCCGGATTGACGGAGGGCCTGGGTGCGGGGGATCTCTTGGAGGCGCAGAAGCTTCTCGCCCCGACCGATGCGGGCGATTGACGGCAATAGTGCGCCGAGTGCCTCGAAATTTCCATTGAGGCCCGGCTGATGGCGCGGGCTCGAAGCTGGTCACTTCCACGGGGCCACGATACACTTTGCCTCGATGTTCCGCGGAGGGTGCCATGGCAACCGAGCTGCGTGATTTTTTGGCCGATCTTGCGACGGATCCAAAAGTCCTGGCTGGCTTCATCGCCGACGCGGATGCGGCCATGGAGAGGGCGGAACTCACCGATGAGGACCGCAAGCTGCTTTTGAGCGGCAATCTCGCAGCCATCCAGGCGCGGGTGGCAGGCATGGATGCGGGCGGCGCGGCGAGCCCGCAGATCGTCGTCGTCGCCGGACTGGAGCAGCTTCGGAAGCTGTACGCCGATCACATGCGCACGATGCCGCCCCCTGGAGCCGAGGCGTTCCAGGTCGGAGGCCAGCAGCAGATTCCTGCCGGAGCCATCGCGCCGCAGGTCGCGCCCTGGCAGCAAATGCCGGCAGGGGCCGTCGCGCCGCAGGCTGCGCCCTGGCTGCAGGCGCCTGCAGGAGCAGTCGCTCCACAGGTCGCGCCATGGCAGCAGATGCCCGCGGGTGCGGTCGCTTCGCAAGTGGCGTTCTGGCAGCAGCTTCCTGCGGGAGCCGTCGCGCCGCAGGTCTCACTTTGGCAACAGGCACCTCCGGGAGCATTCGCACCGCAGATCGCCTCATGGCAGCACTCGCCGCCGGGGGCCGTCGCGCCGCAGGTCGCGTTCGTGCTGGTCCCATATCCGTTCTGGTGGCGCTAGTCCGGGAGGAGACGACGTGTACGACGAGCACCTCCTCGTGGTCGGTACGGGGATCCGGACAACAGGCCAACTGACCGTCGAGACGATCGCCTGCATGCAATGCGCCGCTCGGCTCTTCTACATCGTCGCCGATCCCGTGGCGGAGGAAGTGATCCGCCGCCTCTGTCCCGACGGCGCCGAGTCGCTCTACGACCTCTATGGAGAAGGCAAGCCGCGCATGCGGACCTATCAGGAGATGGTCGACAGGATCCTGGCGAGCGTACGGAGCGGACAACGCACCGTGGCGGCCTTCTACGGCCATCCCGGCGTCTTCGCCTATGCCTCGCACGAATCCATCCGCCGGGCGAGGGCGGAGGGTTATCGTGCGCGGATGCTGCCCGGCATCTCCGCCGAGGATTGCCTGTTCGCCGATCTCGGCATCGATCCGTCAACGAACGGCTGCCAATCCTATGAGGCGACCGACTTCCTCTTCAACGCACGCACAATCGACAACACGGCTCAGCTCATCCTGTGGCAGGTGGGACTGATCGGCGATCTGACCTTCCGACGCTTCGCCTACGACACATCGGCGATGCCGCTGCTGCTCGAGAAGCTGCTGCTCTTTTATCCCAGCTTGCATCCGGTTTATCTCTACGAGGCTCCCTCGGTGCCCGGATGCGAGCCAGTGATCCGCCCGATCATGCTGGAGCAGCTTCTCGCGTCGAGCATCACCGCAACGACGACGCTCTATCTCCCGCCCGCGCGCGCGACCACGCCCGATCCCACCTATCTCAGCCGGGCGCGATTGTCTCAAGGGTGATGGACCTCCGCGTCGCTCATGGGTCGTCTTCATGCCAAGTCCCATCGGGCCATGAATGGCGGGCCGTCAAAGCAGAGCATCCATCCTTTTGCGCGTGAGGCGGACACCCTCCTGGATGCGGCTCGCCTGAATCGACGAATACGCCATGCGAAAAAAGCGACAAGGTTCGGCATCGTTCGCAAAGAAGGGAGATCCGGACTCGATGAGGACGCCATCGCTCTTGAGTTCCTGCGACAGCCGGTCCGCATCCGTCCCCTCGGGGCCTTCGATCCAGAAGGACGTTCCACCGAAATCCGCTTTTCCGGCGATCGTCATTCCCTCGGCTTCCAGGGCCGCGGCCATGATCTGGTGCCGCTTCTGAAACTCGTTGCGCATGCGCGCGACCACTGCATCGTAATGGCCCAGAGCGAGGAAATAGGCGGCGGTTCGCTGCAAGTGTCCGGGCGGATGCCGGAGCATGAGCGCCCTGAGCGCCCGCGCTTCGCGAATGACGGCGGACGGCGCCACAAGATAGCCGAGGCGCAGGCCGGGAAAGAGGGATTTCGAGAAGCTGCCGACATAGAGCACGCGCCCCCTCCGGTCGAGGGAGCGAAGGGCAGGCGAGGGAGGAGCAAGAAAGTTCATCTCGAATTCGTAATCGTCTTCGACGATGATGAAATCGCGCTCCTCCGCCAATTGAAGCAGCTTCTGCCGCCGGGCCATGGGCATTCGCGCGCCCGTTGGAGCATGATGGCTCGGCGTCACGAAAACGACATCCACATCTTCTGGCAGCAGTTCGGGCGACAAGCCTGCGTGATCGACGTCTATCGTGGTCACTTTCGCCCTGCTGAGCCGCAATGCCGCGTAAAGATCAGGGTGACAGGGATTTTCGCACACCGCATGAGAGCCCTTCTTCAGGAGAAGATGGATCGCGATCCAGAGCGCATTCTGCGCCCCGACCGTCACCAGGATCTCGTCGGGCTCCGCCTTGATGCCTCTTCGCGGAAGGGTCCGGGATGAAATATAGCTGACGAGCTGCATATCGTCGGCCGATGCGAAGTCGCCCGCCATGAACTCGAAATCCGCCCGTCCCAGCGCCCGCCGGGTGCAGTCGCGCCACGCCGCTAGATCGAACAGCGACATGTCGATCTGGCCATAAAGAAATGGATAGGGATAGCGCCGCCAGTCGAGCGGCTTGCGGATCGACCTGATGTCGGACAGCTTCGTCTTCAGGCGCCGCTCCCAGTCGACACGACCTTCGGGAGCGTCTGCTGCGCCCAAGGCGAGGCGCTCGATCGGCGCATGCTCCGAAACGCAATAGACGCTGCGCGGCGACACGGTGATGTAGTCCTGCGCGACGAGCTCCTGATAGGCAAGGGTCACGGTGATCCGGGATATTTTCAGGTAGTCCGCCAGCCGCCTCGTGGATGGAAGCCGCATGCCCGGGACGAGCCGTCCGGAGAGAATGCCGGAGACGACGGTTTCCCGGATCTGCGCCTGCAGACTGCCGCGGCGACTCTTGTCGAGGAAGAAGATCGCCTCGGGTACTGACCCCTTCGTCAAAGCCGTCGCCCTCGGTCATCTGGACTTATTCAACGCCATATCTGGATATACAAGAGGGTAGGTCGGCAGTCCATCTTCTTCCCAAGCGTCAGAAGGCAGGTCATCGAACCGGCACGCGCTTCGGCCGAAAGGTCACATCCATATGGGAGGAAACCATGAACGCCCTTCACAGGCTCAAAGCTTTTTCGGCGACAGTCGCCACGCTCGCCGTTCTGACGGCATCGCCGGCCCTGGCGAAAAATTTCAAGATCGCAGTCGGCGACGGCGCGGGCGGCACGCAGCATGAACTCGGCAAAGCCTTCGTCTCGGCCCTCGAGGCCAAGTCCGGCGGCAAGCACACGGCAACCCTGTTTCTGAACGGGCAGCTCGGCTCCGAGGAGGATACGGTCAACAATGCGGCGACCGGCACCCTCGACATGTCCATCCTCGCCATCAACAACATCACGCCGTTCTCGCCCACGGTCGGCACGCTGACGCTGCCTTACGTCATTCTCAGCCTCGACGACGCGGAGAAGCTGACCCAGGGGGCCATTGGAAAGGAAATGATCGAGAACACGGTCCGCGATGCCGGCGTCCGGATCATCGGCTGGGCCTATTCCGGCTTTCGGGTGCTCACCAATTCCAAGCGGCCCGTGGAATCCGTCGCGGACCTGAAGGGCCTCGTCATTCGCGTTCCCAAGAACGAGATCATGATCGAGGCCTATAAGTCGTGGGGGCTCAACCCGACGCCGATGGCCTGGTCCGAAACCTTCTCCGCATTGCAGCAGAAGGTCGTCGACGGCCAGGACAATCCGTACATGACCGTGTACGCGATGAAGTTCGACGAGGTCCAGAAGTACGTCACCAACATTCGGTACATCTTCTCCATCGAGCCTCTGATCATCTCGGAATCCGTATTCCAGGATCTTTCCGAGCAGGACCGAAAGACGATCCTCGATGCGGGGCAGGAAGCGACGAAGCACAGCGCTCAATTCCTGCGCGCGAAGGAAGAGGAAATCAAAAGGGAACTTGTCTCCCGCGGCATGAAGATCAACGAGCCGGCCGATAAGGAAGCAGAGTTCATATCCCTTGCGACAAAAGCGGTGTGGCCGAAATTCTATGAAAGCATCGGCGGCGTCGACAAATTGAACACGGTGCTCAAGGCGCTCGGACGCGACCCAGTGAAGTAGCGGCTAGGACGAACTCACTGACATGGGATGAGAGGGCGCGTCGCTGCGCCCTCCTGCGGAGGAGTTTGCCATGAGCCAAGTACGCACCATTATCGATAATATCGAAAGTTACATCTGCCGCATTCTGCTGGCGACCTTCGTGGTCCTTCTCTTCACGCAGATCGTGGCGCGTCAGTTCTTTCAACATTCCATCTCGTGGATCGAGGAACTGTCCGTGATCCTGTTCGTGTGGTTCGCATATTTCGGTGCGAGCTACGCCGCCAAGCTCAACGCGCACAACCGGGTGACGTTTCATCTGAAGCTGCTCCCGGGCAAGGGGGCGAAATACGTGGAGGCCTTCGCGGACCTGTTCTGGATCGCCTTCAACCTGTACTTCGTCTATCTCACGCTCGACTTCATCTTCAGGCGCATGAACAAGTTCTGGAAGGCTCAGACCTTGGGCATCGAGATGAAGTACATCTACCTGATCCTTCCGATCGCCTTCACACTCATGGCCATCCGGGTCGCCCAAGTCCATTACCGTCAGCTGATCAAGGGCGACGAGATCGCCGATCCCGACGCCATCGACCTGGATGAGCTGAAAGTCCAGCCGCCCCTCGCGAGCGTCTCCAGCGCGTAACGCGCGTTCACGCGGCAGCACCAGGAGGAGAAGGCCATGGAAGCGACAATCTCTCTTATTCTATTCGGCACGTTCGTCGCCCTTTTGTTCATCGGCGCACCCATCACGGTCGCGCTCGGGATCTCGGCGCTCGTGACATTCCTCTATATCGGCGAGAATCCGATCCAGTTCGTGCAGATCGCCTTCACATCGGTCGGATCGTTCCCGCTGATGGCGCTTCCGGCGTTTATTCTCGCCGGAGCCCTGATGGAGGCGGCGGGACTGTCGCGGCGATTGATCGCCGTCGCCGAAAGCCTGGCCGGTCCCTTCACGGGCGGCATGGGGGCGGCGACCGTCATCGCCTGCCTGTTCTTCGGGGCGATCTCCGGCTCCGGCCCGGCAACGACCGCAGCCGTGGGAATGCTGATGATTCCGGCGATGGCCAAGCGCGGCTACGACCGCGGCTATGCATCCTCGCTCACCGCCGCGGCGGGCGGCCTCGGAATCGTCATTCCGCCATCGATTCCGATGGTCATCTTCGGGATCTCGGCGCTCGGGTTCGCGGCGCCGCCGGAAGCCGTCGCGAAGTTCGGCCAGTTTGGATCGGTCTCGATTTCGAAGCTCTTCATCGCAGGCTTCATTCCGGGCGCACTCGTCGCCGCGAGCCTCCTGGCGCTCAACTATATGATGAGCGCGCGCAAGGGATATACCGGATCGAACGAAAGCTGGAGCATCCGCAACACGGCACAAGCCGCCTATCAGGGCTTCTGGGCTTTGCTGGCGCCGTTCATCATCCTGGGCGGGATCTATTCCGGATGGTTCACGCCCACGGAAGCAGCCGTCGTCGCAATTTTCTACACTCTCGTGGTCGGCGTTCTCATCTATCGTGAGCTGACATGGGATGCCGTGTTTCGCGCGCTGGAAACGACGACGTGGCTGACCGGGCGTGTGCTGCTCATTCTGTTCACCGCAACGGTTTTCGGCCGGCTGCTGGTGGCCAACAGAATTCCGGCCCTCATCGCCGAGAGCACGCTGGCGCTGACGAACGACATCTTCTTCATCTGGGCGCTGTTCATCGGGTTCCTGCTCTTCGTTGGCATGTTCATGGAAACGCTGGCGGCGATCATGATCCTCGTGCCCGTCATGCTGCCGGTCGCGTACAGCGTTGGAATCGATCCGACGCATTTCGGGATCGTCATGATCTGCACCCTGGCCGTCGGGTTCCAGACGCCGCCCTTGGGCGAGAACCTGTTCATCGCATCCGGCATCTCGCGGGTTTCTCTCGAAGAGATCGCGCTCAAGGCCATCCCGTTCGCCGCCGCCAACACAGTGGCGATCGGCATCATCGCAGCATTCCCGCAGCTCTCGCTCTGGCTGCCGAAAATGTTCGGGTACTGACGCAACATGAGCCATCGTTCACAGGCACCGCCACCCTTTCAAAGCGCAAAGCCGCCGCGATAGCCGCGGCGCGGGAAGCAACAACGCGACAACGGTGATCACGACGAGATCCGACGCTGGACCGGCAGCGCTCGGCCCGAGGACGGCTACCCTTTCGAGGGCTCGAAGAAGAGGAGAGTTTTATGTCGACGCAAGCGATAACCGAGAAGGATCTCAGCGATCTGTTCGATGCCTTCAACCGGCACGATGTCGACGCCATCATGGCCTATTTCGCTGAGGATTGCGTGTTCGATGCCGTGGGTGGACCGGAGGTTCACGGCACGCGCTTCGTCGGAGCGAAGGCGATCGGCGAGGCCTTCGCGGGTGTCTGGGCGTCCATGCCGGACGCGCGCTGGGATCATCATGGCCATTTCGTGCATGGAGACCGGGCGGTGTCCGAGTGGACCTTTACGGGCACGAATGCCGATGGAACGCGGATCGAGGCGCAGGGCGCCGATCTGTTCCGGCTTCGGGACGGGCGCATCGTCCATAAACAGGCCTTCCGCAAGAACCGTCCGCTCCTTCCACGATAGCACACGGATCATCCAACGTGCGTGAGGGTATTCAGATGCTGACTCAGATCACGAAGAACAGGGTCGAAAAGAGCCTGTACGACCCGTCCTACGATCCGATGGTCGACGAAGGGCCGGGCCGTTACCGCGATTACTGTCCGACCTACTGGATCGCGACGGCTGGGGAGCCGCCGGAGGACGACGGCCCCATCACGGCCGACATGGATGCCGACGTCGTGGTCGTAGGGTCTGGATACACGGGGCTGTCCTGCGCCATCCACCTGGCGAAGGATTACGGCATCAAGGCGACCGTGCTCGAGGCGAACAGCGTCGCCTGGGGATGCAGCACCCGGAACGGCGGTCAGGCGCAGATCGCATCCGGCCGGTTGAAGCGCTCGCAATGGATCGAACGCTGGGGCGTCGATGTCGCGAGACGGATGCATGCCGAGATCGCCGAGGCCTTCGATGTCTTCCGCTCGTTGATCTATTCGGGTGAGTTCGATTGCGAGCCGCAGGATGGCGGGCATCTCTACATCGCTCACAAGCCGAAGATGATGCCCGTTCTGGAACGGGAATCCAAGCTCCTGAACGAGGTCTTCGGATACAGAACCCGGATCGTGGGCAGGGACGAACTGCACCGCATTTATCTGCGCGACCAGGAGGCGGCCGGCGCGATGCATGAGCCGGACGGCATCGGGATTCATGCGGGCAAGCTGGCCTTCGGCTATCTCGATATGGCTCGCAGGTTGGGCGCCAAAGTGCATCCCGGCAGCCCGGTGATCGGCTGGACCACGAAGGGCAACGTTCATTATCTGACCACGCCCGGCGGAATCGTTCGCGCGAAAGCGGTGGCATTGGCCACGGCGGCCTATACGTCTCCCGGCATGCATTCGCTGACCAGGCACCGGCTGATGCCCGTTCTGTCGAACTCGGTCGTCACGCGTCCCCTCACGGCCTCGGAGCGTGAGGCTTGCGGCTTCGAGACGAAACTGGTGCTGACCGATACGCGCACGCTGCGCCACTATTACCGGCTTCTTCCCGACGGACGCGTGCAGATCGGCAGCCGCAGCGCGATCACGGGGGCCGATGCGGGAAATCCCCGGCATCTGAACCTGCTCCTCGAAGGGCTGTACCGCAAGTTTCCCGCGCTGCGGGGGATCAAACTCGATTATTCCTGGTGGGGCTGGGTCGATGTGAGCCACGACATGATGCCACGCATCGTCCAGCCGGATCCGACCCAGTCGATTTATTACGCCATGGGCTATGGCGGCAACGGAGTGATGTACTCGGCGCAGGCCGGACGGCGGCTGGCGCAGCTCATCGCCGGCAACGCCGCCATCGATCTCCCGATCTTTACCTCTCCTCTTCCCGGGCATGGGCCACTGACGCCGTTCAGGCGTCTCGGCCAGCGGGCCATGTATCACTGGTACGCCCTCAAGGACGAGAAGCTTTAACCCCCAACCTCCAACCCCCGACAACGCGAACAACGAAAAAGGACGAGATCGATGAGGATGACGACGGAAGAGGCGTTTGTGAAGGTTCTGCAGATGCATGGGATTGGGCATGCGTTCGGCATCATCGGCTCGGCCATGATGCCGGTCTCGGACCTGTTTCCG